>CAJYVK010000212.1 GCA_913778455.1 uncultured Hymenobacter sp. | reverse complement strand
CTTTTTACGCGGTTTGCCCTGCCCTGACCGTCTGCGGTGCGTTGGGTCAGTCGGAGTTTTTGGCGCGTATTCCCAGGGGCGCAGGCTGGCTTCGGTGTAGGCAAAATCGTCGAGCGGGAGCGGGCTCGGCAGGCCCGCGCCGTTGAGCGGCCCCAGTTGCTCAGGGTCGAGGCAGGTCATTTTGATAAGGCCCGGGCCGAACTGGTAGCTGTACAGGGGCTCGAATAAAAATTTGCGTCGCCCGCCGTTATCCGGCCACTGTTCCTCGTGCAGGGGGCGCAGCAGAGTGGAATCGGGCTGAAAAGGACCCGCCAGCGTCAGGTCTTGAGTGTAGTAGCTGGTAGGCAGCGGCCGCAGTACCGTGCCCTGGCGTAGCGTGGAGGAAACCTGGCCAGTTATGGCCAGGAGCGTGCGGCGCAGGGCCAGTAGCTCGTCTGGCAGCAGCGTATCGGGTCGCATTTCCACAGTCAGCTCGTCGCGGGCGTAATTGGGGTCAATGCTCAGCGTAAGCTTGCGCTGGGCGCGCAGGTATACGTCGCGCAGCGTGATGAGCCGATTGGCGGTGCGCACCCCCAGCGTGTGGTAGCCGCTGTCGGCCACGGCTACGTAGGGCTGGTCTTGGTTAACGTCGTGAATATAAGCCGGCTGGTCATCGATGTAAATAGCAATCGGCGCCTGCACCCGGCCCGAATCGACCACAAATGCTGCTACCTGCGTGAGGCCGCCCGGGGCGGGCCGGTATTCGTAAAACGCCCCATTGGCTGGATACAGAAAGCGATAAAATTGCAGGGAGTCGATACCCAGCTGGTGCCGCCATTGCTGCCAGGCCAGCTGCTGCCGCTCCGGCGCGTAGCGGCCGAAACTAGTAGTGAGCGTAAAGCGCTGGCGGGCCACGCGGCCGGGTACGGGCTGCTCGGTGTTGGGTAGAGCGGGCAAGGTGCTTTGCTCAAACTTGCTGCTGTAAGCGTAGGCCGTGAGGTCGGCATCGGGTACGGGCTGCCCGTGCTCATCCGTAACCGTGAACCCCAGCCGCAGCCGCTGGCCGGGGTAAGCAGTCGCCGGCTCGTCGGCGGCGATGGTGAGCTGCCGCTGCACCAGCCCTACCGAATACTCCGCTGCTTGCATCCGGCCCGCCCAGAGATAGTGCAGCGACACGTACCAGTTAGCCTTGTTGCTTTCTTTGATCGCCAATTGGTAATCAGTAGCGTAGCCCCGGTAGCGCAGCTCGTTGTCCCGGTACACGTAGTACCAGAAGGGTAGGCGGCGCGGGTTGCTCACCGCCAGCCGCAGCGAGTCGGCCGTGCGGGCCGAGCCGAGCGTGAGCTCGGCGTTGGTGGGTTCCAGGAAAAGGCTAACGGAGCGCCCGGCCCCGTCGCGTAAGAGGTAGCGGGTAGCCTGGGGCAGCACCGGCAAAGTCCGCGGCAGCCGCACCAGGAGCTGCTGGAAATAGGTGCTGTCGCCGGGAGCGTTGTCGGCGCGGGTGATTGCAAGCTCGGCGCGGTGGGGACGGGACAGGCCCAGCGAGTCGTAGCTCAGGCGCACCGAGTCGCCGTCGAGGCTGAGGTGCAGGCGGCCGGGGTCAAAGTGGTAGTGTAGGTGCGCGGTTTCGACGTGCCGCTCGTTGTCGGTTGTCAGAAAAACCGCCCGCACCTCGTAGTCCAGCTCGGTGGCGGGAAAAATGTTCGCCGGCAGATTCACCCGGGTTTCGCCCGTGGGGTCGAGGGTTTGGGTGTGCGTCCAGAGCGTATCGGGCACAAACAAGCGCCGGTCTACCGGCCGCAGCGGCCCGCTGGTAGGCACCACCGTGAGCCGCACCCGCGCGTCGAGCAGGTTCAGCTCGCTGGCATCGCTGCCCCGTAAGAACACCGCCTGCGGCTGCCCGCGCCGGGGTTCTTTTTCCAGCATGCGCAGGGTAAAGTGATTGTTGTTCAACTCATAATCTTCAAACCGAAAGCTGCCTTCGGCTACGGTGTGCGCCCGGCGGTCTTCCAGCGTGAGAGTGGCGGTGGTTCCCACGCGCAGGCCCAGCGTATCGGTAAGCGGCAGACTATACTCGTAGGAGCCGGGGCGCACCGGGCGCAGGCTGGCCAGGCGCTTACGGCCGGGCAGGCCACCATTGCTCAGCCACAGCGTGAGCGGCTGGGTGCTGGGGCGACTGCTGGAGCGCAGCACCCGCGCCTTCAGGCGCAGAGTGTCGCGGGTGGGGCGGTAGCGCGGCTGGCTCACTAGCAAGTAGCTCTGCCATTGCTGGCTGGGCTGCGTGCGGCGTTGCGCGCGCGCTTCCTGGCGCTGCTCGCGCCGGTTGCCGCGCTGCGCACGCTCTTCTTGGCGCTGCTCGCGCTGGTAGCCCCGCTGCGCACGCTCTTCTTGGCGCTGCTCGCGCTGGTAGCCCCGCTGCGCGCGTACCTCTGCGCTAAAGGCCGAGCGTACCAGGCCCACCAGCCCCGTAGCCTGGGAGGGGTTCTTAATGTTGCGCACCATGCGCCAGATAGGCTGGGTAAGGTAGCCCAGCGGCCGGCCGTACAGCACGCGGCGGCCCACCCGTAGCGCGTTGCCCTCGCGCCAGGAGCTTTCTGGCTGTTGGTAGGTTTGGGTTAGCGGGTGAAAAGTGGTTTGCCCACCCGCCGTAACGGCCACGATACCCGCCTGGCTGCGCTGCTCGCGCCGGTAGGTATGCGTGGCGGGGTCGTAGGGCAGGGGCTGGCCCGCCACCGCCACCTGCGCCCCCTCGATAAACCGGCCCAGCGAGTCGCGCACGGCCAGGGCGAGCTCGGTCTGATTGTCAATTACGTACAGCGTGCGCGACGTTTCGGCCCGCAGCCAGTACACCAGTTCGGGACCTTCGGTGTGGGCCACCAGGTAGTAGCCCAGCGGCAGCAGCGGCCAGGCTGGCTTGTCGGTCGGAAACGAATCGACGGGTACGGTAAAGAAATCGGGTCGGGCAGCCTCCAGCCCATGTTCGTAGAGGTGCCGGGCCTGGGCGGTGCTCAGCCGGAAAACCTTGGTGAGGTAGCTGTTTTGGCGAGCTTTGGCTAGTTGCTGCTGGGCCAGCACAGGCAGGGCCAGCCAGCAGAGCAGCAGGGTAGAGACGAGTTTATGCATAAGCGGCGGCACCGGGTAGGGATGGCTACCTGATGCCGCCGCGTAGTTTTTTGCACAGGAGCCGGCCGTCGCGCTGACTTTTCGCCCGCGTCCGACAGGCAGTCAAAGCGCAGATCAAAAGTCTGCGCTACGGCTCATTGCGCTAAAGAATCCCTTACGGATTAGTCGACCACAGCCCTGCCTCCTTGATAAAGATGCGGCGGTTGAGCTTCAATTGCGAAATGATGAACTCGGCAATGTCCTCGGGCTGCATTACCTTTTCCGGGTTGCCGTCGGTGAGGTTATTGCTGATGGCCAGCTCGGTCGCCACGGTGCTGGGCGTGAGGGCCGACACCCGGATGTTGTGCTTGCGCACCTCCTGCATCAGGGCCTCGCTCAGGCCCATCACGGCAAACTTGGACGCGCTGTAGGCGCTGCTGCCAGCGGCGGCGCGCAGGCCCGAGGTCGAGGAAATGTTGATGATGTCGCCCGACTGCCGTTCGATCATGGCGGGTAGCGCGGCGCGGGTCACGTAGTACACGCCGAGCAGGTTGACGCGGATGATGTGCTCCCAGTCAGCGGGCGGCATGTCGAGAAACTTGGCAAACGTGCCGATGCCCGCGTTGTTGATGAGGATGTCGAGTGGCCCCAGCTCGCCGGTGATGTGCGCCACGGCGGCGTTCACGGCGGCTTCGTCGGCCACGTCGGCGGCGGCGAGACTGGTTTTTACGCCCAGCTTTTGCAGCTCGGCGGCTACTTCGGCCAGCTGGTTTTCGGAGCGGGCCAGCAGGCCCACGTGCACGCCCTCGTGGGCCAGCGCCACGGCAATGGCCTTGCCGATGCCCTTGCCCGCGCCCGTTACGAGGGCGACTTTTCCGGTCAGGTTTTCCATAAGGTGAAAGAAGTGGTCAGGAGAAAATACCCAGCCCTAACCGACTAGGCCCGCCAGAAGTTGGCCCCGGCACAACGCCCGGCCGCTGCTGCTCGTCTTTACTGCCCATGAAAGCTATCGTCATCACCCGCCCCGGCGGCCCCGAAGTATTGCAGCTCCAGGAGCGGCCCCGGCCCGCGCCCGCCGCCCACGAAGTGCTCATCCAAGTAAAGGCTGCCGGCCTCAACCGCTCCGACATCGCCCTGCGCGAGGGCAAGTACGGCGGCCAGCCCGTGGCCGGCGTGGTGCCCGGCCTAGAAGTGGCCGGCGAGGTGGTGGCCGTGGGCGCCTCGGCCCCGCGCTGGCAAGTGGGCGACCGCGTGTGCGCCCTCGTAAGCGAAGGGGCCTACGCCGAGTACGCCGCCGTCGATGCCCGCCACTGCCTGCCCATCCCGCCCGGCTGGTCGGTAGAGGAAGCGGCCAGCCTGCCCGAAACCACGTTCACGGTGTGGAGCAACGTCTTCCAAACCGCCGCCTTGCAGCCCGGCGAAACCGTGCTGATGCACGGGGGCAGCAGCGGCATCGGCCTCACGCTCATTCAGGTGGCTACGGCGCTGGGCAGCCGGGTACTGGCCACCGCCGGCTCGGCCGACAAGTGCCGCGACTGCGAAAAGTTCGGCGCGGCGCGGTGCGTCAATTACAAGGAAGAAGACTTCGAGCAGGCATTTAAAGGCGAGCAAATTAACGTCATCCTCGACATGGTGGGCGGCGACTACACCGCCAAAAATCTGCGCCTGCTGGCCCCCGACGGCCGCTTGCAGTACATCAATGCCATGCAAGGAGCCAAAGTCGCGCTCAACCTGCTCGACATCATGAGCAAGCGCCTGACTATCAGCGGCAGTATGCTGCGCCCCCGCTCCGCCGACTACAAAGCCGAGCTGGCCGCCGAGGTTGAGCAGCGCGTGTGGCCGCTGGCCGCCAGCGGCCAGCTCAAGCCGGTTATTTACAAAACCTTCCCGCTGGCCGAGGCCGCCCGGGCGCAGGAGCTCATGACCAGCAGCGAGCACATCGGTAAGATTTTGCTGGTGAATGCGGGGTAGGAGAATTGCTTGTCTTACTGCTAAAGGATAAGAACGCCGGTCATATAAATGCCTAAAAAGCGTCTGTCATGCTGAGCCCGCGAAGCATTTTATCAAGTCCGAACAGCTCGTTGGAGCGTGATAAGATGCTTCGCAGGCTCAGCATGACAGACGGGGGTAACGAGCAGCTAGCGACAGTGTTCGTGCAAGTTAGCGGCGATTTCGGCCAGCAACTAAGAGGGAAGAGTCGGTTGCGGATGACAAGCAGCGTCAACTGGCTGCCCGCCCGCCTACTTCAGCACCTGGGCGGCGTGCTCCTTGGTGTCGGGGCGCTTGATAACCTTCTCAATCACGCCGTTGGCGTCGATTAGAAACGTGGTGCGCACGGTGCCCCAGTAGGTTTTGCCGTAGTTTTTCTTTTCCTGCCACACGCCGTAGGCGTTCACGATGGCTTTGTCGGTATCGGCCACGAGCGGAAAGTTGAGCTCGTACTTGGCCGCGAACTTGCCGTGCGAGGCCGCATCGTCGGTGCTCACGCCCACCACTTTAATGCCCCGGGCGGCGAGCTGGGCCTCGTTGTCGCGCAGGTTGCAGGCCTGGGCAGTGCAGCCGGGAGTGTCATCCTTGGGGTAGAAGTACAGCGCTACCCGCTGGCCACGCAGGCTGCTCAGGGTGAAAGGATTGCCGTGCTGGTCGGGGGCTGTGAAGTCGGGGGCGGCAGTGCCGGGTTCGAGGAGCATTTCTTTTTTAGTTATGAGTTATAAGTTATGAATTAGGAGTTGGCCGTTGGCTGGGTGCGGGAACTGTCGCAAAAGCTGTGTGGGGTAGCTCTGTTGTACAGCTTCACAAGCTCAGTGGGATGACCTTCTCGTTGCCGGCCTGGTCGGTGAGGCGGAGCTCGGCGGGGCCGCGCAGGGCGGGGCCGAGGGTATCGCCGGCCACGGTGAAGAGCGTGGCGTTTTTATACTCGTAGCGCAGCAGGCGGAAACGCCCGCCGATGAGCAGCTTGTAGGAGGCCAGCCCCGAAAGGTCGTCGCCCACCCGGAAAATGAGCTGGCCGCCGGTGCGACTCACGAGCTGGGCACCGGGGGGCTTGGTGTCGGTGTAGAGTCGAAACTGACCGAACTGCTTGAGGTTGGCCGAAATCTGGGTGCCGGCCTCGTTCCAGGTGCCACCCACGTAGGCCCGGCCGCCGTTGGCCGACACGCTGTAAATGGCGGTGCGGGCGCGGTCGGCGGGCGGGGTAGCGGGCTTGAGGGTGAGGCGCAGCGGCAGGTAGAGCGGCACCAGCGCCGTGCCGATGGTCCAGCTCTCGGGGGCGGCGGGGCCGGCGTCGGCCCGGTGCAAGGTGCTCAGGTAGAAGTTGGAAAACAGCGTTTGCGGGCCGAATACTACGTTGGCGTAGGGCGTGGCGTAGTTGGTTTCCTGGCCGGGCGCGATCATCGCCTGGCGGTCGAATACCTGGCGCACGTCACCAAAAAGCAGCGAATCGGGCAGGCCGGCCCGCAGGTCGTAGAGGTAGGTGGTGGCCGCGCCCACCGAGTAGCTGGGGCGCAGGGAGAGCCGCCGCCCCCCGCGCCGCAGCAGCAGGTAGGGCGGCTGACCGGCGGTGTCGAGGGGAGCGTGCAGGACGGTCGCCCGCAGCAAGTTGCGGGTGATGTCGTAGCTCAGCTTGGGCTTGGCGGCGGGGGTAGCGGGGCCAGCCAGCCGGGCGTAGTCGGCGGGCTTTTCGCCGCGCAGCACCAGCCGGGCGGTGGCTTTATTGTTGTACGAATCAGCCAATTCATAGTCGATGGTGTACAGCTTGCTGGCTTCCACGTCGAGCTTGCCCTGGCCCAGGCCGGGCGGCGTGAAGATGGGCAGGTCGTTGCCTTCCTCCACCCACAGCTTTTGCAGGGTGCGGCCGCCGGTGCGGGCGTAGGCGTAATCCACGAAGTTGTTGACCTGCCGCGTGCCGTTGGGAAACGGAATGGCGTCGATAACGTGCTGGTAGTGCGGCTGGCCGTTCACCCGCACCGTCACGCGCTGAATGCCGTTCTTGTTCCAGGCGTTATCAAATCGGTCGAAGCCCTGCAACAGTAATCCAACCTGCCCGAAGCAGGTCACGGTATCGGGCCACACGGTGGTCGCGCCGGGCGCGGGCTGGAGCTTGGGCACCAGCACGGCCCGCTCGAAGCGGCCCCGCACCCGGGCCGTAATGGCCAGCGGCTCCACGGCCAGCGCTTGCAAGGTGGGGCCGGTATGGTCCTGAATCTCCGAAAAGCCGCCCCACTGCAAGGGGTTGAGCTGGCGGTCCTGGGCGTCGCGTACTTCCCAGTGCAGGTGCGGGCCGGCCGACCCGCCGGTGTTACCCGAGAGGGCCACTTCCTCGCCCCGCTTCACCGGAAATTGCCCCTTGGGGAAAAACAATTCCAGCTCGTAGGTCTGCTTTTCGTACTGGCGGCGCAGCAGCTCAGCCCCGACCGCGCCCTCAAACTTGTTGAGGTGGCCGTACACGGTGGTCAGGCCGTTGGGGTGGGTGATGTAGAGCACGTTGCCGTAGCCAAACGACGACTGCTTGAGCCGCGAGATGTAGCCGTCGGCCGAGGCGTACACGGGCTTGTTCACCACGCTGGCCGTCTTGATGTCGAGCCCGCCGTGGAAGTGATTGGGCCGCAGCTCGCCCATGCTGGCCGCCAGAAAGCCCGGCTGGCCCGGCGCAATCGGAAACAAAAAATAACCGGGCGCTACGTTGACCTGCCCCGCCGCCGTGGCGGCCGGCCGGATGGGCCCGGTAGCCGTGGCCGAGTTGGCGGCCGGCTCGTCCTGGCCATCGTCCTGGCCGTGGGAGATGGTAGCCAGCAACAAAAGGCCACCTGCCACTGGCAGCGGCAGCCAGCGCATTAGTTTAGTATTGAGCAAAATAAAAATGTAGGGTAAGCTTTAGCTTGCCGCCGCTACGCAGCGGTGGTGCCCACCCGAATAAAAGTAAAGGGAATAGTAATGGCGACGCGGGGCAAGCTAAAGCTTACCCTACAGTCTAGCGCACGGGAACCTCTAGGAGCTTTTCGCCTTCCAGGTAGCCTACCAGCTCGTCACCGGGCTTCACCGGCCCCACGCCGGCGGGCGTGCCGGTGAAGATGAGGTCGCCCTGCTTGAGGGTGATGTACTGCGACACGAAAGCCAGAATCTTGGCGAACGGGTGCAGCATGAGGCTCGAATTGCCTTGCTGGCGCACCTCGCCATTGACTTCGAGGGTAAAATTGATGTTAGCCAGATCGGGGAAGTCGGCCACCGGCTTAAAGGTGGGCGACACGGGGGCCGAGCCGTCGAAGGCTTTGGCTAGCTCCCAGGGCAGGCCCTTTTTCTTGAGCTCGCTTTGCAGGTCGCGGGCCGTGAAGTCGATGCCCAGGCCGATGGCGTCGAAGTAGGTGTGGGCAAATTTCTCCTCGATGTGGCGACCGTTTTTGCAGATGCGCAGCACCAGCTCCAGCTCGTGGTGCACGTCTTGCGAGAAGGCGGGGACGAAAAACGGCTGGCCGCGCTGCACCAGCGCCGTTTCGGGCTTGAGGAAGATGACGGGCGCGGTAGGCGTTTCGTTGTGCAGCTCGGCGATGTGGTCGGCGTAGTTGCGACCAATGCAGATAATTTTCATGGGTGAGGAAAGGCGAGGGGAGAGAAAGCACCGGCGCGGGGCGGCAGGCTGTAGTACAAAGTAAACATTTCACCCGCCCCGTTGCGTATAGCGAAGCCAGCCCGGCGGGCAAATTTGCCCATTTTGGGCTTGCCATCTGCCGGGCTACCGCTCTCTCTGCTTACCCCTTATCACGCTTTTTTTCATGTTTAAGAAATTCCTCCTCGCCGGCAGCTTACTGCTGGCTGCCGGCTGTACCACGGTGCCGATTACCGGCCGTCGCCAGCTCAGCCTGGTGTCGGACAGTGAGATGAACTCGCTGGCCATGACGCAGTACAAGCAAACGCTGAGTACCGCCCGGCTCTCGACCAATTCGACCGACGTGGCGATGGTGCGCCGCGTGGGCCAGCGCATTGCCAACGCCGTGGAGCAGTATTTTCGGCAGCAGGGCCAGAGCAATCAGCTCGAAGGCTACCAGTGGGAATTCAACCTCATCGACGACCCCAAAACGGTGAATGCGTGGTGCATGCCCGGCGGCAAAGTAGCCGTGTACTCGGGCATCCTGCCCCTCACCCGCGACGAAACCGGGCTGGCCGTGGTGCTGGGCCACGAAATCTCGCACGCCGTGGCCAAGCACGGGGCCGAGCGCATGAGCGACCAGCTGGCCGCCCAGCTCGGCGGTACGGCGCTGTCCACGGCCCTGTCGCAAAACCCGACCACGACCACCAATCTGTTTCAGGAGGCCGTGGGCGTGGGTACGCAGGGCCTGCTGCTCAAATTCAGCCGCCGCCAGGAAAGCGAGGCCGACCACCTGGGCCTGATTTTCATGGCAATGGCCGGCTACAACCCCGAGGCGGCCATCCCGTTCTGGGAGCGCATGGCGGCCCAGAGCCAGAATAACACCCCCGAGTTTCTCTCCGACCACCCCGCCGATGCGACCCGCATTGCCGACATTCAGCGCCTGCTTCCCGAGGCCATGAAATACTACAAGCCGCGCTAAGCGGCCCGTCGCACCGGTAATCAGACGGGCGCGTTGGCTAAGCCAGCGTGCCCGTTTGGCATTATTGGCTAGCTGGTTGGGGGAAGTAGCATCAATTTGGGGCGTGGTTGCGTAGGGGGAAACTAGAAATCAACTCACCGAAAGGAACCTGCCTATTATGCGTGCGCTACCCCGTTTGTTTGGCTTGTTGCTGCTCGGGCTACTCAGTGGCCTGCTGCTGCTCAGCTCGTGCGAAACCACGCGCCGCCGCGAAGCCAGCGACCCCACCCGCGAGGCCCAGCGCCTGAACGACGAGGCCGGAGCCTCGCTATCAGGCTCGGCCAGCAGCCGCCAGATCATGCGGCTCGACGGCAAGGGCACCGTGAAGTACAAGCTGGCTCAATCAGTGCTGGCGGCGGCGCTCATCCGGCAGTTTCACGATGGCACCGTTATCGACCGCATTATGGTGCGCAAGGCTCCCGGCAGCGAGGCCGCCCAGCCGGTGTATTACCTCATCGGGATGGGTAACAACAATGGTAGCTACCGGGCCATTGCCCTGCCCCTGCGCGGCACCGACGATAGCACCTACTACCTCACGCCCAACGCCAGCCGCTACGTGATTTCGGGTGCAGGCTGCCCCAGCTGCTACTTCGATTTTGAGGATGGCCACATCATCGGCACGACCTGCGACGATAATTCGGGCGGGAGCTCGTGCACGCTTAAGGTGCTGGAAGCCAATCAGGTATTTGTAAAGGCTCGCCCCGAGCTCCCCACCAAAGACATCAAATGAGCACCGCCGCCAAATGGGCCCTACGCCTGAGCCTGGCCGCCCTGGCCGTGCTCCTCGCCAACGACAGCGGCCCGCGCCGCAAGTCCTCACCCAACCAAAAAAAGCCGGCTTAGCAGCCGGCTTTTTGCGTTAATCAGCGTTTCTATTTATAGGTTAGTTTTTCTTTCTGGTATTAGGTTATTATTTATCATCTCTGGGTTATTAGTGCCGAACTTGAATCTGCTTCCGAACGGGTTGGCCCTTGCCGTCGCGCATTTCCAGGAAATAAAGCCCGGCCGGGAGGCGGCTGGTGTCGAGGTGCAGGCGGCCGGGACGGGTAGCTTGGCTGCGCACGGGCTTACCGTAGGCATCGGAGAGGCGCACGGTGCCGCCGCCCTGCTCCAGGGTCAGGTCGCGGTCGGCGGGGTTGGGGTAGGCGGCCATCTGCTCGGCGGGCTGCGAAGGGCCGGTGAAGAACTGCTCGCAGGGCTGGCCATCGATGGAGTTGGCGCTGGTAACGTACACCCCGCGCGTGAGGTCGCCGCAGGGCGAGTGTACCGTGGCAATCACGTGCAGGCTTTGCCCGGCCGGCGGCGAGTATAAGTTGATGGCGGAGGAGCCGTTGCCGGGGGCATAGGCCGCATCGTTCACGACCCAGTCGTAGCCGGTCACGTTGGCCTGCTGGCCGTCCAGGGTAACCGCAAAATGTATCGGCTGATTGGCGCAAACCTGGTAGGGATTCTGCGAGGAAGTCTGACTCGACGAGCTCACGTTTATCTGCTCGGCCAGGCCGACTACGAAAGTGCCAGTGGTGCTGCTGCTGCCACAAGAGGCGCTGCCCGCGGCCACCTGCACGGCCACCCGGTAGGTGTAGAGGTAGGCGTTGCCGCCCACCGTTATCGGGAGCTGCGGGGTGGTCGTGACGTAATCGCGGCCGCCCGGCGTAGTGGGCGTGGCCGTAGTGGTCAGAATGGCCGGGAGCGTCCAGGTGTACTGGGAGGCCCCCACTACCTGGTTGGCCCGTAGGATGGCCGACTCACCATTGCACAGGTGGGTGGGCAGGTTGACAAAGCTGATGGGAGCCAGCGACGACTTTACGTCGATCTGGACCGCCGCGTAGACGTCGGTAGAGGCCCCATTGCGCGTGTAGCGGGCCCGGAAGAGAAGGCCAGCCAACCCCGTGGCCCCGCTGAACGCCGTATTGACGGCGTAGCTGCCCGTGAGTGGACCGGTAGCCGTGAGGGGAGCAGTGACTTGAAAGGCTTGGTTGCTGAAGCTGCCGCCGCTCGGAATGGGGGCCACCACTACCCGAAAATGGTAGTCACTCTGGTCGCCGCAGTTGAGGGAGAAGTTGCCGCCGTTGGGGGTCTTGTCGCTGACGATGGTCAGGGTGGGGGTGGGGCGCGTCACGTTCACGCTCAGGGTCTGGCTCAGGGAGTTGTCGGGCCCGGTCGAGGCGTTGATGCAGGTGTTGTTGACGGCCCGCACGCTGATCGTGCCGTCGGTGCCGGGGGCGGGGGTGACGGCAATCTGGTTGCCGGCCTGGGGGCTGCCGCTGAGGCGGTGGGGGGTGCTGCCGTTAGAGACGTAGCCGTCGCTGTAGCGCCAGTCGGCGGGGATGACCCACTCGTAGGTCAGGGCGTAGAGGGGTACGGCGCCGGCCGAGCTCCGGGGCAGCTCGACGGGGGGCACTTTCAGGGTCAGGGCGGTATTGTCGCCGAAGGGCAGGGCGAACTGCGCCCCCACGGCCGTGCCGTTGACGGTGAGCGGGCCCGGCGTCACGTTGCTGATGGAGCTGACGAAGACGGCGCGGGTGGTGGTACCGCCAGTGCCGCAGTCCATTGCAATAGAGGTGGGGTTACTGTTGGCGTCGGTAGGTACATCTTTCCAGCGCACAGTGATGGACGTACTGCCCACCCCGCCACCGGAGACAATACTGCTTTCGCCTTTTACCACCCATTTGCATCCTATGCCTGAACCGGTGTAAGTATATGTATACTCCCTATTGGGGCAGGCGTCGCCGTCGGGGGAGACGTTAATGCCTCCTTGAGCCTTCGCTATGTATAGCACGGCACAAGTAAGTAAAAAAACAAGTAAGAGTGTCTTTTTCATGGATGGAGTTGAAAAGTGAAAAATTAAAAACAGGCAGATATTCCTATTATTTGAACGGGCTGATAATGGACACGGAATGTTTTCTTGACTAAGTCTCTAAATGTTCCGCCAGGTGATACTCCGTAATTAGGATTATCAACAGTGGTGGTGTAACTGCCCCAACTCTTCTGGTGTCGGTATCTTACTCCCACGGCCGTTTCGGCAAACAGGCGTACTCTCGAAGTCAGCGCATAGCTCAAGCCCACGAACCCCCGGCCCTGCACCTGCCAGCGGGACAGGTCGCGGAAGCCAACATCCGTGTTTGTGTAAGGTCCCCCGCCATTAAAGCCGGTAGGATTGTGGTAGTAGTTAGTGTAATCCCGGTGCTCGCTGCGGTAGCCCAGGCCCGCCTCCGCCCCGTAGTACCACTGCCAGCGGCGGCCGAGTTGGTGCTGCCACTCGTAGCCGGCGAAGGCGTTGACTTCCCACACGCGGGCTGTCGGTCCCTTCTCCTGGATGTAGAAGGCCCCGCCGGCCGAGGCCGTGTCGTGGCGGGAGTAGTGGGCGGTGAGGCGCAGGCGCCAGGCGCGGCCGGGACGGTGCTGCTGTTTGTAGAGCAGGCCCAGGGGTAGGACCTGGTTGGCGGTGAAGAGGTTGTCGAACTCGGGGCTGATTGTTAGGCCCAGCTGGTGGCGATTCGGGCGGGCGGAGGCGGCGGGGGCGGTTTGGGCCAGGGCGGGGCGAGCCAGGGCCAGCAGGGCAGCGGGGAGCAGAAAAAAGGGGGGGCGCATAGCGACAGGGAAAAGG
>CAJYVK010000211.1 GCA_913778455.1 uncultured Hymenobacter sp. | reverse complement strand
GGTAATGGGGTTAATTGATGAGGCAAAATTACCCCTTGCCCATGCCCGCCAGGTAGCGCCGAGCGTTCAAAAAGTGTTGCTAAACGGTCAATCGACTAGCCGACTGAAACTGCTTGGGCGTGAGCCCGAATTTTTGCTTGAATGCCTGGGTGAAGCTCGATAGATTCTCAAACCCGATGGCCGCGTAGATGTCGGTCGGGCGCTGCTGCTGGGTGGTGAGCAGATAGGCCGAATGCTGCAAGCGCTGCTGTTGAAACCAGCGCCTGGGCGAGGTCTGAAACTCGCGTTGGAAATGACGCTGGAAGGTGGAGACGCTCATGTTGCACAGAAAAGCCAGCTCGGCCACCCCCAGCGGGTTGAGGGCGTTGCGCTCCACTACCTGTCGGAGCACTTGCTGCGGGCTGGTCGGCCGCGGCCCGCCCAGCAGCGTGCTGAGTAGCCCAGGACCCTCGCGTTCCAGCAGGTACAGCATAATCTCTTCGAGCTTCGCGTGCAGCAGGCGGCTTTGCTGCGCCGGCTGGCCCTGCTGGTGCCACAGCCGCAGGCCGTGTACAAAATGGCTGATGTACTCGTCGTAGGGTAGTACTACAAAGCCAGGCAGAGTAGGGGAAGCCGGCCGCACGAGGTGGGCCTGCCGCTGCGCGAGGCGCTCGACGAGGTCTTCAGAAAAGAAAAACAGCAGGCTGTGGTACGTATTGCCGGAGCTTAATCGCTCAGTCATCAAGCAGTTGCCAGCTCTGATGAGTAAGAACTGGTGGCTGTCGATGCGCACGGCGTGGCTGGGCGTCGTCATTTCCTTGGTGCCCTCCAGCAAGAAGCTGAATACGTGCTGGGTCAGCTGAATGCGGTTGTTGCGGCAGGGCGCTTGCACCCGGTAGTCAACCACCTGCGCCGCGTCGTGGCCGGCGGCCCCCAACTCGGCTGGTAAATACTGAATACGCATAACCCCCCGAAGGTAGGGCGCGTTCGGGCGACGGTGAAGCGCGGCGGCGGGTTCCGTATAGATGGGTTTCAAGCCGCCTGGCCGGCGTGGACTGCCGCCCGCGCCGGCTAGGTTAATTCACGACGTTAAACTGCCTAGCCCTCGGCGCGTAGTACGGCCAGTGGGGGCTGGCTGAGCACCGAGCGGCTATTGAGCCCGCCGATGAGGGCCGTGAGGAAGGCCACTAGAGCTACTAGGAGGGGCAACGGCCACAGGCTGCTACCGGCAAACGGCGTATCGAACACCCACACGGCCAGCGCCCAGGCGGCCAGCCCAGCCAGCAGCACGCCGGCTAGGGCCGCGAGCGAGCCGAGTAGCGCGTATTCGAGCAAGGTGATGCGCAAAATCTGCCGGCGGCTGGCCCCCAGCGTGCGCAGCAGCACGCTTTCGCGGGTGCGCTGGTAGCGGCTGATGAGCACCGAGCTGGCCAGCACAAGTAGCCCGGTAAGGATGCTGAAGCCCGCCATGAAGCGAATGACAAACGAGATTTTGGTCAAAATCTCATCCACTGTCTGCAAGATCAGGCCCAGGTCGATGGCCGAGACGTTGGGGAAGTCGCGCACCAGGGCCCGCTGGGTAGCGGCCAGCACGGCCGTGCTGGGCGTACGCGTGAGAATGACGTGAAATTGCGGAGCCTGTTCTAGCACGCCCGTGGGAAACACCACGAGAAAATTGGTTTGCACGCGGCCCCAATCGACTTCGCGGGTGCCGCCCACGACGGTAGCGATGGGCGCGCCCTGCACGTTGAAAGTGAGCGTGTCGCCGAGCTTAAGCTTTACCCGTTCGAAGTAGCTGGCATCGACCGACACCCGGGGCAGGCCGCCGGGGGCGGGGCGCTGGGGCGGGGTGCCCGCCACCAGCTTCTCGGTTTTGCTGAGCGTGTCGCGGTACGTCACGCGGTACTCGCGGGTGAGCGCCCAGGGCGGAATGCCGTTGGTGGTATCTTTCTTAAGCGCCGATACCGACTTGCCGTTGATAGAAGCCAGCCGCATGGTTACGATGGGTACGCGCTGCAAAATGGGCAGCCGCTGCTGAGCCAAGAGATTTTCAACGCCTTTTTCCTGCTCAGTCTGAATGTCAAATAGTACTAGGTTGGGCTGCTGCCCGCTGCCCGACAGTTGCACCCGGCCCAGCAGCACCGCCTGCGTGAGGTAGAGCGTAGCCAGCAAAAACGTGCCCAGTCCCAGCGAGAGAATGAGCGTGACGGTCTGATTTTGGGGCCGGAATAAGTTGGCCAATCCCTGCCGGGCCACGTAGCTCCAGCCAGTGGGGAAGAAGCGCCGCAGCAAATAGCGCAGCCCCAGGCCCAGCCCGGCCAGTGCAGCCAGCGCCGCTAGCAACCCGGCGGCAAAGCCCAGCGCCAGCTTCCAGTCGCGGGTCTGGGCGTAGCAGAAGCCCAGCACGAATAAGCCGATGAGCGCCAGCACCAGCCCGCGCAGCGGGTCGGGCGTGGCGGTATCTTCGTCGAGCGAGGCCCGCAGCACCCGCAGCGGCGACACCCGCCGGATACTCAGCAGCGGCAGCAGCGCGAACAGTACCGCCATCGCCAGTCCCGTGAGCAGCCCCAGTCCTACCGAGGCCAGCGACACGCTCATGCTCACCTCCACCGGCAGAAAGTTGCCTAGTACTTTAGGCAGCAGCACTTGCACCACGGCCCCCAACCCGGCCCCGATGGCCGCCCCCAGCAGGCCCAGCCCCGACGTTTGCAGCAGGTAGATCAGGAGCGCCTGCCGCCCGCTGGCCCCCAGGCAGCGCAGCACCGCCACGCTGGCCAGCTTTTCCTTAACGTACAAGCTCACCGCGCTGGCCACGCCCACGCTGCCCAGCAGCAGCGCCACGAAGGCCACGAGGCTGAGAAAGCGGGTAAGGTCTCGGAAGGCGCGGCCCGTGGCTTGCTGGCGGCTGGCTACGGTGTCGGTGTCGATGCCGGTCTGGTCGAAGCGTACTTGGTAAGGCTTGATGGCGGCGGCCACGTCGACCCCCAGCGGAAATTGGTAGTACGTGCGGTACTGCACCCGGCTGCCGCGCTGCACGAGGCCAGTTTGTCCCAACAGCGTGATGGGAATAAATACTTTGGGTGCCACGGCGGCGCTGAAGCCGCTCTGGCCCGGGGTTTTGAGCACGCGCCCCACGATGGGCACCGTGAGGGTACCTACTTTCACCGAGTCGCCCACGCGGGCGTTGAACTGGGCCAGCAGCGCATCATCGACCAACGCGCCCGCGCCGCGCCCGGCCTTAAAGTCGGTACTGGCGGCCGTCGGCTGGGTTTCCCAGTCGCCGTAGTACGGGAAGCCTGCCCCCAGCGCACGCACCTGGGCCAGCCGCACGCCCTGCGTGCGCGGAAACGATACGAGCGAGGCAAACGATACTTCGTCGGTGCGCGTGCGACCCAGCCGGCGCAGCGCCGGCCGCAGGGTAGAGTCAAATGGCTGGCTTGAAGAAAGCACCAGGTCGGCCCCCACCAACTCGCGGGCCTGCGCCCCGATGCTGCGGGCCAAGTTGTCGCCAAAAGAATTGATGCCCACCAGCGCCGCGATGCCCAGCACGATGCTCGACATAAACAGCGCCAGGCGCGAACGGCTGCGGCGCGAGTCGCGCCACGCCATTGTGAAAAGCCACTTGAAATCCATTCGTACTTTCTGCGATAAAAAATAATAAGCCAACAGCAATGGGCGCTGGCCAACTGGCCACCGTTTAGCGCGCAGCGCGTAACGGTAGGCCAGCCAGTGGGGCGAGTCTCCAGACTCGCGTCGTCTGTCGTACGCGAGTCTGGAGACTCGCCCCACTGGCCAGCGGGTAGTCGCGCCGCTTTGCGGTTAAAGACTACCGCCAGCTGGCCGTTTCTTCCACCACCTTACCCCCGCGCATCTTCAAAATACGCTGAGTTTTAGCAGCCAGCTCCAAGTCGTGGGTCACTAGCACGAGCGTAGTGCCGGCTTCCTGGTTGAGGTCGAAAAGGAGCTTCGCCACCGTATCGCTGGTGTCGGGGTCGAGGTTGCCGGTGGGCTCGTCGGCAAAGAGAATGGCCGGGCGGTTGGCAAAGGCGCGGGCCAGGCTCACGCGTTGCTGCTCGCCGCCGCTAAGCTGGGCCGGATAGTGGTGCCCGCGCTGGCCCAGGCCCACTCGCTCCAACAGCGCCTGGGCCTGGCGAGCCACGTTACGCTCGCCGCGCAGCTCCAGCGGCACTTGCACATTTTCGAGAGCCGTGAGAGTGGGCAGCAGTTGAAAATTCTGGAAAATAAAGCCCACGTGCTGGTTGCGCACGGCCGCCCGCTGGTCTTCGCTCAGCTTATCGAGCTGAATGCCTTGCAGCCACACGCTGCCGCTGCTGGCCCGGTCGAGGCCGGCGCACAGGCCCAGCAGGGTGGTTTTGCCGCTGCCGCTCGGCCCTACGATGGCAAACGTATCGGCCGGCTGAAGGCTGAAGCTGACCTCGTGCAGCACCGTAAGCTCGCGCCCCGCGCTGGTGTAGGTCTTGGTAAGATTCTCGACTTGCAGGCTGGTCATGCAGTACAATATTGGCGAAAGTGCTAGCAGGATGCTATCACTGTGGATTTTCGGGTGTAATAATCTTTCAGCAGGAAGGACATTTTCCCGCTGGTTACAGGTTACGTAGGACGCATCTGGCCGGCCTATACTTTTGCTTGTTTTCGGGTAGCCTTAGTAAAAACTTATCAGGAAGTGACCTGCTACTATTGACTTCCGTCCCTTTTACGTCCTCCGTAAATTACCTGCGTCGGACTGGCAACTATTGGCTTTTTACTGGCTAGACCTGATTTGATGCCAGCCCAGCTAAAGGTCCATGTGTAACGGGGTGGTAGGAGGGAGGCTAAATCTTCGGGATAAGTGCTTCTTTTTCAGGACGCCAAGTAGGGGTTAATTAAGGCGAGCGCTACCATCAGCGTTTGACTATTTTACTTCCCTAAGCATGGCTTCTGTCAACCTGCGTGAAAAGCCCCTGCGTGATGGCACGGTGAAATAAGCTTACGCTACTGCTACTATCCTTCCGTACTGGGGCCAGCCTGACCGCTGACCTTTTAATCGGGGCGGCAACGGTATTTTAGGGGCACGGATGGACAAGTGCTCACTGTGCCCCTTTCTTGCTATGGCTCATTTTTACGCCGCGCTGTTCCGCGCCCCCCTGACCGCCCTGCTGCTGGCCACCCTCCCCTTTGCCGGCCGCGCCCAGAGCGTGGGCATTGGTACCACTGCCCCCGATGCCTCGGCCGCGCTCGACATCGTGAGCAGCAACAAGGGCGCGCTGCTACCCCGCGTGAGTAGCACAGGTAGCGTAGCCAGCCCAGCGACCGGCCTAATTGTCTACCAGACCACCGCACCAACCGGATTTTACTACTACGACGGCTCAGTCTGGCAGCAAGTAGTGCCGGCTAGCGGTACGGGCTTCATTCGAAACCAAACCAGCCAGCAGACGGGAGCCAACTTCAATATCAGCGGTGGTGCGACAGCCGCTTCTGTGCAGGCTACCGGCAATGCAGCGGTGGGCAGCCAGGGCGCGTTTTTACAATGGAACCGCACCGGGGGAGAGGGCGAAACCTGGCTGCTCAACCAAAAGGGACTGAGCACGAATGGCAACGACGGTATTCGCTTTGGCGGGGTCACCACGGGTAACGCCACGACCGAGTGGGCCCGATTCATCGGCAACGGGCAGCTCGGCATCGGTACCACGGCCCCCAGCGCCCTGCTCGACGTGAACGGCAGCACCCGCCTGCGTGGGCTGGGGGCCGGTGTGGTGCAGGCCGATGCCAACGGTAACCTAAGCAGTAGCAGTGCCACGACTGCCTTTGGCACGAGCTTCATTCAAAATACGACTACGCAGCAGGCCAGCAGTAGCTTCAACGTCAGCGGCAATGGCACGGTGGGCGGTACGCTCACGACGCAAAACGCCGTGGTAGCAACGGCGCTTACGGGAACCGGGGACGACTTAGGCAACACAACGGGCTTGGGTATCCGGGCTGATGGCGGCCTCAACATCGGGCAAAAAACAGGCAATATTTTGCTGGGCTACCAGGCCGGCAAGGTGACGACTGGCGGAGGCAATATTTTCATGGGCTATACTAGTGGGCTAAACAACACGTCGGGCTCGTATAACATGTTCTTGGGAGGGAGCAGCGGCTACTTGAATACAACTGGTAGCTACAAAATACAACTGGTAGCTACAACCTGTATGTAGGCCAACAGAGCGGCCTTTTCGGCACCACCAGCAACAACAATGCATACGTAGGCTACTTCAGCGGTTATACGAATACGGGGAGTAACAACACGTTTACCGGCACAGAGAGCGGGCGTAGCAGCGTCGGCAGTGGCAATGCGTTTTTTGGTTACCAGAGTGGCTATCAGAGCGGAGGTGATTATAACACCTATATCGGCATGCAAAGCGGATACTCTACAGCAGTCAGCTATAATAATACTTGTGTTGGTTACCAAAGCGGGTATGACCAACTGAATTCACCCATCAGCAACAATACCTTTATTGGCTCCCAGTCAGGAACCAACGAAACGGGCAATAACAATACGATGGTAGGTGCCCAGAGTGACAGGTTTAGCAGAGGAAGTCAGGGCGTAACGGCTTTAGGCTATGCTAGTGGGCCTAGCGCAAATGGGTTGATAAATGCGACGGCCATTGGAGCGTATGCGACGGTAGGGGCAAGTAATACGATGGTCTTAGGTGCTACGGGTAACTACGCCGTAAACGTGGGCATCGGCACGTCAACCCCAGGTAGCACCTTGCAAGTAGTGGGTTCGGTAGCGGCTAGCATTCGCACGCTGACCAGCGGCACCGTGGCTGACAACGACTACACAGTACTAGTAGGGGGAAATATTTCTTTACCTACCCCAAGTGCCACTAATTCGGGGCGCATGTACAACTTGCTCACAACGGGTGGTAGCTACGTCGTATCGGCTTCCTTCCGCGACGCAAGCGGCACCTTTGGCACCTACGGCCTGAACACCAGTGCGGGTGGGCGCGGCATCGTGGTGCAAAGTGACGGTACCAACTGGTGGATTATCAGCAGCAGGTAAAGCTGGCGAAGCACTAGAGACTTCAGCGTGGCAGTCCTTGTGCGCCTACTCCTACTCGATGAAGCATGCCGCCTGAGCGTAGAACGGCTCTCACCGGCCCCGGCTACCCCCTGACGATACTACCAGCCTACGCCTAGCGGTGGAGTAGTCCATAACCGCCACCTACAGGCGTGCCGACTGCGTTGCCGGCCTTCGGCCGGCCCGCGTGGCTCGTGGTACGCTACTTTAAATAGGCCGGTGGAAAGGGGAGGAGCGGTACAGGGGAAAGAAAAACGCCTCCCGATTGGTTATGGCTACGTAGGACGCACGCCGCTGGCCTATACTTTCGCCTGATTTCGCTTTTCTTCCCATGAAATACCTGCCTGGAAGCGCGCTGCTGCTGGCCCTGCTGGCCGCTGGCTGCCACTCCGACTCGGCCCCCGCCACCTCATCGGCGGCTCCGGCCGCCACTACCGCCGCCGAGGCTCCGGCCCCCAAGGGCCAGGCGGCCATCCTGTTTTTTGGCGACAGCATCACGGCTGGCCTGGGCGTGGAGCCCGACGAAGCCTACCCCGCGCTCATCGGGCAGCGCGTCGATTCGCTGCACCTGCCTTATACGGTCGTCAACGCCGGCCTCAGCGGCGAAACCAGCGCCGGCGGGCGCTCACGCATTGGCTGGGTGCTGAGCCGCCAGCCAGTGGGCGTGTTTGTGCTGGAGTTGGGCGGCAACGACGGCCTGCGCGGCCTGCCCCTGGCCGATACTCGCAAGAATCTGCAAGCTATCATCGACACCGTGCGCCAGAAAGCTCCGCAGGCTAAAATCGTACTGGCCGGCATGCAGATTCCGCCCAACATGGGACCGGCCTACGCCGCCGATTTTAAAAAGCTTTACGGCGAGTTGGCGGCCAAGAACAAGCTCACGCTCATTCCTTTCCTGCTCGAAAACGTGGGGGGGATCGCCAAGCTCAACCAGCGCGACGGCATCCATCCCACGCCCGCGGGGCATAAATTGGTGGCCCGTACCGTGTGGCGCACCATTCAGCCCATCTTATAACTAGTTGCCCAGCCTTATGCCCGATCAGGCTCCCCTCCTCGAAACGCCGCGTCTGCGCCTGCGGGGCCACCAGTCCGCCGATCTGCCCGCCATGCTGGCCATGTGGCAGCAGCCGCAGTTTTACCAGTACCTCGGGGGCCAGCCGCTGCCCGAAAGTGAGGTGTGGACGCGCCTTCTGCGTACCGCGGGGCTGTGGCCGGTGTGCGGCTTCGGCTACTGGGCCGTGGAAGAAAAAGCCAGCGGGGAGTTTATCGGGGCCGTGGGCTTCGCTGACTTTCGGCGGGCCATCAGTCCGGCCCTGGGCGACTGGCCCGAGGCCGGCTGGGTGCTAGCCCCGCACTGCCACGGCCAGGGCTACGCTGCCGAAGCCGTAGGGGCGGCCCTGGCCTGGGCCGACGGCTATTTTGCGCGGCCCCGCACCGTGTGCCTGATCGACGTAGCCAACGAGCCTTCCCTGCGCCTGGCCGCTAAGCTGGGCTATATCGAATACGCCCGTACTGAGTTTGGCGGCACGCCCGTGGCGTTGCTGGAGCGCTTCGCGCCGAGCTAGCGAAAGCGTCACGCTAGATAATGCGTAGCGCATCGACGTGCACTTCATCGCGCAGCAGCTCCAGGCTGCGATAGGTGCGGGGGCGGCCCGCGTCGGTGCTGAGGGTCGGCGGTGCCCCTCGCAACGCCACGTCCAGGATCAATTGAGTAAACTTGCGCTCGCCCAGGTATACGGCCACCGGGCGAGCCTGGTGCCGCCGCTGAAAGTCCGCCAGGGCCTCGTCTATCTCGCGTAATACGGTGCTCATAGTGCCTTGAAAGTAAGCACGAAACTCAAAAAGTAGAGCTTCTGCTAGTCAGCCCGCCGCCGCAGGCCGACGGGCGTATCCCCGAAATCCGTTTAATCCGTTAAATCTGCGGTCAATGAATGTTCCCCCCGACCTGGCTGCCCGGCCCATTGGTATTTTTGACTCCGGCATTGGTGGCCTCACCGTGGCCCGGGCGGTGGCCCAGCGCCTGCCTCATGAGCGCCTGGTGTACTTCGGCGATACTGCCCACCTGCCCTACGGCGAGAAAAGTACGGCTGCCATTCAAGCCTACGCGGTGAAGATTTGCGACGTGCTGCTGCGCCAGCACTGCAAGCTCATTCTCATTGCCTGCAATTCGGCCAGCGCCGCCGCTTACGAGCTGGTGCGCGAGTACGTAGGCTCGAAAGCCATAGTGGTGGGCATGATAGATCCCGTGGTGGCCCACGTGGGCCATCACTACGCGGGGCGGCCGGTGGGCCTCATCGGCACCAAGCAAACGGTGGGCTCCAATATCTACCGCAAAAAAATCGACCAGCTCGACCTGGGGGTGGATTTGCACGCGCTGGCTACCCCGCTGCTCGTGCCCATGATTGAGGAGGGTTTTTTCAACGGCCGCGTGTCGGAGGAGATTATCCGTGCCTACCTCGACCACGCTGCGCTGCAAGGCATTGACGCGCTGCTGCTGGCCTGCACCCATTTTCCGCTCATCAAGCCTCAGATTGAGGCGCACTACCAGGGCCGCGTGGCCGTGCTCGATCCCTCCGACGTGGTAGCCGCTACCGTGGCCGAGGCGCTGGCCGCCCGCCAGCTACTAACCAGCTCAGCGGAGGCGGCCCCAGTTCACCATTTCTACGTCAGCGATTTCACCCGCTCGTTCGAGGAAAGCACGCGTCTGTTTTTCGGCCAGGAAGTACAGCTGGAGCACTACCCGCTCTGGGAATAGGTGGGGTAGGGAGTGGTTATTTGACTAGCCGGGGCAATGTCACTACAAACGTGGAGCCCACGCCCACCTGGCTTTGCACCGTGATGGTGCCACCAGCATTTTCCACGATTTTTTTCACCATGTAGAGCCCGATGCCCGAGCCATCAACGTGGCTGTGCAGGCGCTGAAACATCATGAAGAGCTGGCTTTGCTGAGATTCGTCTAGGCCCAAGCCATTGTCTTGTACTTCCAGGATGGCCTGCGCGGGACTACTGTGGCAGCGCAGCTGCACCACGGGCCGGCGGTTGGGGGCACGGTACTTGAGGGCGTTGCTGAGCAGGTTGTAGACGATGCTGCGCATGTTTTTGGGCGAAAACGAAACGGTAGGGCAGCGAGCTACGTCGATGAGCAGGTGCGCCTGCGTGGCGGCTAGCTCGGGGGCAAGGTCGAGGCGCACTTCCTCTACTAGTTCGATCAAGTCCACCTCTTCGGGCGGCTGCGCGTGGGCCTGCTGGAGCCGGGAGATATCCGTCAGGTGGGCAATGGTTTTCTGAAAGCGCTCGACTGCGCCGTCCATCATGAGCAGCAGTGGCAGCACGTGCTCGGCCTGCCGCACCCCAGCCGGTAGCTGCTCTTGCAGCGCCATCAGCAAACCTTCGATGTTGGTGATGGGGGCTTTTAGGTCGTGCGAGGCGGTATAGATAAAATTATCCAGGTCGGCGTTGGTGCGCAGCAAGCGTTGGTTGGTCGAATCCAGCTCCGCGTTGCTGGCGTGCAGCCGCTCGTTGGCCTGGGCCACCTGCCGTCGGGCGGTGACTTGCTCGCTGACTTCCGTCGCCACGACGGCTACCCCCGTCACCAGGCCCCGGGCATCGCGCAGCGGCTGATACACAAAGTTGAGGTATACGGTCTCCAAGTGGCCCCGGCGTTCTATCCGGGCCGGTACTTCGTGCGCCACGAAGGGTTCGCCCTTGCGAATCACGTTATCCAGTACCTCCACAAAGCCTTGCGTGCGGACTTCCGGCAAAGCCTCCAGCAGCGGGCGGCCCACTACCTCGTCTTTGCGACGCCCCCATATGCTGCTGATCAGTGAATTGGCTACGTCAATAACATAGTCGGTGCCCCGCAGTACCGCAATAGCTACCGGGGCCTGCTCAAACAGCTCGGCCAATTGCCGTTGCTGGCTGGCCCGCTGCTGGCGGGCCAGCACCTGCTCCGTCACGTCGTAGGCAAAGGCGGTAATGCCCACCGTCTGCCCGCCTTCCTGGTACACCTGGTAGGTAAAATCCAGGTACACCGTGCGGGCCGGCTGGTCCTCGCTGGCCAATACTTCAAACGGCAGCTCACTGCCGAAAAAAGCCTCGCCCGTGCGGTACACCTGGTCGAGCAGGGGAATAAAAGCCCGTTTCTCTGCCTCCGAATGGATTTCCGCAATGGTGCGCCCCCGCCGCGCCCGGCCTCCGAGTAGCTCCTGATACGCCGGGTTGTAGTAATCAAGTCGGTGCTCTGGCCCCCGCAGCAGGCAGATAATGGCCGAGGTATTCTCAAAAATGCTGTACAGGCTTTCGCGCTCCGCGGCCCGCTGCTGGGCGCTGGCCAGCACTTCAGCCTGGAGGGCCGCCGCCTGCTGCTGGGCCAGCACCTGCTCAGTCATGTCGAGGGCAAAAACGAGCACGCCGTCAATAGTCCCGTGCTCGTCGTAGCGGGCCTGCTGGATGTAGTGAAAATAAAAGTCCTCCGGCTGCCCGCCCTCGTACTTGGCCACCGGAATGCGGATGCCGACTTCTTCGTGCGTGCGGCCCGTAGCGTACACGTGTTGCAATGTATGCAACACGGGCTGGCCCGCCAGCTCGGGCAGGGCTTCCAGTAGCGGCCGGCCGCGCAGGTCGCGCCCCGGAAACAGCTGCTGGTAGACCTCATTTACGAGCTCAAATACAAAGTCTGGCCCATCCAGGATGCAGATTGCCGTCGGGGCTTGGCTGAAAAAGCGCTCCAGCCGCTGCCGCTGGTGCTCGGCTTCGTGCCGGGCGGCCAGCAGGGCGCCGGTGCGCTCGGCTACCCGGCTTTCCAATTCCTGGTTCAGCTGCCGATACTGCAGCTGGGCGCGCGTCAGTTCTTGGTTATTGACAAAAAGCTCCGCGTTGGCGGCTTGTAGCTCCGCGTTGGCGGTAGCCAACTCCTCGTTCAGCGCTTGTACTTTCCGGCGGCTTCGCACCTGCTCAGTCACTTCCGTGGAGATATCGAGCACCCCCAGCAGGGCTCCTGCCGCATCGTAGAGCGGCTGGTACACAAAATTATAGTAGCTGGTCTCGAGCTGGCCGCCGCGTGGTAGCTGGGCAGCCACTTCGCGACCCACGAAGGGGACGCTCGTGCGGGCTACCTCCGCAAGCAGCTCCGTAAAGCCTTGGCCGCGCAGGGTGGGCACCCCATCCAGCAGCGGGCGGCCCAGTACGTGGGCAGGCGTGGTATCCCACATGGCGCAGATCTGCTCGTTGGCCTGCGCCACTACCTGCGCTTCACCCTGAAATACGCCGATGGCTACCGGGGCTTGCGCAATAATGGCGTTGAGTAGGTTGCGCTCGCGCTCGGCCGCTTGCCGGGCCTGGGCCTCCCGGGCCTGGCTGGCTTGCAGGGCCTGCGCCACGGCTGGCAGGTCGAGGCTGGCGCTGCTGGCCAGGCTCACCACCAGCAGCGGCCCGCTGCGCTGCGCCGCCACCGCGTAAAAGGCCGCGTATTCGTCGGCCCCGTACGTAAAGTCGTAGTTGCCCGGCGTATCTGTCTCGAAGACGTCGCGGTAAAAAGCCAGCAGGCCATTTTCCTGCGCGTGCGGAAACAGCGTGCACAGGGTGCCAGCCGGGCGCTCGGGCAGGCCCGCCAGGCGCTGGCCCGCCGGGTTAACATACTCCAGCCGAAAATCGACAATTTTCCCTTGCTCATCCAGAAGCGGACGTAGCAGGTTGATGGCCGTCAGCGAGACTGCCAACGTAGCTTGCAGCAGCGTGTCGGCCTCGGAAAAAGCAAAAACGGAGGTGACGGGAGCCATGCAAGCGCGTGTACGGAAGCGATAGGAAAGTAGTCAGCCCGACCACTGTTCCCCCGCGCCTGCAATATATGAAAAAAGCCCCTGCGTACCTTACGCAGGAGCTTTCTTTAGAGCTGATTGAAAGGGTGGGCTATACCGAGAAACTCTCGCCACAGCCGCAAGACCGCGAGGCGTTTGGGTTGTGAAATTGAAAACCTTTGCCATTCAGGCCGTCCGAAAAATCGAGTTCGGTACCGGCTAAGTACAAAAAGCTTTTCATGTCTACTACCACCCGGACCCCCTTGTCCTCAAATTCCTGGTCCATCGGGCGGGTCTCGTTGTCAAAATCCAGCTTGTAGCTCAGACCGGAGCAGCCGCCGCCCGCCACGGAGGCCCGCAGGCGATACGTGCTGTCCAGTTCCGCGTCGCGCATCAGGTGCTCAACTTTCTCTTTGGCTTTATCCGAAACGGTTATCATATCGCTAATGGCAGGGAAATTAAAACAATTGCCGCAGGGCTCACGAAGAGGCAGAGGGCATCAGTACAACAAAGATACCGCTAAGAAGGATTCTAAATAACGAAAAAAGTGAGAAGGTGAAAAGAGAGGGGAGATAAAAAGTGATGAGGTGAGGGGGTGAAGAAGTAGTAAGCCATAACCTACCACCTCTTCACTCCCTCACCTCATCACTTTTTACCTCCTCACCGACTAGTGGTGCGACTTTTCCAACTCCAGCGCGGGCAGGCCGTTTTTCACGCGGTAGTCGTTGATAGCCATTTTGATGGCATCTTCAGCCAGTACCGAGCAGTGGATTTTAACGGGCGGCAGGGCCAGCTCTTCCACGATCTCCATGTTATCGATGGCCAGGGCCTCGTCCACCGTTTTGCCTTTCAGCCACTCGGTAGCCAGGCTCGACGAAGCGATGGCCGAGCCGCAGCCGAAAGTCTTAAACTTGGCGTCGGTGATGGTGTTGGTGGCTTCGTCCACCTCGATTTGCAGGCGCATTACGTCGCCGCACTCAGGGGCGCCTACTAGGCCGGTACCCACCGTTTTTTTGCTTTTATCCAGCGTACCCACGTTGCGGGGATTGCTGTAATGGTCGATTACCTTATCGGAGTAAGCCATGAGTTTTTTGAATTATGAATTGAAAATTATGAATTATGAATTAAAAAGTTATAATTATGAAGAATAGCCGATTTGTAAGCTCAATTCATAATTCATAATTTCTAATTCATAATTAAACCTTAGTGCTCTGCCCACTCGATGGTGTTGAGGTCGATGCCTTCTTTGTGCATCTCCCACAGGGGCGACATTTCGCGGAGCTTGGTTACGGCCTCTTTTACGTGGTTGATGGCGTAGTCGATCTGCTCATCGGTGGTGAAGCGGCTCAGGCCGAAGCGCAGGCTGCTGTGGGCCAGGTCGTCGCTCAGGCCCAGGGCCTTGAGCACGTAGCTGGGTTCCAGCGAGGCGCTGGTGCAGGCCGAGCCCGACGATACGGCCAAGTCTTTCACGCCCATCATTAGGCCCTCACCCTCCACGTACTTGAAGCTGATGTTTGTAACGTGGGGCAGGCGGTGCGCTACCGAACCATTCACATAGCTTTCTTCCAGGGTCAGCAGCTCCTTTTCGAGCTTATCGCGCAGTTTGCTGAGACGATCGGCGTCGGCCGCCATTTCGAGGCGGGCCAGCTCACAAGCCTTGCCGAAGCCCACGATGCCGGGCACGTTGAGCGTCCCCGAGCGCATACCGCGCTCGTGGCCGCCGCCGTCCATCTGGGCCGTTACTTTCACGCGCGGGTTTTTACGGCGCACGTACAAGGCACCTACACCCTTGGGGCCGTACATCTTGTGGGCGGTGAAAGCCATCAGGTCAATGCCGTCGGCTTGCACGTCTACCGGAATTTTACCCACCGCCTGGGTGCCGTCGCTCATAAACAGCGCGCCGTGCTTGTGAGCGATGGCGGCGATTTCGCGGATGGGCTGTACCGTACCGGTCTCGTTGTTGCCGTACATGATGGTCACCAGAATGGTCTGGGGCGTCATGGCGGCTTCCAACTCGTCGAGGCTGATGAGGCCCTGCTCGTTTACTGGTAGGTAGGTAACCTTACCGCCGAGCTTCTCAATGTGCTTGCAGGTATCGAGCACGGCCTTGTGCTCGGTGGTGGTAGTGATGATGTGATTGCCGCGCTGGCTGTACATCTCAAACACCCCCTTGATGCCCAGGTTGTCGCTCTCCGTAGCGCCGCTGGTGAAGATAATCTCCTTCGGGTCGCAGTTGATGAGCTGGCTAATTTGCTCGCGGGCATAGTCCACACCTTCCTCTGCCGCCCAGCCGAAGGGGTGATTGCGCGAAGCCGCGTTGCCGAATACGTCGGTCAGGTAGGGCATCATGGCCTCCAGCACGCGCGGGTCGAGCGGCGTAGTGGCGTTGTTGTCCAGGTAGATAGGTAGCTTAAGCATGGTGCTGGGCTGGATGTTGCTAAGAAATGCGAAAGTAGGCGATTGACTGTCCGTGAAACAGAATTTTGGCCTAAACAGTTTTTTAGAATCCACAAAAATAGCTGGAATTCGTCTAAAAATACGCACTGCCCGGCTGGCTGCCAGCCGCACCGGTAGCTTTGCCCAGCCAGCTCAGCCCGCTGGCTTTCCTGTATGCTTACTAATCTCGAACACCTGGGCCTGGCCGTGCGCGACCTGGCCGCTACCACCGAGCTCTACACCCGCCTGCTGGGCCAACCACCCTACAAAACCGAGCACGTAGCCAGCGAGGCCGTCGATACGGTCTTTTTCCAGGTCGGCGGCTCCAAAATTGAGTTGCTGGCCGGCACCAGTCCCGACAGTGCCATTTCGAAATACCTGGAAAAGAAGCCCGAAGGCATTCATCACGTGGCCTTCGAGGTAGATAATATTGAGGTTGAGATGGCCCGGCTGCGGGCCGAGGGCTTCACGCTGCTCAACGAGGCTCCCAAGCGCGGGGCCGACAATAAACTGGTGTGCTTCGTGCATCCCAAAAGTGCCGGGGGAGTGCTGGTGGAGCTCTGCCAGACCGCAGATTTAACGGATTAAACGGATTGCGCCGATACGCCCGCCGGCCTGCGGCGGCGGGCTAACTATCCGGGTAGATGGGCGGCTTCGTCTATTTACACGCTGTTAAGTTCACTCTGATAACAGCGCAGTAATGACATTACCTTAGTCAGCCCGCCGCCGCAGGCTGGCGGGCGTATCGGCGCAATCCGTTTAATCCGTTAAATCTGCGGTCTGGGGCGCCTCACGGGGTACGTAATGGCCGACGCCCGGTAGCACACGCCGCTCGTAAGGGCCGCTGAAATAAGGTTCTTTCCCTTCCGAAGAAGCGACCAGGCTGGCCCCGTCGAGTTCGCCGTGGAGCACGAGGGTCGGTACCGTGATGATAGGCTGGGGGAGGAGCCGTTGTTCCAAGGCCGCGTAGCGCGGGTCGGGGGCGGCGGCCCCCCAGCGGAAACGGTAGGCGTGCAGCACTACCTCAACCCAGTCCGGGTTGTCCCAACTGGCGGCAGTGCGGGCGAAGGTTTCCTCGTCAAACTGCCAGGTGGGCGACCACAGGTGCCAGATGTAGCGGCAAAATTCGCGGCGATTGTGCTGCAAAGCCTCCCGGCCGCGCTCCGAGTGAAAAAACCACTGATACCAATAGGCATGAAGCTGCTCAACCGGAATCTGGTCGCCGGGCTTGATGCCCGTTTCGTAGCCTACCGAAATGGCTATTAGGCGTTCGATGCGCTCGGGCCAGAGCGCGGCCAGTACGTAGGCTGCCCGGGCACCCCAGTCGTGCCCCACCAGCAGCACCTTCTCAATACCCAGGTGGTCGAGCAGGTCGATGGCGTCTTGGGCCAGGGCGGTGGTTTGGCCGCTGCGCGGCGTGTCGGTATCACGAAAAACGGAGCCGCCGCAGCCGCGCATGGAAGGGGCCAGCGTTTGGTAGCCGCGGGCTACGAGCTGCTCGGCCACAACGTCCCAGGTGCGGAGGTCGTCGGGGAAGCCATGCAGGAGCAGCGCCACGGGAGCCTGGGCGGGGCCGCGTCGCTCATAAGCGATGCGCAGCGTGGGCGACTCAAAAGTGTGCGTAGTGGGAGGGTAAGAAGCCATAAGGAGAAAACTGCATCTTTGCGGTTGCGTAGCTGAACGGCCTCCGCACCGCGTGGTTGTGCCCCGCGGGAGCTGCCTTGCCCAGCGCTCCGGCATCCGTTGCCCACCCTTCCATTTCAAGTTTATCCCCTTATGTCATCAATGAATTTTTTTCGCCAGGAAGTAGACAGCGCCGTCGATATGTTGCTGGCCCAGCAGGTTATTTTATACCCTACCGATACCGTGTGGGGCCTGGGCTGCGATGCCGAGGTGCCGCGGGCCGTCGAAAAGCTCTACAAGCTCAAGGGCCGTGCCGAGTGTACGCCGAGCATTGTCTTAGTGGCCGACCTAGATATGCTGCGTCGCTACGCGGCCGAGGTGCCCACCGAACTGGAGGCCGCCTTAGCGGCCCAGACGCGGCCCACAACCTATATTTTACCCGCCAGCCGCGCCGTAGCGCCCGGCCTGGTGGCGCCCGATGGGACAGTCGGCCTGCGCGTAACCCAAGATGAGTTTTGTCACAAAGTAGTGCGCCGCCTCGGTCATGGCCTGGTGAGCACCTCGGCCAATAAAACCGGCGAGCCTACGCCGGCGGTATTCAGCGAAGTGAGTCCTGCTATTGTGCGGGGAGTGGACTACGTGGTGAGTTGGCGCCAGGAGGATACCACGCGCGTCGCACCCTCGCGTATTGTCCGGCTGGGGCCGGGTGGTGCGCTAGAAGTAGTACGCGATTAGCGCCCCGACCAGGGAGCGGCGGGCAGCCAACGTTCGCTTCCTTCCCTCCAGATAGAAACAGATTAGATAATAAAAAAAGCGTCCCCGGCATTACGAATGCCGGGGACGCTTTCAGTTGGCGCTATCGCTGCGTTATTGCTTTTGGATACGCAACGTTTCGCTGCTCCCGTTGGGCAGGGAAACCTTAGCCAGGTACATGCCGGAGCGCAGGCCATCGAGGGAGTTGAGGCGCAGGCTGGCGTTCTCCACCGAGATTACCTGCTCACGTACCACGCGGCCGGTCAAGTCGAGGAGCTGCACCCGAACCGGGGCGGTGCCGATGGTAGCGGCGTCGATGTTCAGGTCAACGTAGCTGGTGAAGGGGTTGGGGTAGGCAGTAGTAATGTTAGCCACAGCGTTGCCGCTGAAATTCACGGTGCGTACGGGCGAGAACGACTCAGTACCATCCAGGTCGATTTGACGCAAGCGGTAGTAGCGGGTGCCGATTTTGCCGGCCTCAGTATCCACGAACGTGTAGTTCTGCTGCTGTTGGCTGTTGGGCGACTTGCTGGCTACAAAGCCGATTTTGTTGTAGCTCGTGCCGTTGGTCGATACCTGTACCTCGAAGCCGCTGCTGTTTTTCTCAGTAGCCGTGGTCCAGGCCAGGTTGGCATTAACCCCGGCGGCGGTAGCCGTGAAGGCAGTCAGGCTCACGGGCAGCGGACGGGTACGGTCGCCCAGCGTCAGGTAGAAGTTCGGGAAGCTCGGCAGGGCCACGCGGGTTACCGTTCTATTAGCCTGGTCCAGCGTGCCATAGGCGGGGGTAAAGGGAGCCCCGTTTTGCAGGGCCGAGAACAAGGTCAGGTTCGATTCCTGGATGCCGTTGAGCTCATCGGCCGAGTTGAGGTAGTGGAAAACAGCCGTGAGGTTGGAGTTACGGAAGCCCGAGTTAGCGCTGTTGTCGTCACCCTGAATCTGATAGAAACGCTTGGTCGGTACAGCCCCCGAGGCCAGCGGGCCAGTGAGGGGGTCACCTACTACGCGGTAAACGATGATCAGACCCGGCGTGTGGTTGGGCATAAGGTCGAGGCCGATGTTGCCAAACGTATTCATAACGCCGTTAACCAGCGTCCGGTCAGCCCGCATAACCCCTTTCACATACGAAGTATTCGTTTCGGCGTCACCAGGAACAACGCTCACTGCGGAAGAAGAAAGCAGGGCAATGTAAGAGTTCTTCGTCGTGTCAAATACCGTCACAACCGAGCCGTTGCTTGCGTCTTGGGCGGCCGACTGGATGATAACGCCATCCGTTATCGAAGTAGGCCGGAAGGCCAGCATGTTGGAAGGCGTTAGAATGTTGATAACCGACTTTACGCCGCTGCCGGCTACTACCACGTCAGCCACTACCAACTGGCCGGTGATGATTTGGTCGCCCCCAGCTAAAATGAGCGTCGAGTTACGAATGGGGTCCATTACACCAGGGTTGTTGATGGTATTGCCAGCCATACCACCAGCGGGCTGGCTGATGTTACCGAAAACCCGCAGCGTAGCCGTACCGATGGTCAACTGGGCGGCCGACGAGCCGGTGTTGCCTTGCAGGGTCAGGTTGTTGACGGCGTAGGTAGCAGTCGGGTCGTTAAGAATCGGGTATACGATAGCCGAGTTCGTCTTAGCCGGAATGATGGCGTTGGACGTGGCGCTGGGTACGCCGTTGCTCCAGTTCGATGCCAAGGTCCAGTCGGTGCTGCCACCAGTAGCCGTAGTGCTTTGCCAGGTAGTGGTACCACCGGCGGGTGTAACGGGGGGCGGCGTTACGTAGAAAGCCAGCGTGTAAGCAGAGTTAGAGGGGTCGGTAACGGCCGAAATGCTACCGCTACCGTCGTCTACGAGTACACTGAATTGAACATCAATCGTGTAATTGCCCCCATTAATGAGGCCGTTGAGAATGTCAATATTGGCGTTGTCGTTTCGAAATACGTAAGCCCCTCTGCTATCATTGCCAGCAGCTACAAAGTTCATGGCTGAATAAGCCGGAGCCGTAGTACCGGTGAGGTACACTCTGTAGTTGAGCTGCGCTCCAGTATAGGAAGTACCAGCTATCGGGTCAGGCTGGCTAAGCGTGATTACTCCGCTAGTTATTTTTAACTGGCTGTTGCCGTTTAGATCATAAGTACCCAGGTTAGGAGTAGTTACAGTCGGGCTAGCGCTGTTGTTACCCAATCGGGTGTATGTGTTGTAGGGAGCATAGCTCCTCTTGCCTGCATAAGGGACGTTGCTGGATGAGCCACCGGTAGGCTGCTGCGTAACAGATATGGCGTCGTTGTAGAAAGTTTGCGCCAACGCTGCGTGCGAAGCTCCCAGCCCAGTCAATAAAATGAGGAGAGCAATCAGCTTGCGCAGGTAGCAGGTAGTGCTACGCTGTCGGTCGACGAGCCCGGTAGCCGCGGGTAGAGAGAGAAAAGAGTGCACCATGGCAATAGGGAAGGTTAGAGTCGTGAGAGAAGGCGTCTATACGTAGGGACGCCGATAAAAAAGTTAAATTGTATTGCCCGAGGGCTATGGAAACGAGCAGCCGGTGAGTCAAAAACCAAACCACTTTTAGCTTTTCTGCTAAAAATTCTTAGAAACAGGCTAAAGAACTAGCTAGATACGTGCCTAGCGCGGGCGAGCGTTAAAAAGGCTGCCACATCTTTAATCTCCCTCAACCTGAATTTTTCCCCCTTTACGCTGCCCGTTAGTTATGGTTGAGATGGATAATGTAAACCGGTAAAATAAATGGGATAACCTGGCCTATATTGGCCAGCTCAGGGGGGAAATAAATAGGAGCCATCAGCAGGCGTGTGCCAACTTTGTAGCCTTTGCCATTGCCCTGCTTGCTCATGACGACGCCTACGCTGCCCGATCTACCTATTTTTCGCATCATTGCCGAAGCGGCCCACGAACTGGGCCAGCCCGCCTACGTCATCGGCGGCTACGTGCGCGACCTGGCCCTGCGGCGCGATAGTAAAGACATTGACGTAGTGACCGTAGGCGATGGCATTCGGCTGGCCCAGGCCGTAGGCCGCAAGCTGCCGGGACGGGGGCGCGTATCGGTGTTCAAGAATTTTGGTACGGCCATGCTCCCCACTGCCGAGGCCGGCGAGATTGAGTTTGTGGGTGCCCGCAAGGAGAGCTACCGCGCCGAAAGCCGTAAGCCCGAAGTAGAGGCTGGCACGTTGGAGGATGACCTAGCCCGCCGGGATTTTACCATTAATGCGCTGGGCCTGAGCTTAAATGCCGAGGATTTTGGGGCGCTCGTAGACCGCTACGGGGGAATGCGCGACCTGGCGGCTAAGACTATCCGCACGCCGCTGGGGCCGGACATAACGTTTAGCGACGACCCGTTGCGGATGCTGCGGGCCATTCGCTTTGCCAGCCAGCTCAATTTTGACATTGAGCCCGATACCTACGATGCCATCGGCCGCAATAAGGAGCGCATCAAAATTGTATCGCAGGAGCGCATTACGATTGAGCTTAATAAGATAGTGGAGTCGCCGGTGCCCAGCTACGGGTTCAAGCTCCTGTTTCAGACGGGGCTGCTCCAGCTTATCTTTCCGAAGATGGCCCTGCTGCACGGGGTAGAAAAAGTGGGCAACCACGCGCACAAGGATAATTTTTACCATACCCTACAAGTGCTCGACAACGTGGCCGCCGCCGGGGGCGACCTGTGGCTGCGCTGGGCGGCCATTCTGCACGACATTGCCAAGCCGGCCACCAAGCGCTACGTTCCCAAAGTGGGCTGGACGTTTCACGGCCACGAGGATAAAGGGGCTCGGTGGGTGCCGGGCATCTTTACCGACCTCAAGCTGCCGCTGGGGGAGGAGATGCGTATGGTACAAAAGCTCGTGCGTCTGCACCTGCGCCCGATTGTGCTGAGCCAAGATATCGTGACCGACTCGGCCGTGCGCCGCCTGCTCTTCGAGGCCGGCGATGACATCGACCGCCTCATGGTGCTGTGCCGGGCCGACATTACCAGTAAAGACCACCAGCGCAAGGCCCGCTACCTCAAAAACTTCGACATAGTAGAGGAAAAGCTGCGCGAAATCGAGGCCAAGGACCACCTGCGTAATTTCAAGCCCGTCATCACCGGCGAGGTCATTATGGAGACCTTCGGCCTCAAGCCGTCGCGCCAGGTTGGGGAATTGAAGGAAGCCGTGCTCGAAGCTATTCTGGAAGGGGAGGTACCCAACGAATGGGAACCCGCCTACGCGTTGCTGCAGCAGCGCGGAGCGGCGCTGGGGCTGACGGTAGCCACGCTGCTACCCGCCGCGCCCGCCGCGGCACAGTAGCCCGCAGTAAATCACTTACGGCTGGCGGAAAGCTCCGACGATGAGCAGGTAGAGCGGAATAAGGCTAAAGCTGGTTAGGG
>CAJYVK010000210.1 GCA_913778455.1 uncultured Hymenobacter sp. | reverse complement strand
GCTGACCCAGGAGATGGCTACCTACGATCTGCTGCGCCAGGCTCTGCAACAAGGGGCCGACCTGGTCGGCGGCTGCCACTACACCGACCCCGACCCGGACCGCCACGTGGAGCTGATTTTCGACCTGGCCGAGGAATTTGACGTGGACGTGGATTTTCACCTCGACTTCGACTTGGAGCCCAGCCAGTCGGGCATCCCCAAGATTGCCGCCGAAACCCGCCGCCGGGGCTACCAGGGGCGCGTGGTGGTGGGCCACATCAACAAGCTCAGTGCCCTGCCCGCCGCCCAGCGCACCGAGTTGGCCCAGCTGCTGCTGGAAGCCGACATTGCCCTGACGGTACTACCCGCCACCGACCTGCTGCTGATGGGCCACGGGCAAGACTACCTCGTGCCCCGCGGGGTGGTAAATGCCAACGAATTGCGGGCGCTGGGTTTGCGCACCACCATCGCCAGCAACAACATCCTCAATGCGTTCACTCCCTACGGCGACGCCTCGCTGGTGCGCATGGCCAACCTCTACGCCAACGTGGCCCAGCTCGCCACCGACGACGCCATCCGAGCTGCCTACGAGATGGTGACCACCGAGGCCGCCCAGCTGCTGGGCCAGCAGGCCCGCCTGCGCGTGGGCGGCCCGGCCACCTTCGTGCTGCTCGAAGCCGGGAGCGCCGTCGAGGCTATCCGCACTATGGCCCAGCCGCTGCTGGGCTACAAAAACGGCCGCCCCACCTTTACCAATTCACCCGCTGTACTGATTAAATAGTAGCGTGTAATAGCGTGGACTTTGTAGTCCGCGTATCGTCAGTCTACAGCCTACTGAACGCGGACTACAAAGTCCGCGCTACTTTAAAGCTATTATGCCCGCCCCCCTTACCGATACTGACTTAACCCACCTGCGGCACTGCCTAGCGCTAGCCACCGAGGCCCTGCACGCTGGCGACGAGCCCTTCGGCTCCATTCTCGTCGATGCGGCCGGGCAGGTAGTCGCCCAGGCCCGCAACCGGGTCAACACCGAAAATGCCCTGGCCCATCCCGAGCTGGCGCTGGCCCAGTGGGCCGTTGCGCACCTGAGCCCCGCCGCCCGCGCCGCCGCCACGGTGTACACCAGCGGCGAGCATTGCCCCATGTGCGCCGCCGCCCACGGCTGGGTCGGGTTAGGTAAAATTGTGTACCTGAGCTCGGCTGAGCAATTAGGTCAGTGGCTGCGGGAGCTGGGGGTACCTACCGCGCCGGTGCAGATGCTACCCGTGCAAACCATCGTACCCGGCCTGGCGGTGGCTGGCCCCGGTAGCGGCGAGCTATTGCAAGCTATTAAGGACTTGCAGCTAGCTTACCATACGGCATCTGGGGATACCGCAAAATAAGTTATTTATCGCCGGGGGGCACCCAGCCGCTCTCGCCGCCGAAGATGTTTTGCAGGGTATAGCGCTTGGCTTCCCGGGCCGTAAGCTGGTGGCTCCACTTGGCGCGGGTGGCGGGGTTGGCTCCGGGGCCGGTGCTTTGGTATTCGGCGTAGTAGGCCGTTTGTTCGTTGGCGGCGTCGCGCCAGTTATCCCAGCCGATAGGCAGGATGTGCGCGCCCAGCTCGCAGCGCAAATACACGGTGCGGGAGTGGGGCCGCCAGGGCCGGGCCAGGAATACCTTGCGGGCAGCCGTATCAGCGGTGAGCTTGCAATCGCGGAAAACGAAGCCGTAGGCCTGGCGCTCGGTAGTCGCCGCGGCGGCAATATAGGAATTGCGCTTGCTGCGGATTTCGCAGCGGTCGAACACGGCCACGGCAGTGCCGAAAATAAAGTCGGTCGTGCCCTCGATGTAGCAGTCCTGGTAGTACTGGCGGCTGTTTTCCACGGCCGGGTACAGCGTATCCTGGTTGCCTAGCATGCGGCAGTGGCGGAAGGTGGCGCGGTCGCCATCGACGTGCAGGGCCACGGCCTGGCCCACCGGGCCGGCGGCATTTTCGAAGGTAATGTGCTCGGCCGTAAAGTCGTTGGCCTGTACCAGCACGGTTTGGGAGGAATAGGTATTGTGACCCGCCGCGTCGCCGGTATGGTCGCTGCCCGTGATGATGGTGCCCAGCGCGCTTTCGCCCACCAGCCGCACGTGGGTTTTGTGGGCGGGCACCACCAGCTTTTCGCGGTAGATGCCGTTTTTAATCTGAATCGTGACCGTCACCTGCGACAAATCGCGGGAGGCATTCACCGCTTCCTGGATGGTTTTATAATCGCCGCTGCCATCCTGGGCTACCCGCATGAGCAGCACCTGGGGCGGCGGGGCGGGGCGTGCCGACGGCATAGCGGGGTTGGTAGCCGGTGGGACCGTTTGGGCCAGGGTGGGCGTGAGGGGCAATAGGCTGAGGAGAATGAGCTTGCGCATGAGTGGGTCTACTGGCGCGAGTTTAGCGTAGCGTAACTCGTGTCTGAATATGACGTGGAGGCTGCGCCTCCACTGCCGCGCCAGCGGCAAGGTGCGTGAGTGGGCGTAGGATTGCCGCTGGTGCGGCAGTGGAGTCTGGAGACTCCACCCACTGATCGGCGGCGAGTTACGGCTGCGCCTAAACTCGCGCCAGCAATTCCTAAACTCGTGCTGGTAATTGCAGCGCCTGCATAAAATAATGAGTGCTGGCAAGAGTTTAGCGTAGCGTAACTCGTCGCCGACTAGTGGGGTGGAGTTTCCAAACTCCATTGCCACGCTAGCGGCAAGTTGCGCGGGCATGTCAACGAAGCGAGCGCACTATTGCCGCTAGCGCGGCAGTGGAGGCGCAGCCTCCACGTCATAGCCAGCACGAGTTACGCTACGCTAAACTCGCGCTAGTACTGATGAAAAGAAGTCGATGACCCGGGGCGCAGACTACCGCTCCCCTTACCGTCTAAGTTACCTGGGCGGCTGCCAGCCGCGTAGTACGGCGGCGCGGGTGTAAGTCGCCGCTTCGGCCTTAGTGAGCTGGTGCGTCCAGGGGGCGCGGGCGGTGGGCTGGGCACCCGCGCCGCTCGACTTATACTCGGCGTAGTACGCCGTCTGCTTGTTGCTTTCCTTGCCCCACTCATCCCAGCCCTCGGGCCGCACGATGGCACTCAGCTCACAGTCTAGAAACACCGTTTTGGCGTAGGGGCGCCAGGGGCGGCCCAGGTAGAAGGAGCCCGCCGGGGCCGGGCCGCCCACCCGGCAGCGGTGAAATACGTAGCCGTAGCGCGTAGTGTCGGGCGTGGAGGCGGCGGTGAAAAAGCCGCCGGTCTTGCCCACTAGCTGGCAGTTCTCAAACCAGGCCGTGCTGCTGCCGAAGATAAAATCGACCGTGCCCTCGATGTAGCAGTCCTCGTAGAGCTGCCGGCTGCCGTGGCCGTAAGTATAGAGCGTATCCTGAAACCCCAGGAAGCGGCAGTGCCGAAAGCTGCTGCGGTCGCCGGCCACCCAGGCGGCCACGGCCTGGCCCACCGGCCCGGCCGAGTTGGCGAAGGTGATGTTCTCGGCCGCAAAATCGCTGGCGTAGAGGTGCACGCTGGCCGAGCCGGTGGTGCCGAAGTTCTTGCCGGTAGCTGGGTCTACGCGCTGATTGTAATTATCAAAGGTGAGGATGGTGCGGGCAGCGTCCTCGCCCACGAGGCGCACGTGGGTTTTCTCGGCGGCCAGGGTCAGCTTTTCCTTGTAGGTGCCGGGCTTGACCAGGATAGTGAGCCACTCGGCATTGCCGGCGGGCACGGCATCGAAGGCGGCTTGCACGGTGCGGTAGTCGCCGCTGCCGTCGGCGGCCACTACCAAGCGGCGCACCTGCGCCTGGGCAGTGGTGGCAGCTAGCAGCAGGCTAAGGAAAAGGGTGGGTTTCATAACGCGTTGTAAAACGGAGTGGCACTCCGTCTGCCGTTTGGCGTGAGTAGGCGCGGAAACGGAGTGCCACTCCGTTTTGCATTATTCTGCCGCCCGCACCAGCTGCCGCGAGCTGCCCAGGCCCTCAATGCCCAGCTCCACCACGTCGCCGGCGGCGAGGTAGCGGGGCGGCTGGAGGCCGCTGCCCACGCCGGCCGGCGTACCGGTGGAGATAACGTCGCCCGGCAGCAGGGTCATAAACTGGCTGATGTAGCTGATGAGGTAGGGTACGCTGAAGATGAGGTTGGCAGTGTTGCCGTTTTGTACTTTCTCGCCGTTTACCGAAAGCCAGAGCTTGAGGCGGGCGGGGTTGAGCAGCTCGTCGGGGGTGGCCAGCCAGGGGCCGAGTGGGGCGAAGGTGTCGCAGCCCTTGCCCTTGTCCCAGGTGCCGCCGCGCTCCAATTGGTAGGCCCGCTCGCTTACGTCGTTGAGCAGGGCGTAGCCGGCCACGTAGCTCAGGGCGTCGGCCTCGCGCACGTAGCTGGCCCGCTTGCGAATCACCACCGCCAGCTCCACTTCCCAGTCGGTTTTCTCGGAGTTTCTGGGCAGGATAATGTCGTCGTTGGGCCCGCTCAGGGCCGAGGTAGCTTTCAAAAAAATAACCGGCTCGGTGGGCAAGCCCAGCCCCATTTCCTGGGCGTGGTCAGTGTAGTTGAGGCCGGCGCACACGATTTTGGAGGGCCGGGCTACCGGCGGCCCCAGCCGGGTCGTGGGCGGGATGGGCAGCAGTAATTCCCGCTGCACGTCCACGAATGCCGCCAGCCGCGCCAGCCCATCCGAAGCGAAGAATTTCTCATCGAAATCCTCGCCAAACTCACTAAGGTCGTAGCGGTAGCCGTCGAGTACAATACCAGGTTTTTCGTGGCCAGGCTGGCCGTGGCGGATCAGGAGCATTAGGTTGAGTTATGAGTTAGAAGTTATGAGTTGGGGCAGGGTAGGCTTGGGGAGCGGTTAGCCAGCTAGCCTACTGCTGGGCGCTTAACGCGCAAATCTTGCTCCCGGCTGGCCGATATGCAGCAGAAGCTAACGAACTGCCCAGTTCAATAACTCATAATTCCAACCTTTCCCCAGATAGCGAGCCCCATCCATAATCGGGTAATCCCCCAACTCATAACTTCTAACTCATAACTCATAACTACCTCAAGAGCCACCGCCCCAAGTCTTTGCCCGCCTGAAAATTCTCGAACGCGGCCGGAATCTTGCGGCCGTCGGTGTACTCGTTGTAGAGCCACGGGTCGCCGAGGGCGAAAACGCGGCCTTTGCCCAGCGTGGCCGTGGCCATGATCACCTTGCCGTTGTTGGTCACCAGTGGCTGGGCGGGGGGCGACAGGGCTAGCACTGCCAGCTCCTTGATATAGGCGGTTTTAGCTTGTTTGAACACGGCCGCGCCGCTGGCCAGGTCTACCCGGCCCTGCTCAAACTGGCTGCCCTGCACCATGTTCACGCTCTGGTCGGTGAATTGGATGCCGAAGTTTTTGGCCAGGGCGTTGAAGTGCTTGATTTCGCAGTTGGCCGTGTCATTAGCCAGCAGCACGAGGGTGCCGCCGGCGCGTACCCAGTCGGTTACGGCTTGGCCGTCGGCGGCCGAGATGTAGTTGGGGCTGGGCGACTCCTTTTTAGTGTCGGGGTCCACGATGACGTACACGCTCAGGCCCTTGAGGCTGGCGGCGGTGGGTGCCGTGGGCACCGGCACCGTGCGCGCGCCCAGCTCCCGCAACTGATTGCCCCACAGCCAGAAGCCACCGTGGGTGCGCTCCTCCCAGGTGTAGTGCCACTGCTCGGGCTGGCCGGTGAAGGCACTTTTGCGCAGTTCGTGGTTGAAGTAGTAGTCGAGGCCCACCGTCTTGCCCTGGCCCACCGCGTTTTCCTGGGCAATTTCCAGTTCGGTGCTGGCCAGGATGAACGGGCCGACGCCCTTCAGGTCGTTTTTGTGCAGCGGCTCGCTGAGGTAGTAGGCAAAGGAGCCGTCGCGGTAGGGGTTGCCGCCCAGGCCGCCCACGCTCACGGTGCCGTTGAGGGCCAGGGTGCCGTTTTCAGTGGCGACGAAGGTTTTGACGATGCCCTCGTAGCCCTTGCGGGCCACGGCGGCGTATTTTTTATCGAGGTAGCCCAGCCGCGCGCCCTTGGCCAGGGCGTAGACGAACATGCACGAGCCCGAGGCCTCGGCGTAGTTGCCCTGCTGATTTTCCTGGCCCAGCACGAGACTCCAGGTGCCGGTTTTGGCGTCCTGGTACTTGGCGAGGGTAGGGGCCAGCCGCTGCAAGTCGGCGATGAGCTCGGCGCGGTGCGCGTTGCCGGCGGGCAGGTAGTCGAGCACGTCCACGAGGGCCATTGCGTACCAGCCCACGGCGCGGTCCCAGGCCTGGGGCGAGCGGCCGGTGGCCTTGTCGGCCCAGGCCTGCTCGCGGCTTTCGTCGTAGCCGTGGCGCAGCAGGCCGGTTTGGGGGTCGCGCAGGTATTTTTCGATGAGGGCGAACTGTTTAGCGACATCGTCGAGGCCGGCTTGGTCGCCCGTCAGGGCGCAGTACTGGGCGTAGAAGGGCTCGGCCATGTAGAGGCCATCGAGCCACATCTGGTTGGGGTACACCTTCTTGTGCCAGAAGCCACCCTCCTTAGTGCGGGGCTGGCTGGCGAGCTGCTTGCGGAGCGTGGCGGCGGCCAGCCGGTACTTCTCGCTGCCCGGCACCGAGAGCTGGCCCAGCAGCAGCAGGGCCGGGCCGGTGGCCAGGTTGTCGAGGGTGTAGTCTTCGGCCTTGTAGGTGCGGATGCTGCCATCCTGCCGCACGAACTGGTCGAGGTCTTTCTGGATGTAGGTGAAGTAGCGGGCGTCGCCGGTGCGCTCCCACACGCGCTCCAGAGCCTTGAGCATCAGCCCTTGCTCGTAGTCCCAGCGGGCCGTTTTGCGGTTGCCGATAACGATGGAGTCGGGATGCTGGGCGATGAAGGCGTCGGCCATGCGCTGGGAGAGGGGTGCCTGCGCCTGGACTAGGAG
>CAJYVK010000209.1 GCA_913778455.1 uncultured Hymenobacter sp. | reverse complement strand
TGTCGGCATTGCGGTGGGCGCGCTCGATGCCGCTACCCAGGCCCCGGCCCCGCAGCTGTGGCTGCGCACCGCCGCCGATGCCCTCGACCCCAGCGGGCCCATCTACGCCAAGTTTCCGGAGAGCTTCGAGGCCGTACCACAGGCTACCAAGGGGAGCTACAACATGAACACCGCCGCCGTGCCCGACAATACGGTGACCTTCGGCGGCGGTGTTCATGTTGTAGCTTCCCTTGGTAGCCTGCGGTACGGCCTCGAAGCTTTCTGGAAACTTGGCGTAGATGGGCCCGCTGGGGTCGAGGGCATCGGCGGCGGTGCGCAGCCACAGCTGCGGGGCCGGGGCCTGGGTAGCGGCATCGAGCGCGCCCACCGCAATGCCGACAAAGGTGGCGCTGGCTGGTACGCGCCGGGTGGCGAAGGCGGCCGTGGGCTCGGTGTGCAGCGTCAGGCGGTTGCCCGCGCCGTCGGCCAGGGTCTTGTTGCCGGCGTAGGTGTCGCCCGATACGGGCAGCGGCGTAAGCCCACCGCCCGTGATGCGCACCAGGGTGCTTTCGTAGGCTTCGAAGTTGGTAGTCAGCGTACCCACGTTGATGTCGCGGGTAGTTACGGGGTTGCGGCGGCTGACTTGCCGCACGCGGTCGGGCGTGATGCCCTCCAGGCGCAGCGCACCCGCCCGGCGGGCCAGGGTGGCCCCCTTAATATCAACTACCACTGAGTCGCCCACCGCGAAGGTTGTCGCGGCGGGGCCGCTCAGCGCAATGAGAATGCCGCGTACCACCCCGCGGCGCGTACTCTGCACCACGAGGCTGGTAGCGCCGCCGGGCACGTTGCCGCCCGCGGCGTCCGACACCACGAGGCCGGTTACCTGGTGCGCGCCCGAGAGCTGCCCCGATTCCAGGACCAGGTCGGTGCCCTGGTAGAGGCGGCGCACGTCTTCGAGCGAGATAACGGGGCTGGGGGCCCCGGCCGCGTAGTCGGGGTCTTTTTGCAGGCAGGCGGTAGCGGCCAGGGCCGTGGCTACCCAGCTCAGGCCAGCGAGAAGCTTATTGTTCATGGGGTTGCGAAGAAGAAAAAGCACGGCGCGGCCTTACTGCTGCCACCACACTTTGGTATTGATGTCGTCCGGCCCCTGGTCGGCCACGGCGGCCTGGTAGTTCACTTGGTTGAGCGACTGCACGTACACCGGGTAGTTGAGGCGGGCCGGCATCTGGCGGTTGTTGCGCAGGCCGGGGCCCAGCGGCAGTACCGGGTGGCCGGTGCGGCGGTACTCAAACCACTGCTGAAAGTCGGTGAAAAAGAGCGCGTAGTACTTCTGCACGTGAATCTGGTCGAGGCGCTTGGCCTCGGGGCTGGCGGGGTTCCACTGCACGTCGGCATTGGTCAGAAAGCCGCTGGGTACGGGCAGGCCCCAGAGCGTAATGCCGTTGGTGGCCCCGGTTTCGTAGTAGGTTTTGGCGTCGCCGCTGATCCAGCCGCGCAGGGCGGCCTCGGCCAGGTTGAGCTGCACCTCGGGGTAGTTGAGAATATTACCCAGCAGGGGCTCGGTCATCAGGGCAGTGGGGTAGGTCGATTTGGCGGCCGGAATCTGGGCCGGCAGATAGCCGCTGGGAATGCCCTCGTAGGTGCCGTTGGAGAGAGTCGCCCACTTGGCCAGGCGCGGGTCATTCCACTCCAGCAGGTTGTTGATGAAGAACTCGCTCAGCGAGCTGAACGCCGTGAAGTCGGCCGTGCGGTAGGTCTGAAAGGGCGACTGGTAGGGTGCCGTGCCCGTCCAGCGCAGGATGGCCGACTCCGAGTTGTTGGCGATGAGCGGGTAGCTGGCGGGGTTGGTATTCACCATGTCGCGCAGCTTGGCCTGGGGGCTGAGGCCGTTGGCTACGGCGTCGGTGCGGTTGGATACCCGCAGCAGGAGGCGCAGGTAGAGCGAGTTGCCAAACTTGCGCCACTTCAGCGCATTGCCCTGAAATAAGGGGTCGAGCTGGGCCTGGTCGGCGCTCAGGTTGACGTTGGTTTTCAGCAGCTCGTTGGCTTCTTCGAGCTTGTTAAACAAGTCGCGGTAAATGTCCTCCTGGCGGTCAAATTGGGGCAACAGTACCCCGTTCCGACCCTGGATGGCCTCCGAGTACGGCACGTCGCCGAAGGTATCGGTGAGCAGCGAAAACGTCCAGACCTCGCAGATGCGGGCGATGGCCATGAACGTGTTGCTCTTGAGCGCGGCGGCGCTGGCGTACATGTCGCGAAAATCGGTAAGCTGGGTGTACCAGGCATTCCACATGTAGTCGGCCTCCGCCGAGCGGATGACGTAGCGGTGAAACTCGTCGTTATCGACCCGCGATACGTGCACCTGCATCAGCTCATTGGTGATGCGGAAGGCGCGGTCCAGGTTGCGCTTCACCAGGTCGGTGAGGGCGGGGGCCAGCAGCGCCTCCGGTACCACGTTGGGGTTTTGGTTGGGGTTGATGTTGAGTTCCTCAAAGCCCTTGGTGCAGGCCGAGAAGGTCGTGATGCTAGCGGTGGCGAGAAGGCAGTAGGCGAGTAGCTTTTTCACAGGATAAAGACTTGATAAATACCGGATAGCGCGGGTGCCGAGGCTAAATACCCACCGTCAGATTCACCCCCACCGTGCGGGTGCTCGGAAACTGCCCCAGCTCGAACCCCAGGTCGATGGAGCCGTTGTTGAGGGTACCGAATTCGGGGTCGAAGGCGGGCCAGTTGCTGATAATGAGCAGGTCGCGGCCGTACACGCCCAACGAGGCCTGCGTGAGCCGGAGCTTGCGCAGCAGGGTGGTGGGCAGGGCGTAGTCGAGGCGCATCTCGCGCAGCTTGATGAAGTCGGTGCGGAAGAGGTTGGCTTCCACGTTGTCGCGGCCGTAGTGGGCGGTGTAGTAGGCGACGATGTTGTCGGCCACCACGTCGTTGGGGCGGAAGGTGCCGTCGCTGTTGCGAATCACGCCCTGGCCGATGAGGCCGTTGTAGCGGCCGGGCAGCGTGGCGGTGGTTTTGCCGCCCTCGGCCAGCGAGGCGTTGGTGAGCGAGTAGGCCTTGGCCCCAAATTGCCCGTCGAACAAGACGCTCAGGCGCAGCTGCTTGTAGCTAAGCTCGGTACCGGCGCTGGCCTTCCACTGCGGCAGGGCGTTGCCGAGGTACTGGCTGGCGTCGCCCAGTACGGGGTAGCCGTTTTCGTAGATGATCTGCCCATCGGGCGCACGCTCGTAGCCGCGGCCGTAGATGGCACCCATGCTGCCGCCGGGCCGGGCCTCCACCGTGCCCCGGCCGCCGGGGCCGCGCTGCAACTGGTAGGTGAGCAGGCTGTCAGCCAGCTCCACCACTTGGTTGCGGTTGGCGGTAAAGGTGCCGTACACGCGCCAGCCCAGGCCCTGCGGCCGGGCCAGCACCGTGGCGTTGGCCTGGATTTCCAGCCCCTGGTTGCGCACAAGGCCGGCGTTGATTACCACCTCGTTGTAGCCCGCCGAGCGGTCGATGGGCGCGCTCAGAATCTGGTTGGAGGTATTGTTGCGGTACACCGTCACGTCCAGCCCAATGCGGTTGCGCAGAAAGCGCAGGTCGGTTCCCAGCTCCAGGCTCTCGGTGCTGCGCGGCTTCAGGCCGGCGTTGGCGATGGAGGTGGGGTTGGACAGGCCCGAGGGGTAGCCCGTGGCCACGGCGTAGGTGTAGGCCGTGAGGTAGGGCGTGGTACCGCCGCTGCCTACCCGCGCCCACGAGGCCCGCAGCTTGGCAAACGACACGACTTCGGGCAGCGGCACCAAGTCCGATACGATGGTGCTCAGGCTGGCCGAGGGGTAAAAGGGTACCCGCGAGGCCGCCGTCGAGGTGGCCGTGGCCAGGGTGCTGGTCCAGTCCTGGCGGCCTCGCGGGTACCCTTTTACCCCTCGGCCAGCCTGAGCACCATCGTATCGGACTTGGTGCCGCTGCCCGAAGTCGTGTCGTTTGCCAAGCTGCGGGCC
>CAJYVK010000208.1 GCA_913778455.1 uncultured Hymenobacter sp. | reverse complement strand
CTCGGTGCGTACCGGCCAGAAACTTAGTCAGGTAAGCGGCTGGTGGAGCAGCCAGGCCGTTTTCCCGGACGGATTTTTCTACCTGCCCCAGGGTGCGGCCCACCGGAAAAGCGCCGAGCGCATCGCGGATAATATGCTCATTGAGAGCGTCAAAATCTAGTCTGTAGCTTTGAAAAAGCCGTACAAAGCCTTCGGTGGGCAGGGCGATGACGGTGCGCATCAGGCGTTCCAGCAGTCGAAGGCAGACGGTGCGTGGCCGCCCCTCATTGGCCCGGATGGCAGTCGCCCAGCCAAGCCGGCCGGGCGTGGTTCGCCACCCGCATAAAGTATTCCTTATACCCCCGGCTGTCTTGGGCATTGTTGAGGTTGAGACCCCAGGGCACCGCAAAATTGCGCCCCATCGCCTCCTGCTTGGTGTAGGTAGCCAGCCCGGCCAGGAAAAGGGCACTGGCACGGTTGCGCAGCTGCTGCACTGCCGCGCTGGAATTACGCCAGTCGTTCAACTCCTTATACAGCGCCTTGGTGTGGAGCCGCCCCGCCACCTGGCCCGGTTTGTCGAGGTGCAGCAGGAAATCCACGAGTTCCGGCAGGGGCCGGCGGCGCACGAACTGGTCGAAGGTTTCGACAAGGGAAGCAGACATGGGAAGGCAAGTAGGAAAACGGCGGGAAGATGGTCGCCGGGGGGCGCAGCCGGCGGGGCACGTCGGCCCGACGGGATAAAAAATCAGGTAGTCCGCGCCAGCAGGGGCTGGGCTACTGGTTTGAGACTGGCCGCTTGTTGCCAGGTCAGCAGGTTGGGGCGTACGGCGGCGGATACGGCGCGGCGGGTGCGGGCCAGCAGGTCGGCGTAGATGTCGAGCAGCGGGCGTAGGTTGCGCAGGGGCGCGGCAGGCAGCCTGGGCAGCAGCGCGTCCAGCAACTGGCCGAGCGCGTCGTCGGTCGGGCCGTCGAGGGCCAGGAGCGGGCGTAGGGTATCGGCCAGGCGCGAGGCAGGTGCCTAGCCGGTGGCTAGCTGGTGTCCCAGCACATGGCCTAATCCGGCGGGCCGCAGCCGGCCGTGCGCGATGGCTTGCAACAGCACCTCCTGCGCCAAGTTGCGACCCGGCGGCGTGCGGTGGATCAGGCCGCTGGCCAGCACGGCCGTGGCCGCCGTTTCCAGCGCCGGGCCGGGGCCGAGCAGCGAGTGTAGCGCCAGCAGTAGTAAGTCGCGCTCGCTGCTTTCGAGGTTGCTGGCCCAGGCAGCTACCCGCAGCACGTGCGCGTAGAGTGGGGCCGGGTAGTTGGGTAGCAGGGCCGTGGGGTAGGGGAACTCACCGAGCACCGGCCAGGAGTTTTTCCAGGTAGCATCCTGGCTTTGCCCAACGGGCGGGGCATAAAGCAAGAGCGGCGAGGGTGCCGCCAGCGCGGCCCCGTTGCGCCAGAGTAGCTCAGCGAAGCGGGGTGCCGGCCCCCGCGCCGGCTGGGTGGGGGGAAACAGGGTTTCACCGACGCTACTCAGCGGCTGTGCAACGCCCGCGTAGTCGTAGCCCAGGCTGGCCATCAGGGTGGGAAAAGAAGCGGCGGGCATTTTCGTGCGGGCTGCCACGGCCCACAGTTCAGGCAAGACTTCGGCCACTGGGGTAGCGAGTTGGGCGGGTTGGCGACCATTGGCGGGGGCCAGGGCCGGCAGCGGCTGGTCGGCTGGGCCAAAAAACCACGTCAGCAATGCCCGCAGCCCGGCATCGGCGAGCTGGGGCAGCAGGTGCAGCGCCTGCGCAGCTTCGGTCGGGTGCGCGTGGGCGCTGCGGGCCAGCGCCAGGACTAAATCGGCGGCGGCCGGGGCAACGCCCGCTGCCTGGTAGCTCAGGAGCCGGGCCAGCAGGGTGCTCGGCGCTACCCAGTGCGGCTGGTGCGTGGGCGTACTGAGCAGGGGCAGCGCAATCGCCTGTTCCAGCCGGGTTTCGGCCAGCAAATAGCGCTCCCGCTCCAAGACGAGCAGGGGCGCGGCGCGGTTCCCATTTATGCTCACGTCCGCTACCCGGGGGATGGCGAAGCGGTCGGCCCAGCCCAACAGCAGCGCCAGGAACAGGCCGTCGTGGCCATGCAGTGATAGGGATTCGGTTAGCAGGTCGCTGGCTTTACTGGCGTGGCCCCTCTGCAGTCGGGCTCCTACCTGCGTCAGGTAGGGGTGCAATTGCTCGGCGTAGCCTGCGGGTAGCTGGCCCTGCAAGCGCAGCAGGCCATCGAGCCAGCGCTCGCGGGCGGCCGGGTCCTGGTGCTGAAGCACCTGCCCGGTGAGGAACAGCAGCTCGTGCCAATCGGCCACCGGCGCGATGGCCGTGGCGGGTGAGATGTCGGGTACGAAGGCAGTTAGCGGCGCGTAGCGGGCGGCCGGGGCCGCCGCGGCCGGCGTGTCCAGCCAGGGGGCGAGTATCGTGCGTACGGCTGCGCCCAGGTAGTCGGCCTGTTGGGCCAGGGCCGCCCTGACTTCGGCTGAGGTGAGCAGCGGCCGGGGGGCCGAAAGCAGCCCGGCGAGGCCCTGGGCGGCGTGCTTCTGCACGGCGGCATCGGGGTGAGCGAGGGCGGTGGTAAGCAGGCTGGCCACGGTCGGGGTGGGAGCCAGGGCGCGGAAGGGCAGTCGGGCCAGGCCAATGACCAGCGAGCGTAGGCCCACCTTGAGGTCGGGTCGGGTGAGCAGGCTTTCGGCCGAAAGCAGCAAGGGAGCCAGGTTGAAACCCGGCTCCGTGTGCATGTCCTTGAGTTGGTCGAGGGCGAAGTTGACGACCAGCGCCTGCGGGTGGGCCAGCAGCTCGGTCAGCTCATCCTGCCGGGCCAGCCGCTCGGTGAAGGTGGGCTTCAAGGCTAAGAAAAGATCCCGAAACCAACTGAGCAGCGGGCGGCGGAAATCGCGGCGCAGGGCCAGCAGACAGCGGGTGAGCAGGTCGGCGCGGTCGAGGTGGCCGCTGGCCACGAGGCGTAGCAGCAGCCACTGCCAGCCCACCGTTTGTGGCGGATGCAGCTGATTCCAAGCCTGCCACGGAGCCAGATAAGTGTGGTCTTGCTTGGTTCCTTTCTGACCCAGGGGCATCGGGGGCTGAATATGCGCCCGCGTGCGGTGAATTGTGCCTTCGTATTCAAAAAGCAGTGGCAAATCCCTCGTGAGCAATAAGTGGTCTTCGCCCATCGCATCGGTTATTACCGCCGTCGCATCGTCCGGAATACTACCGGTCGTGCTAAGATTCCAGCCCCAGTCAGCGAGCAGGCTAGGGAGCGAGCGGGCCGTAAGCAGGGGCGAAAAAGGAATAAGGCCCGTGGCTTCGAGGGTGCGCAATAGGTTATAGTCCATCGACCAGCCGCTGGCCGTGTCGTGCTGGCGAAGTAGCCAGTCGTGCAGCCAAGTGGGGCGCAGGGTTGTGACCAGCGTGATAAAATGTTGCTTCAGCGCAGCGATTCGGTCATTAGGACTCGTACCCAGGCTCCACGCGCCATCAATTGCCCCGCCCAGCGCTTCCCGTCGCGAACACACCGCAAACCCAGCCAGGAATAAGTTGTCGTGCTGGTCGCCGGTCGCCCTGGTGCCCCAGCTATTCGCCGAAAGCTGCACAATGGTATCCAGTTCCTGTCTCAGGGCCTCTAACTTCTCACGAGCACCCGCAAGGTCTTGGTTTTCCAGTTTTAACAAAAATGGAACGAGGTCGGCAGGGGTACTCTGGCGAATAAGGTGCTCGAATTGCTCCGCAACTGAGGTATTCATGGATGGAAGAGTATGCTGTAAAAAACGTCCGAGATTAACTTGCCACCTACCCAAACCGCAGCTGCGCCGCCAGCATGTGCTTGCACGGCCCGCGCTGGCCCTGGTGGCTCGTAAACCACTGGCAGGTGCAGCGCGGTGGCTCGGGGCCGCCCACCAGCACGGTGTGCCACACGTCGGTGCCGCGCACGCGGGCCTCGGTGCGGCCCTGCGCGCCCACGCCCACCAGCTGCACGTCGTCGGCCGAGTCGAGCAGGGCGCGGGCGTTTTTGAGGCGCGGGTTCAGCTTGAGGATGCGGTCGGTCTTGAAGGGCAGGCGGCGGTAGAAATAGTGGTTTTCGGCCAGGTCGAAGCCCAGCAGGCCCATCGCCGAGAGGCTGGCGCACAGGCGGTCCACGATGCCGGGGGCCAGGTCGTGCGCCATCGCAAACAGCGTGGGGTTGAACGTCTCGTTGCCCCGAAACAGGTTGTTGGCCCCCGCCAGCCACTCGGCGGGTAGGTCTTCGAGCAGGGTGTCGAGCTGATTACCCTCGCCCGAAAAGCCCCGGTTGGCCGCCGCTGACAAGGCCAGCACGAATTCCTGCCCGCCGCCCAGCGCCAGTACGAAGGCGCTGGCCTGCCCGTCGGGCGTGACGAACACCCGCAGGCTTTCGCAGAGCGGCAGCAGGCCGTCGAGCAGGCGCAGCCGGTGCACGCCGCCCACCCGCACCGCGCCCGGGCTGCCCACCGGGGCCAGGCTGGGCCGCGCCCCGCGCAGTACCAAAAAGAAGTCGCCCCGGGCCGTACCCGCCGGAATGCTCTGCACCAGCTGGGTAGCCTGGGCGCGGGTGAGCGTCATTTTTTCGTCCATCAGGGCCAGGTAGCCC
>CAJYVK010000207.1 GCA_913778455.1 uncultured Hymenobacter sp. | reverse complement strand
ACGCCCGCCACGTCGCCCACCGCGCGCAGGATGAAGGCGCTGTCTACCGACGTAACGAGCCCGCCCGCCGAGTGAAAGGCCCAGAGAGACTGTTGCCGGTGCTCGGCCAGCACCTGCCGCAGCTCGGCGCGGGCTACCCACCAATCGGGGCCACGCAGCGCGGCGGGCACTGCCTCCAGCGCCAGTAATACAAACGACAGCGGTACGAGGTCCCCGTAGGCATAAGGCTCTTCGCCAGGCGGCGGCAGGGCCGTCATGGTAGGCAGCGTGGCCGCCGCCTGCCGGGCCAGGGCGAGCAGGGCCGGCAGTTCGCGTTGGAGCGCCTCGGTGACCGCCGGGAGGGCGGGGGCTACGTGATCAGTAGTGAGCAGCATGAGGGGGCGGGCATAAGGTGGGGGCAAGGGGCTGCCAGCGGGGCTTCACGGCCAGGTACGCCTTGGCGGTGAGGGGGGCCTGGGGCGCGAGCGACAGCTTAAAGTGATGCAGCGCCAGGGCGTAGGTTTGTCGCTGGCCGAGTAGTAGTTCAAGGGGCGTCGGGGCCGTGGCCGGCGACACCAGGCGGGGGTAGTGCAGCAGCGCCGCCTGCTTGGCCGGCTGGCACAAATCGTAGCGCACCAGCAGCTCGGTGGCGGCCTGCCAGGCTGCCAGGTCGGGGCCTTCGCGGAAGTAGCACTCCAGGCCGATTTTGGGCACCGGCTCGTTGGCCAGGTCCAGCGTCGGGCGGATTTTCCACACCAGCGGGGCCAGGAGCCGTAACCAGTGGCGTAGGGAAGCCAGCAGGTCGTGGTAGCCGGGCAGCAGGCGGGCGTACAGCCTGTACAGCTCGGGCGGGGTCAGGTTGTTGAGGCAAAGACGGTAGCCCGGCTGCGGGCGGGACAACATTCTTCCCACCTGAAACACCCGCCCGTGGTGGGGTAATAGCGCCAGCACGCGCCGCAGCAACCCGCGCCCGGCCGCTGGTAGCGCGGCCGGCCCCAGCGGAGTTAAGCCGCCCGCGATCAGCTCCAGCAGCAGTTGCTGCTGCGCCGGGCCGGCCGCCTGCGGACCAAAGGGTGCCAGCCGGGGGCCAAAAAACAGGGAGGGACCGGTTTCGGCCGCCGTTGCTACGTCAAATTCCAGCCACACATCATCCAGGCCGGCCGCCAGCAGCGGGGTGCGGGGCACCGTCTGGGCCAACTCGCGCACCAGCGCCCAAGTGGGAGCCTGGTGAGCCTGGTTTTCTTGGCCAAGCCACTCCCATACCCCGCTGGCGACCGGATGGTGGGTTAGAAAGTCGGCGGCCCCGGCCGGGGTGGCCAGCGGGCACTCAAACCCAAAGACAGGCGTGGCGGCCTGCGGCAGGGATTGGGCCAGCTGGGCAATGGCCATTCGGGCTGACTTAGCCACGAGCGGCTCGGGCAAGTAGGGGCCAATGGCAGCTAGCGTATCAGCTACGGTAGTGGTCATAGCGTGAACGGTGGCTTGTAGCTAGCCGGAAAAAGGGGAAAAAGCAGGACTGAAGCACGAAAATTCTCCCCGCCCAACGGGCGGGGAGAAAGAGTAGCTAGCAGCAGGTAGGGCCGTAGCACGACAGCTCATAGCCGCAAGAGCTCCAGCTGTGACCACTGCCCCCGTTGCAGTACGTGGCGGCGGCCGACGTACTGTTCGCGTTTGCGTCGGCGGCCGGCAACACCAGGTGCACGGTGTTGGGGTCTTCTTCGTGCACGAGCACGTTTACATTGTCCGGCAGGTCGCCACCGAACATTTTGGCCAGCGCGGCCTTCGGATTCTGCTTCAGTTCGCTACGGAACTGCGGGTCCTGCTGCGCCATTTCGGCAAGGCGCTGCTCCACGCTGGAGCGGGTGGTTACGTCAGCCATACGTAAAAAATAAGGGGGTGAAAACGCCTGCTCAAACCGCTTGAGCAGTGATGTAAAATTGGCTGGTTGCCCCAGGCTGCCTCTCGCACGCCGGAGACAAAAACACGCAGCCTGGGGACACTTTGCCCGCCGCGTCGCATCGGCTACTTCCCGCCCGCGAACTGCCGGGGCGTGACGTGGTAGAACTCCTTGAAGCACAGTCCGAAATAAGCCGGCGTATTGAAGCCCACGGCGTAAGCAGTCTCTGCCACCGGGTAGCCCGCCCGCAATAGCTCGGCCCCCCGCCGTAGCCGGTACTGTTGCACCACGTCGCGAGGACTCAGGTGCAACAGCCGTTGCAGCTTGCGCAGCAGGGTCTTGCGGCTCATGTGCAGTTGCAGGGCCAGCCACTCCACGCTCAGGTCTGATTTGTCGAGGTGGGCGTCGAGCAGGGCATAGAAGCGGCGCAGCCAGCATTCGTGCGGGCCATCGCTAGCCAGCAACGGAGTGGCTGCCCCGTTGCTGGCTGGCGGGGTAGCTGGCACCGGCACCCGGGGCAGCCGCTGGCCCGGACCAGCTTCGGCCCGTAGCGCCTGGCCCGCGGCCAGTGGCAGAATACTGGCCTGCGGCAGCTCTCTGGCCACAGATAGTAAGTGGGTGAGTAGATGGTGTAGCTCCTGAGTAGCTTGCGTAGGGATTGCCTCGGGGAGGCCCGCCACGGCAGTAGGCAGCGGCCAAGGAGCTTGCCTGAGCGCTTCGGCCGCTGGCTTGGGGTTCACTACCGAATAATGTTGCTCGGTAGCCATCCTGTTGAATCTTGCCCGGTTGGTCAGCTCGTCGTGCGTTGAGCTGGCCAGCGCTTGGCCAGGCGACGGCGAGGCTGCATTGTAGCTAGCGGGCAAGCGCAGTAGCAGTAGTAGTGACTGTCCGGCCAGCACCTCGCTTTCCTCGGCCGCAAAGCGCAGTTGATAGTTGCCGAGCTCGTCCCCGGTGGGCTGCACTTGTACTACAATGTCGCAGGGTAAATCCTCACCGCTCAAAACAAAAACCTGAATGCTCATAGCGCTACTAGTGAATGGGAAGAGAATGCAGTAATTAAATCATTTATACATAATAATATTTACCAACTAATTTAGGGTTTTCGGTAGCTTAAGAGCAGATAGCGTGGTGATCTGCTCACGAAGCATCAATGGCAAGACGACTGCAACAAGGGCACAGCCACGTTGACAAGCTGGGATTTAGAGAAGTGCTTCCACTGAAATTGTCCCACGCACGAAGTGGCTCGCGTACTTCGGTTATGCAAAGCAAGTAGACTTCTACAAGAAGCATTAGCGTATAAACACCTGTTTTTACAGCTGTATGTCTTCAGTTACTGCTTCGCTTTGAGTTGGCTCATCACGCCGTCAGCCCGCACGCTCCCCCGACATCTTCTAGTGACATACAACCACCCGGCGTGGGGCAGCCGACCGGGGGCGGCTGCGTGCAGTTCGTGGCTGAGCTAAGTAGGCCGGCAACTATTTTCCCTGCACGCAGCTGCCAGGACTACAGTGCTACTCCATAGAAAGAGCTTTCCGGGCCATCGCTCTAGCTATACTTATGGGTATGCCTCGTCGCTCCTTTCCTGCTGGCCACGTGGCCCTGGTGCCCGCCACGCTTTTCTACTTTCCCTTTCCGCCTCGCTCGCTTCTGGCCCAACCGCCTGCGGCTGCTCACCTATGGCCGAGCTGACTACGCTGCACCAGCTATGGTTTTCTTCACGGTATCTCCCTTTCCTGTCGCCGACACCGACTTTGCGCCGTCCGAGCGGCCGCTGTGGCCTTTGATGGGCTTGCTGTGCGGTGCCGGGGTGGCGCTAACTCAGCTAACGTCCGCTAGCTCCCAAACTGCGCAACCAGGGACGCTTACGCAGGTGAGCCCGCCTGACGCGCACCCGCTTCTCCGCACTGTACATCGGTAGGCCGAGCACACTACCGCTAGCCGACCTTCGCCGGCCGCTGGCCCCGGGAGACCAGGGGCAACTGGTAGTCGTTCATCTGCCGTCAATCTAACCAAACCTACCAGGCATAGGCTCCTCGGGCGGCGCTTGCGCCGGGAGCCTTCGACTTGGAGCCTATTAAACCGACCTGAGTAACAACCGCTGCACGCCCATAGGGTGAAACGACTTGCCGTAGCGGGTGCGGTAGCCCGACTGATTGAGTTGGTCGGCAATGGCTCGTAGCGTTGCCCCCGTGGCTCGCAGCAGCCGGGCTAGCTGCGTGGCTTGCCGGTTGTTCAGGTTTTCTTGCGCATTGCGGGTCATCGCGGCCCACGATTTCTCGCGAGCAGCCTGGGTAAGGTTGGCCGGGGTACCGAGTTGGGCGCCCCGTGCTTTCTTGGCGGCGAGGGCCTCACGGGTGCGGGTGGAGATAGCCGAGGCTTCTTTCTGGGCTACCGCCGCCATGATGTGGAGGGTAAATTCATCGGCCGCGGGCAGGTCAACGGCCTGGAAGCGCACCCGACTTTCCATGAGCGTGGCCAGGAACGCGACATTGCGGGCGAGGCGGTCCAGCTTCGCTACGAGCAGCACTGCCCCCTCCTGCCGGGCCCGGGCAATCGCCGCCGCTAATTGGGGCCGCTCGTTTTTTTTGCCGCTCTCGATTTCGGTGAAAGTGGCTACGAGTTGAGCGTCGTTGCGAAGAAAGCTTTGCACCGCCGCCTGCTGGGCGTCGAGCCCGAGGCCCGACTGCCCCTGGCGCACGGTGCTCACCCGGAAATATGCGACGTAGATGGTCATTGCGCAAAACTATCTCTTTTGTCACAAAAGATAAATACCCCCGTTTTCAGGCTTGTGAAAGTCGAGAAAGGAGGGTGATTTTGCTTAGCTCGCAGCGAAGTACACTTAAGCCAGCACTTTCAGCCGCCAGCAGTACCTCAGTGGTCCAGCCACTGCTTGAAAGCCGGGGCGCGGCCGGCACTGACCACCAACGCATCCTCCGCTGCGGGGGGGCACACCTGCAAGGCCAGGCGCCCCTTGAAATAGGGTCGGATTTCCTGCACCGCGCCGATGCTCAAGATGAACTGTCGGTTGATGCGGAAGAAGTTGCGGGTATCCAGCTGCGCTTCCAATTGGTCAAGCGTGTCGGGAAGGAGGTAGCGCTTACCGGGGTGAGTGACGAGGAAAACCACGCCCTCTTCGGCCAGAAAATACGCTACCTGGTCTATCGGCACGGCCCGCAACGCTTGTCCATGCCTTACCAGAAAGCGCGAGCGGGGCACCGCAGGCCCCGGGCGCTGGCTGTCGTTGGGAGCGGTGGGGAGCGGCGCGGGGTGCTGGGTTTCGTACTTCAGCAGGGCACGGGATACTTCCGCGGCTTGCAGGGGTTTGAGCAGGTAGTCAATGCTGTTTACTTGAAAGGCCTGGATGGCGTAGGTGTCGTAGGCAGTGGTGAAGATGACGGGGATACTCACGGACACGTGCCGGAAAATATCGAAGCTGTTGCCGTCCGACAAGTGGATGTCGCAGAAGAGCACGTCGGGGGCCGGCTGCGTGCGCAGCCACTCCACGGCTTCCTCTACCGAGCCCAGGCAGGCCAGGATGCGAGCGGCGGGGCGGAGACGGGTGAGCAAGGCGGCCAGCGCCTGGGCGGCCAGGGGTTCGTCTTCGATGATGACAACTCTCATGCGGCGGAGGCGGGTAGAAGCGGGAGGCGAACGATGAAGGCTGCTGGCGTGGGCACGATTTCCACGGGGCGGTCGGTCAGGTAGTGGTAGCGGCGTTGGATATTTTGCAAGCCCAGCCGGGTGGAGGGCAGCATGTCGGTGCGGGGCTGCCGATTGTTTTCAACCACCAGCAAATTATCGGCGGCCGATACTTTGATACGCAAGGGCTTGCGGGTAGTGGCCCCGTTGTGCTTGATGGCATTTTCCAGCAGCATCTGCACGGCGGTGGGGGGCACCAGGGTCTGCTCCCAGCTTGGGGCAATGTCCCATTCCACGCGCAAGGCTTCCCCGAAGCGGGTTTCCATCAGATTGGCGTAGGCTCGTACCAGCGCCATTTCGCGGTGCAGGGGCACGAGCGGCTGAGCCCCGGCATCGAGCAAGGCGCGGTAGACGTCCGAAAGCTGGCCCAGGAACTGCACCGCCCGGTCGGCGTCGAGGTGAATCAGCGAGCCCAGCACGTTGAGGCTGTTGAACAGAAAATGCGGGTCCACCTGATTTTTCAGAGCTTCGAGCTGCGCCTGAAAGGTTTCTTTTTGCAGCTGCGCCACCCGGTAGACTTCCTGCTGCAATTTTTGGCGGCCGTGTTCGCGCTCCACGAAGTAGTAGAAAAACAAGGAGAGCACCGCGCTGATGGCCAGCGCAAGGCGCAGGGCTTTGGGCGATGCCTCCGCGGTAGGCACTAGGTAATGCTGCGGCAGGGAAAAGAGCCCCAGCCAGAAAACCAGGCTCACCAGAACCACGCACAGCCCCTCCAGCAGGGCCTGGACCGGGGCGGGCGGCCTGGTCAGGCGGTCCGTCCCGAAAAGGCGGGCAATGGGGGCATGAATCAGGAAGGTGGCCAGCAGGAAGACGAATAGCAGTCCCAACTCCCAGTAGCTGGCCAGCGGGCCTCCCCATAAGGAGCCGTACTGAATGAATACGGCCAAGTGGAAGACCGCCGTAGCGGCCAGGGCCGCCAACGCAATTTTTCGAATCATGAGGCCGAATCAAGACAACGCAGGGTGCCGGGCAAACGGGCGTGGGCAGAGCTGAGCCGCTGCTACCTCGCTCGTCGCCCGTGAGGGCTCCGCATCAGCAAGGCAAACTTACCGGTTCGCCGGGCGAAATGTCGAGGGCGAGCCGCCGATTCACGGCACTTCCGTCCCGCTTCAGGGCACCGAAATCCAGTTTCGCCAGAAAACGCTTCTGGCCGGGCCTAGTGCGGGGGATGTTTGTCACAGCCAGTACGCAACCAAGCGCTGGCCTTTTCACTTCTTCCCCCTGCCTACTATGCGTTTACCTGAATTTGACAAACCACTACGCGTATCCCGCCAACGCGTGCTGTGGAAGTTGGCGAAAGCCGCCCTGGACCGCGACCGGCCGGTACTAGTTCAAATCGTGGTAACCCGCCGCTGTAATCTGGCCTGCGGCTACTGCTACGAGTACGATAAAGTATCCAAGCCCGTCCCGCTGCCCGAGCTCAAGGCGCGGGTAGATGCGCTGCGCAAGCTGAAAGCGGTATTCGTCACCCTCAACGGGGGCGAGCCCCTGCTGCACCCGCACATCGCCGAGTTGGTGCGCTACATCGCCGAAGCCGGCATGGTGCCCATGATTAATACCAACGGTCACGTACTCAAAACTCCGCTTATCCAGCGTCTGAACGAGGCGGGCTTATTTGGCATGCAGCTGAGCTGCGATAGCTTGGAAGACAACGAAGTAACCGAAAAAAGTATGCGCCGGCTGCGGCCCAAGCTGGAGCTGCTGCGCCAGCACGCGCAGTTCATGGTGCGGGTCAACGGGGTGCTGGGATCTGGCAACCCAGCCGAGATGGAGGCCGTGGCCCAAACAGTCGTTGGCTTCGGCTTCGATTTCCAGTGCTCGCTGATGCGCGACAGCCACGGGCAGGCCCTGCCCCTGAGCGAGGCGGCCTTGCAGGCGTACCTGCGCATTCGGGCCTTGAAAGGTCGCCTGCCCCGGATACTCAACGACAATTTTCAGCTGCCGCTGGCCCGCGGCGAAAGCAAGCCCTGGAAGTGCCGGGCCGGCGCCCGGCACTTCGAAGTTGATGGGGCGGGCTTGGTGCACCTGTGCCAGCCCAAAACCGGCACGCCAGCCAAGCCGCTGGTCGAATACTCCGTGGCCGACATCCGCGCCCAGTTCGAGTGCGGGAAGAATTGCGCGGCCCGCTGCCCCATTGCCTACGCCCACCTGGGTAGCCGGCTCGACGGCTTCCGGGGCCAACACCGCGCCTGATCCTCATGGAACTGAGTCTGATTATTCCCGCCTTCAACGAAGCCAGCCGCATCGAGCCTACCCTGCGGCAGGCCCACCGGGTTCTAGCCACCCATCCCACCCGCTTCGAAATCATCGTGGTCGATGATGGCTCGACCGACGACACGGTGGCACTGGTTGCTACCCTGGCCCGCGAGCTGCCCGGCCTGCGCGTGCTGAGCTGCCCGAACAACCGGGGCAAGGGCTACGCGGTGCGCCTGGGCATGCGGGCGGCCGCGGGCCGCATCCGGGTATTCGCCGACGCCGACGGCTCCACGCCCATCGCCGAGCTGGATGCGCTGTTGCGGGCGCTGGGCGCGGGGGCCGACGTGGCCATTGGCTCCCGGTACCTGCCCACTTCCCGGGTTACGCGGCCACAGCCCTGGGTGCGTCGGGCGTGGAGTCGGCTCGTCAACCAGGTAGTGCAGCGCACGCTGCTACCCGGCATAGTCGATACGCACTGCGGGTTTAAGGCCTTTACGGCGGCCGCAGCTACGCACGCTTTTGCGGCCTGCACCGTAGATGGCTGGTCATTCGACCTGGAAGTGCTGGCCCGCGCCCGCGCCGGCGGGTTCCGCATTCAGGAAGTGCCCGTGCGCTGGGAAAACGATGCCCGCAGCAAGGCCCGCTTGCGGCATTTACCCCAGGAATTTCGGCAGGTGTATAGTCTCCGGCAACGGTTGCAGCAGGGTAAAATAGCATGTGACCAGCCACTTACGACAAAGGCCCAGGTCAAACGCGCCTGGCTGTTGCCACAGTAGCATCAAACAGCTCCTATGTCCTCGACCAACCGCCGATTCCGCACCGAAAATTAGGCCACGTTCGCGTTGATGGCACCGGGCGCCGTCCCGTGCTAGAGCTGGTGCGCTTTATCCCACTAGTTCGCCCCTCCTGCCTCCCCCGACCTTTCGGGAGCGGGGCTACGCAGGTAGGCTACTACCTGCGTGGCCTCATTAGCTACCCTCCGGCCGCAGCTGTACAACCTCCCGAGCACGCGTACCAGCCAAACGCTGGCTAGAAATCGTCTTGGGGTACCGGCTTGTGCCGTCGACGTGAACTTACCGGGGCGTTTCAACAGATGCCGCCACCTTGTCTGGCGCAGGCTTTTATAGCCGTCTCGCAGTCTTGTTCCAGGTTTTCCTTCCTCAGCCCTGATAGCTGTGTCAGGCTTACGCTACAGAGGGCCACCTGCCTGCCCAATCATCATCCGCGGTTAATCAAGCTGTGCGTAGCATCGGACGCCAGGCGATCAAATGCACTGGTACCGGGTTGGCCCGCGAAGATTAGCCAGAGAAAGTGGTTTTGCCTGCCTACAGTGGTTTGGCGCTTGCCTACACCAGCCTTATCCAGTGAAACGAATTGGGCCGCGCCCCGCGCCCCCCTGGTGCGCGAAGCCAAACTACCCGGCCGGGAGCCAGCCCCGGAATTTGCCCAAAGCAAAATTTGAAAAAAAAAAAAGACTAGCTAGCTAGTTTATTCTAAATTATTTTCCTTTATTACTAATTATAGGGGCCGTAACTACTTGATTATCAATTCTCCCAAAGGGCTATCTGCTACCAAATTGCCGTTTACCTGCTACCAAATTGCCGTTTCGAGGCGTCTATCTGCTACCAAATTGCCGTTTATCTGCTACCAAATTGCCGTTTGGGGGTTTTTATCTGCTACCAAATTGCCGTTTATCTGCTACCAATTTGCCGCCAAAAAACACCCTATCTGCTACCAAATTGCCGTTTGGGGCGATCATCTGCTACCAAATTGCCGTTTGCGCTGAGGGGCGAAACTGAGTTATCCACACCATCTGCTACCAAATTGCCGTTTGGGCAAATTCCGCCCAAAACGCGTACCTTGGACTACCAGAGCCGCCCATCTGCTACCAAATTGCCGTTTCGTGAGTACCCAGCTAAGTGTTTTGGCCCCCAGCGCCCCCCGGCCGGAAGTGCGTCAGCACAACGCGCTAATTAACAGCTCCTTCTCGCTTAATACGTTGGAGTGGCGGGCGTTTACGGCGGTGCTGGCCCGGATTCATCCCCAGGACGAGGAGTTTAAAGAGTATTTTATTCCGGCCGCCGAGCTGGTGGGCGAAGACACGGGGGGAAGCGCCTATGCGCAGGTGAAAGGCTTAGCAAAGCGGCTGCTCAACTGTCTGCTGTACGTAGAGTTGCTCGGGCCTAATGGAGAGCGGGTTAGCCAGCCCGACTACGAGTACGTATCGTTCATCACCAAAGCCCGTTATCTGCGGCAGCGGGGGGGGCTGTTTTTGAAAGTCAACCCCGACTTTATGCCCTACTTGCTGCAACTTACCCAGCGGGGCAACTTCACGAAAAGCCTCACGGCAGAGTTCCGGCACCTGAGCAGCAACTACTCCTTCAAGCTCTATTGGCTGCTGTCAGAATACCGGGCCTTCGGAACGCGCACCTTCACGGTAGAGGAGCTACGCTTCCGGCTGGGCATTCGGCCCGACGAGTACCAGGGACGCTTTAACAACTTCAAAGCCAAAGTATTGGACAAGGCGCAGGAAGAGCTGGCCGATACCGACCTGCGCTTCGAACTGGAGCTCCTGCGCGAGGCCAAGACGGTGCGGCAGATTCGGTTTACCTTCAATGCCTCCCCCCTGCTTTTGGAGCCGGGGCCGGTAGCTGCTACCAAATTGCCGTTGACGATGCCAGCCGAGCCGGTGGCCGAGGCCTGGGCCGCCGACCTGCTGCGGCTCGGCGTGAGCGAGGCAGGCTGCGAAGTTATCCGGCGGCACCTGGCCGAAGGGCAGTACCCTCTCGCCTACCTCGATTACGTGGCGGGCGTGC
>CAJYVK010000206.1 GCA_913778455.1 uncultured Hymenobacter sp. | reverse complement strand
GGTGCGTAGGGGCTAAAGTTAGGCAGCGCGTAAACGCCTCTTGGGCCAATTCTGGTTCGCTTAAGCCCATTGCAGCTCGCACGGTGCGAGCTGCTGCCTCAGCTTGATAAGTAGTTGAGCTAAAAGGCGTGGTGAGATACTGGTGTGCCGTATTCAATTGCTTGGAAAAACCATCCAGTTGCTGCTTAGCTACGTATTGAGCGTAGGCTCCTCCGCGAATTTGCCAGGCTACATAAGTAGCATGTACTCCTGCTACCAGGCGACGAAAGTCAGAGTCGCCCGACTTAATGTATTTGGCTAGGTCTTGGCTATGAGCATCGGTTAGGCATAGCCCATCCAACAGTCGCGTCAGGTCGTCGGGCAGGAGTTTCGCCGCTACGGCTTCTAGCTGGTTCCACTGCTGCTGTCGCAACATCGGCTTAATTCCCAAAGTATCGAGCAGGCCAAACGAGGGGTCGTAGATTGGCGCGGCTGAAGTGGTAAAAAGCTGACGGAACTGTTGAAAAAAGGCCAAAGCAAGGAGAATAGAAGTCAAGCCTTAAAAGTAAGCTACCCTTCTTGTATTACGATGAACTCCAGCGCCAGCGGCTCAAAACAAGCCAGTAACTGCTCGACAAAGCCCGGGTTATTAAGCAGAATACTCAGCACGTTATCCGTACGCTCCTGCAAGCCGCCGCCGGGAAAAAGCTTGTCCTTGAGCGCCGTGAGTTGGGCGTAGGCCGTTTCGTGCTTGGCTTCGGCGGCTTTGCTGAGGCGCTTTTCGAGGCCGGCGAGGCTACCGGCGGCCTTTTGAGCTTCGGCGGCTACCGATTTTACCAGCGTGGGGTCAAGGCGCTGAGCCAGGGCCTGCACCTGCTCGTAGGCGGCGGCCAGCGCCTGCTGCTGAGCGGCCAGGCTGATTTCTTCCTGCCCCAGCTGCGCACCGACCTGCTTTTTCAGCTCCGCCAGCGGCTTGAAGATGTCGAGTGTGCTCAGGCCCAGCTTGGCGAGCTTGCCGGCGTTGGCGCGGCTCAGGTACAGGGCCGAGTTGCGGGGCAGTACGATGGGGTAGGGCACGCCCAGCGCCGCGAATACGTCTTTCAGCTGAAACCAATAGGCCACCTCGGCCCCGCCCCCAATGTAGGCGAGGTTGGGCAGCAGGATTTCCTGGTACACCGGGCGCAGCACCACGTTGGGGCTAAAGCGCTCGGGTTCCGCGGCGGCCAGGGCCAGCAGCTCGGCCTGCGAATGGCAGCGGGCGGTGCCGCGCACCGTTACCTGGGTGCAGTCGGCGCCGGGGGCGGCGTCGGGCTCCAGGCGCTCACGCTTGCCGGCGTCGGTGATGAAAAACAGGTTGAGCGGGCGCGAATACACCTGCGGCTTGTAGCCGGCGGCCGTGAGACGGGCGTTGGTGGCCTGCACCGCCTGGTTGGAAAACTGCTCTTTTATCTCCTTCTCCAGCAGGGGCTTAAGTGCCTGCTTCAGCGCCGGCCGGTCGGCATCGAGGCACACGAGGCCGTACTCACCAAAGAGGCTGGTAGCCAGCCGGCGCGTGGCCTCGCTCAGCGTGGCGCTGCCGGTGTAGGCGTCGCGGAAGGCGGCGGGCACCTCGGCGGGTAGCTGGCTCAACAGCTCTTCGTCGAGGCCGGCGAGGGCCAGCCGGCCCACGGGGCCGCCCAGGCCCGCCGCGCCGCCCGGCCCGGCCCAGCTGTACGTTTTGCCGAAGAGCGGGAAGCTGTTGATTTCGGCAAAGTCGTGGTCCTCGGTAGCCAGCCAGTACACCGGCACGAAGTCGTACTGCGAATAGGCGGCTTTCAGCTCCCGACTCAGCTTGATGGCCGACACTATCTTGAAGACGAAGTACAGCGGCCCGGTGAGCAGGTTGAGCTGGTGCCCGGTCGTGATGGTAAACGTCGTGTCGCGAGCCAGTAAGTCGAGGTTGGCGGCCACGGCGGGCGGGATCTCGGTATGCAGCTCGGCATACTGGGCACGCAGGTCGGCCACGAGGCGCTGGCGGGCTTCGGGCGAGTAGCTGGCCTGCTTTTCTGCAATCTGGGCGGGAAAAGCGGCGAGTTCGGGCCGGCGGTGGTAGAAAGGAGCCAGGGCCGGGGAGCCGGCAATGTAGTCGGTAAGCAGGCCCGAAAACGCGCCGGTGGCGGCGTAGGGCAGGGTAATACAATCGGCAGCAGCCATGAGCGCGGGGAAAAGTGGGCGCAGAATTCAGGGCAAAACCCGACTAGGCGGGAAAGGTTGGGAGCAGCTTTTACCCTACCTCGCAAAAACGTCTGTCGCGCTGATCCTGCAAGGCCTCTTATCGGATTTAGAACAGGTCGCTCAAACCAGGTAAGATGCTTCGCAGGCTCAGCATGACAGACGTTTTGCTGGGACCGGTTACTTAGCGCACCACCTCGCCGTACAGGTCGAAGTCGCTGGCCCCCGTGATGTGCACGTTGGCAAAGCTGCCCTGCGGAATGTGCAGGTCGTTGGTAGCCAGTACCAGCACCTCATTGTCCACCTCGGGCGAGTCGAACTCGGTGCGGCCCACGTAGTAGCCGCCCTCCAGCCGGTCGAAGAGCACCTTATACGTTTGCCCCACCCGCGACTCATTGTAATCCAGCGAAATCTGCTGCTGAATTTCCATGATGCGGTCGGCACGCTCCTGCTTTACCTCGGCCGGTACGTCGTCGGGCAGGGTGTGCGAGTGGGTATTTTCCTCGTGCGAGTAGGTGAAGATGCCCAGCCGCTCAAACTTCGATTCCTGCACAAATTCGCACAGCTCTTCGAAGTCGGCTTCCGTTTCGCCGGGGTGGCCCGCGATGAGCGTGGTGCGCAGCGCAATGCCCGGCACCCGGTCGCGAATCTCGCGCACTAGCTCCTTGGTGCGACGGCTCGTAATGCCCCGCCGCATGGTTTTCAGCATGTTATCCGAAATGTGCTGCAAGGGCATGTCGAGGTAGCGGCAGATGTTGTCGCGCTCGCGCATCACATCCAGCGCCGCCAGCGGGAACTGCGAGGGGTAGGCGTATTGCAGACGAATCCAGTCGAGGCCGGGCACGTCGGAGAGACGCTCTAGCAGCTCGGGCAGCTTGCGCTCGCCGTAGGCTTGCAGGCCGTAGTAGGTAAGGTCCTGGGCAATGAGAATCAGCTCCTTGGTCCCCATGCCCACCAGGCGCTTGGCCTCGGTCACGAGGTCATCCATCGGGCGGTCGACGTGCTTGCCGCGCATAAGCGGGATGGCGCAAAACGAGCACGGGCGATTGCAACCCTCGGCAATTTTGAAGTAGGCGTAGTGCTTGGGCGTGGTAAGTAAGCGCTCGCCCACTAACTCCTTCTTGTAGTCAGCCTCCAGCACTTTCAGCATCTGGGGCAATTCCAGCGTGCCGAAGTAGGCATCGACCTGCGGAATTTCCTCCTCCAGCTCGTCCTTGTAGCGCTGCGAGAGGCAGCCCGTCACGTAGAGCTTTTCCAGCTTGCCGGCTTCCTTCTCGTCGGCGTAGCGCAGGATGGTGTCGATACTCTCCTGCTTGGCGTTGTCGATAAAGCCACAGGTATTGATAATGACAATGTTGGCGTCCGACTTCTTGGCCTCGTGGGTCACCTGGAAATCGTTGGCCCGCAGCTGGCCCATCAGCACCTCGCTATCGACGAGGTTCTTCGAGCAGCCCAGGGTTATAACGTTGACCTTGTTTTGTTTAAGAGTTCTAACTTTCACGACCGCAGATTTAACTGATTTAACGGATTTCGCGGATACGCCCGCCGATGGCGGGCTGACTGGGCGAATAGTAGGGGTATAGTTTTTTTGGGCTTCTGGCTGGCTTAGCTTAATTGGCTTAGGAGCAAGCAGAAGCCGGGCAACACGGCTTAGTAGATTAGGGTTTCAGCGGGAAGCTATGGGCTAGCCACTGCGATAGCTACAGCGCCTCGAACTGGCGCAGGAAGCGCACGTCATTTTCCGTAAACAGGCGCAGGTCTTTGATCTGGTACTTGAGCATGGTGATGCGCTCAATGCCCATGCCCCAGGCGTAGCCGGTGTATTTTTCGGAGTCGATGCCGCAGTTGTCCAGCACGTTGGGGTCTACCATGCCGCTGCCGCCGATTTCGACCCAGCCGCTGCCTTTGCAGATGTTGCAGCCCGCGCCCTTGCAGATGAGGCAGGTGATGTCAATCTCGGCGCTGGGCTCGGTGAAAGGAAAGTAGCTGGGGCGGAAGCGGATGTTGATGTCCTCGCCAAACATCTCCCGCACGAAGTAGTAGATCGTCTGCTTGAGGTCGGCAAAGCTCACGTTCTCATCAATGTACAGGCCCTCAATCTGGTGAAAGAGCATGTGCGCCCGCGCCGAAATCGCCTCGTTGCGGTACACGCGCCCCGGCATCACGCGGCGAATGGGCAGCGGCTCGTTTTCCATCACCCGCACTTGCACCGTGCTGGTGTGGGTTCTTAGCAGGGCGTGAGGGTTTGAGGGTGTGGGGGTAGGAGTTACTTGAGGATCACCAGCTTCACCAACAGGCTCCTTATCTTTCTCCTCATACCCTTCTGCCCCCTTACCCTCATACCCTACGTTCCCTTCCACGAAGAAGGTATCCTGCATATCCCGGGCCGGGTGGTTTTCGGGGAAGTTGAGGGCGGTGAAGTTGTGCCAGTCGTCCTCGATTTCCGGGCCTTCGGCCACTGCGAAGCCGATGCGGGCGAAGATGCGCAGCATCTGCTCGCGCACGAGGTTGAGCGGGTGGCGAGTACCCAGGGCGTGGGGCACGGTCGGCAGCGTGTAGTCGAACGTGGCGTCGGCGGGCTGGTTGGCGCTGGCTTCTTCGAGGGCGGCCTGGGCCTCGTCGAAGCGGGCCTGGGCCTGCTGCTTGAGGCCGTTGAGCTGCTGGCCCACGGCGCGCTTCTGCTCGGTGGGCACAGTTTTGAGCTGGTCGAAGAGGTCGGCCAGGCGGCCTTTGCGGCCCAGGTAGAGAAGGCGAAACTGGTCGAGGGCGGCGGCGGTGCTAACGTCGGCGGCGGCCACCTCGGCGGCGAGGGCCGAAATAGATTCCTGCATGATACTCACAAAGGTACGGCAGCCGGCAAGCCAGTGTAAAACCCCGCCGTACCCCAGCGAGCAAGAAAAATTATTCTCTTGTAAATAAGCCGCTTATGCGAATGGCAAAAATAAACTAAGCCCACAGTGCCAGCGAGTTTTCAAAATCTGGCACCGGCTTTGCAAAAGCCCTATCAGCTTTGAACCTCTTCCCATCCTTTTCCTTACTGCCCCATGCTACGCCGTTTTCTACTCCCGCTGCTCGGTATCGCCCTCTTCGCTACCGAGGCCGCTTCAGCCCAAACTACCCCCGCCGCTAAGCCGACCAGCGCCTACAACCGCCCCGCCCCCCGCGCCGGCCGCACCCTTACCGCCCGCGAGAAGCGGGCTGCCGAAGCAGCCGCCAAGGCCCAGGCCGCCGCGGCTGCCAAACAAGCCGCCGCCGACGCTACTGCCAGCGCCCAGGCCTGGAGCGGCTGGAGCAACGACCCACTGCAAGCCACGGAGGTAGGCAACGGCCAGCACCGCCCCTCCATGAACGTATCGGCGGCCCCCGGCGTGCCCCTCAACCAAGTAGGCCACGGTGTATCGACCGACTACAGCGGCCGGCCCCTCTACCGCGAGGCCAGCACCACGCTCTCCAGCGCCCGCTAACCCCAGCTACTTTCCTCCTTTTTTCTGCCAATCAAAGTGGCCCCGGAAGCAAGCCTTTCGGGGCCGCTTTGCGTAGAAGCCTGGCCGGGCTGCTCGGGTAGACAGCGGCGCATTTTTCACTAACTTCTTCTTTCGCAAGCTGTATGCTTTCGCTTCGCACCTCCCGCCTGCCCCTGCTGGGGCTAGCCCTGCTGGCCCTCGGGGCCGCGCCGCAGGTGGCCTCGGCCCAAACTACGCCGGCGCAAAAGGCCGCCCGTAAGCCGGCCCCACGCACGGTACCCAACACCTCCGCCGCCGCCCGCGCTGCCGACCCGCTGCGCGGTACCAACAATAACGGCCAGGGCAACAACGTGTACGCCGCGCCCGGCGAGCCGGTCAACGTGCAGGACAACGGCAAAAGCACGCCCTCCTACGACGGCCCGGCCCCCAAGGGCGAGGCCCGGACCCGCACCACGCTGGCCCGCCCCAAATAGCACAAAGGCCCCGGGAAAGTTGTTTCCCGGGGCCTTTGCGGATACATTCACCGAGCTATTCCGCCGCCTGGTAGTACAGCGTACTGCAATTTTCGGGACGCAGTACGAGCTCAGCGGCGGCGCGGACGTCGGCGGGCGTCACGGCTTGCAGTAGCGCGGGCTCCTCATTGACGAGGTTGGCGTTGCCGAGTAGCTTGCCGATAGCCAGCGCTAGGGCGCGGTTGAGCAGCTCGATTTCGCCGAATACCAGGCCGGCTTCGGCTTGGTTTTTAACTTTTTGCAGCTCTTCGGCGGGCACGTCTTCGCGCAGTAGCTCGGCCACTACGGTTTCCACGGCGCGGTCGGCTTCTTCGAGGGCCACGCCGGCGTTGAGCTTGCCGCTCACCACGAGCAGGCCGGGGTCGAGGGCCCCGGTCACGGAGGCCGAGATGTTGTTAAACAGCTGTAATTCCTTTACCAAGCGCTGGTGCAGCCGGCTCGACTTACCCCGGCCCAGCACGTCGCTGAGCAGGTCGACGGCGTGGTAGCGCGGGTCGAGGCGGGCGGGCATGTGCCAGGCTTTGTAGAGCGCCGACAGGGGCACGGGCGCGGTTGCCGTGGCGCGGCGGGCCTCGGTCTGGGCGGGCTCCTGGGGGAGCTGGCGCTCGTAACGGGGGCCGCCCGCGATGGGACCAAACCACTTCTCAGCCAGGCGCTTGACCTCCTCGAAGGCTACGGCCCCGGCCACTACTAGAATGGCGTTCTGCGGGGCGTAGTGCTGGCGGAAGAAGGCCCGCACGTCGGCCATCTCGGCGTCTTCGATGTGGCTGATTTCCTTGCCGATGGTATTCCACTGGTAGGGATGGGTTTGGTAGGCCAGCGGCTTGAGCTTCAGCCACACGTCGCCGTAGGGCTGGTTGAGGTAGCTCTGCTTGAATTCTTCGACCACTACCTTGCGCTGCACGTCGAGGCCGTTTTCGGAAAAAGCCAGGTCGAGCATACGGTCGCTTTCGAGCCAGAAGCCGGTTTCGATGTTGGCGGCGGGCAGCGAGAGGTAGTAGTTGGTGATGTCCTGCGAGGTAAAGGCGTTGTTTTCGCCGCCCACTTTTTGCAGGGGCTCGTCGTAGCTCGGAATATTGACCGAGCCGCTAAACATCAGGTGCTCAAACAGGTGCGCAAAGCCCGTTTTGTCGGGGCGCTCGTCGCGCGAGCCCACGTCGTACAAGACGTTGAGCACGGCCAGCGGCGTGGTAAAGTCTTCGTGCACGAGGCAGCGCAGGCCGTTGGAAAGAGTAAATTCTTGGTAATGAATCATAACGGCGCGAAGCGGCAAGATTTATTTAATGATTGCAACAAACTTAACAAGCCCGCGCGCGAAAAGGTGTGCTACTTGGTGAGCTGGTGGCCAGCCAGGTTATTTTTTGCCGGGCGAACCAGGTGCCGGGCGGGCAGCCGGTAAGCGGGACTGATGCCGGGCCAGCGCCTGGCGTACCTCGGCGGCCGTAGCCAGCTCGTCCAGATAGTCGGTATTGCCGGGATAATCCTGATACTGAGGGCGGCCCGCGCCGTTCAGGCCTGTGTATTGAAAAACCAGCGTTTGGTAGTGAGGGAAGCGGCCGGTCATACGCTGGCCCCGGCCAACTTTTATCTCCTCGCGCAGGCTACACCTACTTATGGCCAGTAGCTCCTTCTGCCCATCGTGATTGACATCGGCAAAAAATAAGCTGTGCAGTTGGGTGAAATCGCCCTGAGTTGGGATGGTGAAGACCTGCACGGCGTACTGGCCCGCCTGGTAGGGGTCGAGCATAAACAGGTCGGAACCGTACTCCGCATCTCCTTGGCCGGGCACCGAAAAAAACAGCTGCTTCCCGAACTGGCTCGGGCGCCACGTGGCCGCCAGCAGGTCGGAAGACTGCGGGTACGAAATGGGCAGCACCCGCCGCAGAAACGTGGTGTCGGCCTCGCCGGGTTGGCGCAGGGCCACGGCCTGTTGCCGCGTCTGGCTTTCGCGGTGCTCCGCACTTTCAGCGGCGGGGTCGGCAGCGGCGGGGGTACTTACCAGCACGAGGGGTATGGTAAACGATACGCGCACGGGCTGGCCCTCTTGCCGGCCGGGCACCAGCGTTGGTAGCTGACGTACCGCCGCCAGCACGGCCGCATCGAGCTCGGGGCGGGGCGTCTGCACGAGGTGAGCCTCTTCGATTTGCCCCTGCTTGCCCACCGTGAAGCCGACGAATACCCGTTTTCTATCGCCGATAATGGTGCCGGGCGGCAGCACCAGGCGCTGCTGGATGGCTTCGGTGATCGCTGGCACGCTACCCCCGCCGGGTAGTTGGGGCATTTGCTCGACGTAGGTATAAACCTTGTCGTCGGCCAGAGCCTGGCCCCGGGCCGGGGCCAGCCAGCCGGAGCGGCCAGGCAGGCCGCCGTACAATAACGCGGCCAGGGCCAGCGAGGGGTAGAAAACGGGACGCATAGGCAGAAAAATGAGAAGTGCGGACCAAGTTACAGCGTGGCCCGCACGCCCAGCAGCCAGGTGCGGGCCACCGGGTAGGCACTGGCATCGAGGCCAGCCTGGGTACCGGTTGCCCCGCCGCTGCTCACGTTGGGGTCGTAGCCCCGGTAGCCGCTCAGCACCACCAGGTTGTTGCCGCCCAGCCAGATGGTAAGCGGATGCAAACTATTCTCCCGCACCCTGTAGCTGAGCCGGAGCGAGGCCAGCCGGGCGTGGCTGCCCCCTGCACGTAATACGAGCTGCCCGGCTGGGGTGCCCCCAGCCCCGCGCCGGGTACGCTAGCGGTGGGGCGGGCGGGCGTCCAGCGGTCGAGTACGCGGGTTGAGGCGTTGGTAGCGCCGGTGGGGCTGTCGAGGCGTAGAAGGCTGGCATTCAATACCTGGTAGCCCAGCAGGGCGTCGAGCTGGCAGGCCAGGTGCCAGCGCTTATAGTCCACATCCTGGGCCAGGCTGAGTAGCACGCGGGGCAGGCCCGCGCCCAGGGGCTGGGCATCTTGCGGGCTGATGGTACCATCGCCGTTGGTATCCTGGTAGCGGGCGCGGCCGGTGGCGGCATCCACACCCAGGTAGCGCAGCCCCTGGAAGGTGCTCAGCGGCTGGCCATCGGTAAGGCGCTGGCCCAGCAGGTTGAGCGGATACGCGTAAGGCCCCTCGTAACGGCTCTGCTGCCAGGCCGCCGCCAGCTTGGTGGCACTGTAAAAACCATAGCTCGAAAACGTGCTGCCCACGCTCAGCTCCAAGCCCCGGCTCCGTACCTGGTACTCGGCAGGGGAAGGGATGGGCAGGGCACCACTCTCCGCCAGCAGGGACGTGGCCAGGCGCTGATAAGCCGCTAGGTCGGCCGTAAAGTGCGCACCCCAGCCCACGGCCAGGCCTATTTCCTGGGTGCGTAGCTTTTCCAGCCCGAAGAAGCTAGGCAAGGCCCGCGTAGGCTGCCCAAAGGCGTAGGAGTTGCCGGTATTGATAGAGCGGCCCCAGCTCACCCACACATCCAATTTGTTGAGCCCACTCATGCCTTGGAGCCACGCTTCTTTTTGCAGGTGCCAGCTGGCCTGCCCGGCGTAGGTGGGCTGCCAGTAGTTATCGGCAAGTAGCCAGCCGCTGTTGTCGAGTCGCAGGCTGCCTTGCACTTCGTAGCGCCGGTCGTAGGTGTAGCCAGCCTGCAGGGCGTAGCCTCGCTGGCTGGTGCGCAGGTAGGAGGCGCTGCTAGCCAGTAAGGTTTGCCCTTGGCCGACCAGGGTAGTAGCCCGGTCGTCGAAGGTACTTTGCCAATGAGTTGCCAGCCGGGCCGTAAGGTTGTGGTACCCGCTCAAGACCCGCGCATACTCGAGCGCACCGCCCAGGGTGAACTGCCCAAATTGATAATCCAGCTGCTCATCGGCGTAGCGGGCGGGAGTAGAGTAGTCGGGCAGATGCTGGGTTTGCCGCAGATTGTTCTGCTCCCAATGGCCCAGCAGGCTGGCCTGGAGGTACGGCGAAAGCTGGTAGCGCAGCGCCAGGCCGGCCAGTAGCTGCCGCTGGCGGGGCTCGCGCACTTCTTCCAGGGCCTGGCGCACGGGGTTGTCGGCGGCACTGGCCGCCTGGGCGAGCTGGCCGTCGGCGGTGTAGGGCACGCTGGTGGGCCGGGCCGCGAGCAGGTGTTGGATCAGGTCTTCGGAGGCGCGGCGGGCGCTGGTTTGGGCCAGGGCCAAGTGCGCGGAGAGCGTGAGCTTGGGCGAGAGCCAGGTGAGCCGTTGCTCGGCGTTGGCCCGCAGGGCGTAGCGTTGCAGCCAGGAATTGAGCACGATCCCGTTTTGGCGCAGGTAGTCGGCGGCCACGTAGTAGCGGGAGTTGGTGCGCCCACCGCTCAGGCTGAGGTGGTGCTCCTGCACGGCGGCGGTGCGCAGCAACTCGCGCTGCCAGTCGGTACCCGCGCCCAGGGTCGCCAGCTGGGCCGGCGAGTAGGGAGCCGGCTGGCCCTGATTGGTGGCGGCCTCGTTTAGCAGCTCGCCGTACTGGCGGGCATCAAGCAGGGCGTAGCGCTGGCGGGCCTGCTGCACCCCGCCGTAGCCGTCGTAGCTCACGCGCAGCTTGTGACCGAACTCGCCCGTTTTGGTAACGATGTTCAACACCCCGTACTGCCCCTGCGTCCCGTAGCGAGCCGTTTCGAGCGGCCCTTTCAGCACGGTAACCGATTGAATATCCTCCAGCGGCAAGCTCAGCAAGGGGTTCAGCTCGGCGGGCTCGCTGGCCCCCGCCGGGCCGGCCCAGCCCGCCGTGGCCCCCATATTTTGGAACGCAGGTACGCCATCGACCACGTACAGCGGCTGCGGGTTGCCGGCCAGTCCGCTGGCCCCCCGAATGCGCACCACGGCCAGCGCCCCCGGGGCGCCCGAGTAGGGAGTGGCCTGCACGCCCACCACCCGGCTCAGGATAGGCTGAATAGTAATTTGGCCTCCAATCGGTTGGTTTTCAATAATTCTTGTTATATACTCAGGCATACACCCGCGACGCGGACTGCGTTGGTCCGATAAATAACCCGTCACGATAACCGGCGGCAGCGTATCGCCGCAGCCGATGGGCACTTGCAGGCGCTCGGGCTCCTGCGCCCGGATAGCCGACAGGCGGGCAGCGAGCAAGAAAATCACGAGTAAAAAACGGGTCATAGCACGCGGGTTAGGAGGCGGCCGCGCCAACCGGCGGCGTCCCTGAGCTGATGCCGGCGCGGACCGTTTTTACCAAGGGTAGTCAAAATAAAAAAGGGCGGTGCGCCGCGCTGTCGCGCGGGGCTAGGTACCCCGCCGCCCGCCGCTACCTTTGCCTTCCCCTAACCTGCTCCGTCCCCGCCATGACCTTCGACCGCAAACACTACCCCAACGACCTGCTGCTGCGCCTCTACCGCGAGCTGCTGAAGCCGCGCCTGATTGAGGAAAAAATGCTCATTCTGCTGCGCCAGGGCAAGGTGAGCAAGTGGTTTTCGGGCATTGGGCAGGAGGCCATCTCGGTGGGCAGCACGCTGGCACTTAATGCCGACGAATACATCTTGCCGCTGCACCGCAACCTGGGCGTGTTTACGGGGCGCGGGGTGCCGCTGGGGCGGCTCTTTGCCCAGTGGCAGGGCAAGGCCACGGGCTACACCAAGGGCCGCGACCGCTCGTTTCACTTCGGCACCAACGAGCACCACATCGTGGGTATGATTTCGCACCTCGGCCCGCAGCTGGCCGTGGCCGACGGCATCGCACTGGCCGATTTGCTCGATAAGAAGCCCCGCGTCACGCTCACCTACTCCGGCGACGGCGGGGCCAGCGAGGGCGACTTCCACGAGGCGCTCAACGTGGCGGCGGTGTGGCAGCTGCCGGTCATTTTCCTGGTCGAAAACAACGGCTACGGCCTCAGCACGCCGTCTAACGAGCAGTTCCGCTGCAAGTCGTTTGTCGATAAAGGCCCCGCCTACGGCATGGAGGCCGTGCAAATCGACGGCAACAACGTGCTGAAGGTGTATGACAAAATCCGCACCCTGGCCGAAGACCTGCGCCAACACCCCCGCCCGGTGCTGGTGGAGGCGCTCACCTTTCGCATGCGCGGCCACGAGGAAGCCAGCGGCACCAAGTACGTGCCCACCGAGCTGATGCAGGAATGGGCCGCCAAAGACCCCGTCGAGAACTACGAGCGGTGGCTGATTGCCGAAGGCGTCCTCAGCGAAACTGCCCGCGTGCAGCTCCGCGAAAGCATCAAGCAAGAAATCGACAAGGGCTGGCAGGAAACCGAAGCTGCCCCCGCCCCCACCCCGGATGCCAGCCGGGAGCTGGCCGATATGTACGCCCCGGCGGGAGTTATGAGTTCTGATTTAGAAGTTATGAGTTCGCCTACTAAGGCGGATTCATCCCAACTCATAACTTCTAACTCAGAACTCCTAACTAAAGAGTCGCGATTCATCGACGCCATTTCGGATGGCCTGCGCCAGAGCATGACGCGCTTTCCCGGGCTGGTGCTCATGGGTCAGGACATTGCCGAGTACGGCGGGGTGTTCAAGATTACCGAGGGCTTCGTGGCGGAGTTTGGCAAGGCGCGGGTGCGCAATACGCCGCTCTGCGAGTCGGCCATCGTGGGCGCGGGGCTGGGCCTGAGCATTCGGGGCAAGAAGGCGATGGTCGAGATGCAGTTTGCTGATTTCGTAAGCTGCGGCTTCAATCAGATTGTCAATAACCTAGCTAAGAGCCATTACCGCTGGGGGCAGAATGCCGACGTGGTGGTGCGCATGCCCACCGGCGCGGGTACCGCCGCCGGCCCCTTCCACTCGCAAAGCACCGAGGCGTGGTTTACCCACGTGCCGGGCCTCAAAGTGGTGTACCCCAGCAACCCGCACGACGCCAAGGGCCTGCTCTGCGCCGCCTTCGAAGACCCCAACCCCGTGCTGTACTTCGAGCACAAGCTGCTCTACCGCTCGCTCAGCGGGCCGGTACCCGAGGCGTACTACACCACGCCCATCGGCCAAGCGGCGCTGGCTCAAGAGGGCAACGAGCTCAGCATCATTACGTACGGCTTGGGTGTGCACTGGGCGCTGGCCGCCTGCCATGAGCTGGGCGTGCAGGCCGATATTCTCGATTTGCGCACGCTGCTGCCCTGGGACAGCGAGGCCGTGGGCCGCTCGGTGCGTAAAACCGGCCGCGTTCTCATCCTGCACGAAGACACCCTGACCGGCGGCATTGGCGCCGAAATCGCGGCTTGGATTGCCGAAAACTGCTTTAGCCAGCTCGATGCGCCCGTGCGCCGGGTGGCCGCCCTCGATACGGCCGTACCCTTTGCCCCGCAGCTGGAGGCCGACTTCCTGCCCCAGCAGCGCCTGCGCGAGCAGCTCAGAGCGTTGCGCGACTATTAAGTTGTAGTATGAGTTGTAGCTTGTACGTAGCAGGGTTGCCGAACACAAGCTAAAACTCGTACTACGCTTATCTTTCAGATTGAAAATAATGCCCTTGCCGTGAAGGTGTTAAAGAAGCTGCCCCTGTGCGCCACGCTGCTGCCGCTGCTCCTGCTGGGGCTGCTGAGCAGCTGCGCGGTTTACGATACCATTTTTCACCCGCACCGCCTGCCCACGCCCAAGATGGACGCGGCCGCGCAGGCTAAGTACAAGGCGGCCGAGAAGGCGCGTCACAAGGGCTTGTCGCTGAAGGCCCCGGAGCCCAGCACCAACGCCACCGATACCGGGGGCGGCAGCGACCCGGCCGCCCCCGCCGCGGCTGCCAGCAGCACCGACGACAAGAAGAAAACCATGACGTACGGCGACCTGCCCGAGGGTACCCGCATCAAGTACGACAAGCAGGGGCTGGTCAGGAAGAGTATGCTCGACCGCATGGCCAACAACGGGCACAAGCTGCACCACTACGATACCCGCCCCCTCACCCCGCGCGAGGCCAGCCGCGACAATCGGAAGATTCGCAAAAAAGGCCATACCGATCATAGTAAAGAGGCCGCGCCCCGCGAGAAAGCCCCGCTCGACCCCGCCCTCGACACCGGACCCGACCCCGGTGCGCCCGCTACCACGCCCAATTCTCCCGCCGAGGAAGCTGCCACGGTCACGAAAAAAGCGCCCAGAGCTAAGCCCACAGCCAAGCCTAAGCCCACGGCCAGACCTAAGGCCACGCCTAAACCTAAGGCTACGCCTAAGCCTGCCCCCGCCCGGCCTACCCCCACGCCCGAGCCCGCCCCGCCCAAGAAAAAGGCCAGCAAGAAAGAGCCGCAGCCCAAGCCCGACCCTACGCAGCCGGCGCCCGCGCCCGAGCCCTCCAAGGCTAAGAAAAAGGCCAGCAAAGTGCCCATTCCCAAGCCCGACCCTACGCAGCCGGCCCCGTAGCTTACTTGTTCGCCGCCCTCTCTCCCACCCACTTATGCTTTGCGTTTTCTTACTTGGCCTGGGGCTGCTGGCCCCGGCGCAGATTGTGCCCACCTCGCCCGGCCAGCAGCGGGCCGCCGCCCGCCAGGCCCAGCGCGAGGCCCGGCACACCGAATCGCCGTACCAGGATAGCCACCTGGCCACCGCGCACCAGGCCGTGCGCCGGGGCCGGACCGAGCGGCCCGCCCGCGTGGCCAACGAGCCGCGCTTCGACCGCGATGGCCGGCCGCACGTTACGGAGCCCAAGTTTCCGGGCCTGCGCCGCCGGCCCAAAACCGAACCCAACCCTTGAGCAGTTGGTTAACCATCCTGACTCGCCGGGCCGGCTGGCCGCTGGCTGAGTCAACTTACTCTGCTTCACTTAATACCCCCAACTATGGCTACCCCCTGGATTCCGCTTACCGAGCCCGAGCAGCTGCGCACCATCGTGCAGGAGTCGCACGAGCACCCGGTGCTCATTTTCAAGCACAGCACTACCTGCTCCATCAGCGCGGCCGCCAAGGCCAAGGTCGAGCGCCAGTGGCCCGAGGCATCGCTGCCCGCTGACGCCGCCATTTACTACCTCGACCTGCTGCGCTACCGCCCGCTCTCGGGGCAGATTGCCAGCGAGTTCGGCGTCGAGCACCAGTCGCCGCAGCTACTGCTTATCCAGGACGGCCAGGTGCGCTACCACGCCTCGCACATGGGCATTCGCCTCAGCGAGGCTGGCGAGGCCGTAGCGGCCAAGTAGCCGCTCACTCTGCACCCTAAAAAGCCCCCGCATCGGCAGATGCGGGGGCTTTTTAGTGCTTTTACGTCTGGAAAATGGGGCGCTGACCAGCAATTACATCTTCATGCCTGCGTCCTTAGTAGCCATGCTGAGGTGGCCTTCCACCACGGGCAGCGTGGTGGTGATGAAGCCTTGCAAGGCCGTGTTTTTGGTCATTTGCTGGTGGGCGGCCATCGTATTAGCCGTTTTCTGGTGGTCGGCCACCATCTGCTTGATGTACTTATCTTCAAACGCCTTACCCGTCAGCTTTTGAAACTCGGGGGCCATGGCCTTGTGCTCGGCGTCCATGTCGGTGGGCAGGGTTACACCGGCTTTGGCCGCGATGGGCTTCAGGTTGGCCGTGCTCTTGGTATGGTCGGCAATCATCTGGTTGGCAAAGGTCTGGGTCATGCCCGTTACGCCTTTGGCCAGGGCCATCTTGCTGAGTTGAATCTCATTCTGGTCGGAGTGCGCGGCCGACTTCATGAATTCGGCGTCGTCGGCGTGGGGGGCGGTGGGGCCGTTGGGGTCGGCCTTGCCGGTGCTCATGGGAGCGCCGGCCATCGCACTGCTATCGGTGGCCGGGGGCGTCGCCGTGGCGGCCGTGGCCGACGAGTCGCCGGTGGCAGTAGAGGTACCGGTGGTGGTAGAGTTGGCCGTGTCGGTGCTGGAACTGCACGAGCTGAGGGCTAGCAGGCAGGCAGCCAGGGCGGGCAGAGTGGAGCGAAGCATAGTCTTGTGGAAAAGGAGTTAAGAGTGAGCGCATTGATTACGAATGCTTTATGCTAAAGTTTGGCTTTTCCACGGGGCGGTTTACAACGGCTTGACTACCAATTCAGCTTTCGCAACAGCTGTTCAGCCAATCTACAGAAATTTTTCACCGGGGCATTAAACCTGGGCCCTGGCTGGGCCTCTTAGCTACCACAACACCCTTTCTTCACCTTTTAATGCCTTGCCCTATGCGCTACCCTACCTCCTTCCGCACCTTGGCCTACGCCGCGCTGGCCAGCGGCCTGCTCCTCACGGCAGCCTGCAAGCGTACCGATTCGGTGGCGGCCGACGACGTAACCTCGGCCGAAGACCAAGGCCAGGGCGATGAAGAAAATGCCGCTACCTCCGACCTCGTAGAGGCCGCCTCCCCCCTGGATGCCACCGACGCGAACAGCGCCACCGTAGCCGATGCCAGCGAATTGCGCAGCCTCACCGCCAGCTGCTTTACCCGCACTTACGATGCGAATAAGCGCATCCTGACGCTCGATTTTGGCCCCACCAACTGCCTCTGTGCCGACGGCCGCTACCGCCGGGGTAAGATTATCGCCGAGTTCAGCGGCCCCTACCGGCAGGCGGGCGCAGTAGTTACGATCAACTATACCAATTACTTCGTCAACGATAACCAGCACCTGGGCACCCGCACCATCACCAACCTGGGGGCCGGCTCGTTCGACCTGAACGTGCAGAACGCCAGCATCATTTTCGCCAACAACGGGGGTACGACTTCTTGGTCGTCGCAGCGCCGCTACACCCGCACGGCGGGTTTTGGCACCCGCACCATCCTCGACGATGCCTACAGTATCACCGGCTCGCTCACGGGCACCAACCGCCGCTTGGTTACGTACTCGGCTACCATCAAGACCCCGCTCATCAAGAAATTTACGCCCGGCTGCGCGCGGCATTTCACGGCGGGTACCATTGAGATTACCAGCTCTAAAGCCAGTACCTTGCTCCTCAACTACGACCCCAGCGGTACCGCCGCCTGCGACAACATTGCCTCCGTCACGGTAAACGGCCGCACGCGCACCATCTACCTCCGATAACCGCAGATTTAACGGATTAAATGGATTGCGGGGATACGCCCGCCGGCCTGCGGCGGCGGGCTGACTACTTGGATGCCATTAAGTAGGTAAGGGCCACCCTGCGGGTGGCCTTTACTTTTTGTTTTTTCAGAGGTTGAAAACTTGACATTTAGAGGCAATAACTCGTTTGTCATGCTGAGCTCGCGAAGCATCTTGTCAGAGGTAGAGTAGAACGGCCTATTTAGATGTGGGTAAATGCTTCGCAAGCTCAGCATGACGGGCGCTTATCAGGCGAGCTTCAACTTCACTACCTAGCTCATCACCTCGCAGCTACCCAGCTGCCAGCCCCACCTGCCTAGCCAGCCCGCCGCCGGAGGCTGGCGGGCGTATCCGCGCAATCCGTTTAATCCGTTAAATCTGCGGTCAGGGCGGTCGCTAGTAACAGATCTTCGGGCGTGGTGATTTTAAGATTGCGATAGTCACCTTCTACCAGTTGTACCGGTTGCAGGTCGTCTACTACGCTGGCATCGTCGGTAAAGGTGGGTAGTTCGGGCAGGCGGTAGGCGCGGCGCAGCAGGGCCAGGTCGAAGGTCTGGGGCGTTTGCATGAGGCGCAGGCGGCGGCGGTCGAGCGGCGACGAGCCAGCCGCGCCCAGCATCCGCACCGAGTCTTTGGGCGGCACGGCCGCCGCCGCGGCCCCGTGGCGGGCCGCCGCCTGGTACGTCGCCTCAATCACGGCCCGTGGCACGAGCGGACGCACGCCGTCGTGCACGGCCACCAAAGCCCCCAGCGGCGACTCGGCCGGCAGCGCCGCCAGCCCGGCCTTCACCGAGGCCCAGCGGCTGGCCCCACCCACCACCAGCGTGTGCGGAATAGTGACATTGTATTCGGTGCAGAGCTGCTGCCAAAAAGTAATTTGGTCGGCTGGCAGCACTACTACTACTTGGGCCACCCCCAGCGCCGGCTCGGCGAAGCGCCGTAGCGTGTGCAGCAGCACCGGCTCCCCGCGCAGCAGCAGAAACTGCTTGGGCCGGTCGGCCCCCATGCGCAGCCCGCTGCCCCCAGCCACCAACACCGCGTAGCGGGGCAGCGGTGAACTGGTGAGCTGGTGAACTGGTGAGTTTTCGGGTGATGGAGGAAAAGTGGGCGGCATAGCGGGGCAGGTGAAGAACTAGCGGATATTCCGCCCACAAAAATGGCCCGGCTGCCGCAAAGCAACCGGGCCATTGTGCTGAGAAAACTCACCAACTCACCAGTTCACCATCTCACCTAGAGGATGAGCATGGCGTCGCCGAAGGCGAAGAAGCGGTATTTCTCCTTGATGGCTTCCTGATAGGCTTCCATCAGCAGCTTGTAGCCAGCGAAGGCCGAGGCCATCATCACCAGCGTACTTTCGGGCAGGTGAAAGTTGGTCAGCAGCGAGTTGGCGATTTTGAAGTCGTAGGGCGGGTAGATGAACTTGTCGTTCCAGCCCTGCGTCACCTTGATGCGGCTGCTGGCCGATACCGACGCATCGAGCGCCCGCATGCTGGTGGTACCGATGGCGCACACCTGGCGCTTGGAATCAATCGACTTATTGACAATCTGCACGGCCTCGGGGCCGACGAAGAATTGCTCCGAGTCCATCTTGTGCTTGGTCAGGTCTTCTACGTCCACGTTGCGGAAGGTGCCCAGGCCCACGTGCAGCGTGATGTACGCCTTCTCGATACCCTTGATTTCCATGCGCTTCATCACCTCGCGGGAGAAGTGCAGGCCGGCGCTGGGGGCGGCCACGGCGCCGATGTGCTCGGCAAAAATCGTCTGGTAGCGCTCCTTGTCGGCGGGCTCGGTTTCGCGCTTCAGCACTTCTTTCGGCACGGGCGTTTCGCCCAGCTCGTAGAGCGCCTTACGAAATTCCTCGTCGGTGCCGTCGAACAAGAACTTGATGGTACGGCCACGCGAAGTGGTGTTGTCGATTACCTCGGCCACGATGTCGGAGTCGCCGAAATACAGCTTGTTACCCACCCGAATTTTGCGGGCGGGGTCCACCAGCACGTCCCACAGGCGGCCTTCCTTATTAAGTTCGCGGAGCAGGAAAACTTCAATCTGGGCGCCGGTGCGCTCTTTTTGCCCGTACATGCGGGCCGGAAATACCTTCGTGTCGTTGAAAACGAAAACGTCACCTTCCACGAAATAGTCCAGGATGTCTTTGAACATCTTGTGCTCAATCTGGCCGGTAGCGCGATTGACCACCATCAGGCGCGACTCGTCGCGGTGGCGGGCAGGGTGACTGGCAATCAGCTCTTCGGGGAGTTCGAACTTGAACTCATGCAGTTTCATCGCCATGATGGGCAGTACTAGGGGGAAGTTACCGAAAATTCGGGGGGCAAAGGTACGACTTTTTTTTGTAGGGTAAGCTTTGGCTGATTCGTTATCTGCAAACCGTCAGTAGATTCCGCCTGCGGCCGTACTTTTCGGGCGCTGCACCGGGCGGGGCTACCGTCTGGCCCTGCGGTGCCAGCTAACGCTACCCCTACATGCTGCTGACTTTTCGCCTCGTGCTCGAGAGCTTCGCCTTTGCCTGGCAGGCGTTGCGGGCCAATTTGCTGCGTACCATCTTGTCGCTGCTGGGCGTCACGGTGGGGATTTTCTCCATTATTGCCGTGTTCATGGTGGTCGATTCGCTCGAATCGAACGTGCGGGCCAGCATGAACTTCTTGGGCGACAAGGTTATCTACGTGGGTAAATGGCCCTGGGTCTTCGACCCCAACCTGCCCTGGTGGAAGTATTTCAACCGCCCCGTGCCCACGGTGCGCGAGTTTCGGCAGTTGCAGCGCATGCTGCCCGCCAGCAGCCAGAACGGCGTCGCCATTTTCGTGGCCAAGAGCGGCAACACGTTCAAAGCCGGAACCAACTCGGTGAGTGATTGCGCCTTGCAGGGCGTGAGCTACGAGTACCGCAACGTGTCGAACGTGCCCATTGAGCAGGGGCGCTACTTCACGTCGCAGGAAGTGGAGGGCGGCCGGCCGGTGGCCATCATCGGGGCTACCATCGCCGAAAACCTTTACCCGCAGGGCGAGCCCGTGGGCCGGCAGTTCAAGACCCACGGCCGCTACTTCACGGTAATCGGGGTAATGAAAAAGGAGGGTAAGAAGCTGCTCGACACCCCCAGCAACGACGCCAACTGCCTGATTCCGTACAGTTCCTTCGCCAGCATCTTCGCCCTCAGCAGCACCGGCATGAGCGGTCCCTCGCCCTCGCTCGCCGTGAAGGGCCGCGACGACGACCCCGGCCTGCTCAACCTAGAAGCCGAGATGCAGGGCGACATGCGCATTATCCGCGGCCTCAAGCCCCGCGAGGAAGACAATTTTGCCCTCAATCGCCCCGAGATGATGGCCGACATGATCGGTAAGCTATTCAACGTCATTGGGCTGGCTGGGGCCATCATCGGCTCGTTTGCGATGGTGGTGGGCGGCTTCGGTATTGCCAACATCATGTTCGTATCGGTGCGCGAGCGCACCAACATCATCGGCATTCAGAAGTCGCTGGGAGCTAAAAACTACTTTATTCTGTTCCAGTTTTTGTTTGAAGCGGTATTCCTGTGCCTGCTGGGCGGAGCGACCGGCATTTTTCTGGTCTGGCTCATCACGCTGATACCGCAAGATGCGCTGGCCCTCACGCTGAGCTTCGGCAACATCTCGCTGGGCCTTATGGTATCGATCATCATCGGCATTCTGGCTGGCATCATCCCGGCCATCATCGCCGCCAACCTCGACCCCGTTATCGCCATTCGGGCGAAGTAACCGGTGAAATGGTAAGCGGTGCAATAATGAGTGGTGAGATGGTGAGTTATGAGTGAGCGCACTGCCTAGCGCTGTAACGCACAACTCGCCATCTCACAACTCACTATCTCACCACTCACCATTTCACCGCTTATATTCGCCGCCTAAATTTTTGGCCGCCCCGCTTGTTGAGCCGGGGCGGTTTCGTTTTTTTCCCACCCTGGCCTCATGGCAAAACTCAAGAAAACCAGTAAAACCAAAGCCGCCGATGAAACTCTGAACGCCGGCTCGGGCAAGACCATCGTCCAGCCCAACGTCAACGACAACAAGCTCACCAGCATCACCGAATTGCGCCAGCAAACCGGGGGCGTGGCCAAGCTCGGCACTGACGCCGACGAGCAGCGCATCCGCAAAGCCTTCGTCGATAAGGACTGGAACGAGATTAAAATCGCCGATAGCTGGCAGATTTTCAAGGTAATGGCCGAATTTGTGGAGGGCTTCGAAAAGCTTTCTAAAATCGGTCCTTGCGTGAGCATCTTCGGCTCGGCCCGCACCAAGCCCGAAAACCCCTATTACCAGCAGGCCGAAGAAATCGCCGCCAAGCTCGTGCGTCACGGCTACGGCGTCATCACGGGCGGTGGCCCCGGCATCATGGAAGCCGGCAACAAGGGCGCCCGCTCGGAAGGCGGCAAGTCGGTGGGCCTCAACATCGAGCTGCCCTTCGAGCAGACGCACAACATGTACATCGACCAGGACAAGTGCATCGACTTCGATTACTTTTTCGTGCGGAAAGTTATGTTTGTGAAGTACGCCCAGGCCTTCGTGGGCATGCCCGGCGGCTTCGGCACCATCGACGAGTTGTTCGAGGCCCTCACCCTCATTCAAACCAAGAAAATCGGCCGCTTCCCCATCGTGCTCGTGGGCTCGGCCTACTGGGGCGGCCTGTTCGAATGGATCAAGAACGTGATGTTGGGCGAGGAGCGCAACATCTCGCCCGAAGACATGGACCTCGTGCACATCGTGGACGATGCCAGCGAGGCGGTGAAGATCATCGACGATTTCTACCACAAGTATTCGCTGTCGCCCAACTTCTAGGGCGTGTTAATCTTGTTCAACTACAACTGGCCGGCTCGATGCTCTGCGCATCAGGCCGGCCAGTTGTATGCTAGGTGGTGGGTAGAGGCTAATAACCCTCTTCCAGGGCGTAATCCGACTGGTCGGTTTTGTGAGGAATAGGCAAGGAGATGGGCTGGCCCAATTGCTGTACCTGCTGGCGAGCTGCCAGTTCCTCTTCAAAGCCAGCAACTCGGCCGATGACGTACCAGGTGAGAGCTGCAAATAGCAACTGTGTTGCCGTATCGAGCAGCATCGGCAACAGGTCTTCCTGGGTGATATCATCCGAATGGCTCCCCATCTTGGCCGTGATGCGGCCCAAGATGAGCTTGATGACGAAGGCAGCCCACCACCACCCGAGCACGTTGGCTGGCTGAACGATGCGGCCCCAGGCGGCCCGTTGCGTATCGTGCCACACCTCCCGCATGATGGTGTAAGGCCGCACAAAATTCAGAAACGGTACAAACCACGCCCCAGCAGCCCAGCCGTCGGAGTACTCGGGGTTGATGCCCGGCACCTGATGTAAGTTGTAATAAGCCCGCCGTAGCCACATAATAAGATACACATAGCTAGCGACAAGCAAGAGTATGTACATAATTCCAAGCAATGTGTAGCCGTAATAAAGCCCAGTAGTAAACCCCGAGCTATTCCCGCTAGTGGCCCCGTCCCAGTCGGGCAGGTTCATGCCGGCCAGGCTAATAAGCACTACGCCGCCACAGACAAGGGAAAGCAGAAAAAAGATGACGCGTGCCACCCGGGCACGCTGTCGATTATCACGAAGCATAAGATTGCTGAATAGGCTATTTAGCCATGAGTTGCAAACATAAGCTGGCGGTAGTCTCTTTTCTTTGCTTGCGGTGATGGGTCAACTGACCCGGCACTTTTAAGTGGCATTCCGTACTTTGTCCTACCATGTCCGATACCGCCGCTGCCCCCGCCAAAAAGCTTTTCCTACTCGACGCTTTTGCCCTCATCTACCGCTCGCACTTCGCCTTCGCCAAGAACCCCAGAGTCAATTCGAAGGGGATGAATACGGGGGCCATCCTGGGCTTTACCAATACCCTGGTGGAGGTGCTGCTCAAGGAAAAGCCCACTCACCTGGGGGTGTGCTTCGACTCGGGCAAAACCTTCCGGCACGAGAAGGACGAGAACTACAAGGCCAACCGCCAGGCCATGCCCGAGGACATCGGCATCGCCATTCCCTACATCAAGCAGATTATCGACGCCTTCCACATTCCGGTGCTGCTGAAGGAAGGCTACGAGGCCGACGACGTAATCGGTACCCTAGCGCAAAAGGCCGAAAAAGAGGGCTTTGAGGTGTTTATGATGACACCCGATAAAGACTACTGCCAGCTCGTAACCGAGCACATCAAAATCTACCGCCCGGCCTTCATGGGCAACGCGGCCGAGGTGCTCGACGTGGCGCACGTGCTGGAGCGCTTCGAGGTAGAGCGCGTGGAGCAGGTAGTGGATATTCTGGGCTTGCAGGGCGACGCCAGCGACAACATCCCCGGCATTCCCGGCATCGGGGAGAAAACAGCCAAGGCGCTCATCAAGCAGTACGGCTCGGTGGAGAACCTGATTGCCAATTCCGACAAGCTCAAGGGCAAGCAGCAGGAAAACGTGCGCAACTTCGCCGAGCAGGGCCTGCTCAGCAAGGAGCTGGCCACGATTCACGTCAACGTGCCCATCGAGTTCGAAGCCGAGCGGCTGGTGATGGACGCCCCCGACGCGACCCGGCTGCGGGCGCTGTTCGAGGAGCTGGAATTCCGGCAACTCGCCGCCCGGGTGCTGGGCGAGAGCGGCGGGGCCAGCGCCGGGCGCAGCCCGGCCGCGCCCGTGGGGCGCGGGGCGCGCCGGCCCAAGGTGGCCGCGCCGAGCGCCCAGGGCTCGCTCTTCGGCGAGGGCAGCGCGGCGGTGGTCAACGCCGCCGAAAACGGCGAGCTGGCCCCTGCCGAAGCTGGTGAGTACTACCACGGCCCCACCAAAACGCTGGCCGACGTACCGCACAACTACCACCTGGTCGATACCCCCGCGCTACGCAAGTCGCTGCTGGACTTTTTATTGCAGCAGGCCGAGGTGAGCTTCGACACCGAAACTACCGGCCTCAACACCATGACGGCGCGGCTGGTGGGCCTGAGCTTCTGCTGGCACGCGGGCGAGGCGTACTACGTGCCCGTGCCCAGCGACGACGCCGAGGCCAGCCAGGCGCTGATCGAGGAATTCCGGCCGTTCTTCGAGCATCCGACCATTTTGAAAATCGGGCAGAATATCAAGTACGACCTGCTGATTCTCAAAAATTACAACGTGCGGGTGGCCGGGCCGTTCTTCGATACCATGCTGGCGCATTACCTCATCGAGCCCGACATGCGCCACAACATGGACGTGCTGGCCGAGACCTACCTGCACTACACGCCGGTACCCATCACCGACCTCATCGGCCCCAAGGGCAAAAACCAAAAAACGATGGCCGACCTCGACCCGGCCGCCGTGCGCGACTACGCCTGCGAGGACGCCGACGTGACCTTGCAGCTGCGCCAGGTGTTCGAGCCCATGCTCAAAGACCTGGGTCTGTTGGGCTTGCTCAACGAGGTAGAAAATCCCCTCGTCCCCGTACTAGCCGACATCGAGCACGAAGGCGTGCGCATCGACTCGGGGGCCATGAACGAGTACTCGGCCGAGCTGCAAGGCTACGTGCAGGAGCTCGAAAGCCAGATTTTCCGCGAGGCCGGGCAAGAGTTCAACATCGGCTCGCCCAAGCAGCTAGGGGAGGTACTGTTCGATAAAATGGACATCGGCCGGGGTAAAATCAAGAAAACCAAGACTGGGCAATACGCCACCGGCGAGGAAGTGCTCAGCCAGCTGGCCGCCGACAACCCCATCGCGGGCCTCATTCTGGAGTACCGCCAGCTCACCAAGCTGCGCAGCACCTACGTGGAGGCCCTGCCCCAGCTTGTGTGCACCGACGGCCGCGTACACACCACCTTCAACCAGGCCGTAACGGCCACCGGTCGCCTCTCCTCGACCAACCCCAACCTCCAGAACATCCCCATCCGCACCGAGAAGGGCCGCGAGATCCGCAAGGCCTTCGTGCCGCGCGACGAGCAGCACATCCTGCTGGCCGCCGACTACTCGCAGGTGGAACTGCGCATCATGGCCGACTTCTCGGGCGATGCGACCATGATCGAAGCCTTCCGGCTGGGGCAGGACGTGCACCGCAGCACGGCCAGCAAGGTCTTCGGCGTGCCGCTCGACCAGGTAGACGGCGAGATGCGCCGCAAGGCCAAGACCGTGAACTTCGGCATCATCTACGGCATCTCGGCCTTCGGGCTGGCCCAGCGCATCGGCATCAGCCGCAAGGAAGCTACCGACATCATCGAGACGTACTTCCAGGAATTCCCGAGCGTAAAGCAGTTCATGGACGACAGCATTAACCGCGCCCGCGAGCTCGAATACGCCGAAACTTTGCTCAAGCGCCGCCGCTACCTGCGCGACATCAACTCACGCAACGCCACGCTGCGCGGCTACACCGAGCGCAACGCCATCAACGCCCCCATCCAGGGCACGGCCGCCGACATCATCAAGAAGGCGATGATCAACATCCACGACTTCCTAGAGCGCGAGAAGCTGG
>CAJYVK010000205.1 GCA_913778455.1 uncultured Hymenobacter sp. | reverse complement strand
GCCTGGCCAGCGTCTTTGCCCGCCAAGCCCGCCAGGCTCATGGTGGTAATGGGCAGGAAGATGAGGCCCAGCCCCACCCCGCGCACGATGAGCGGCCAGAAGAAATCGCTCTCGCCAGCGGTGGGCGAAATCTTGGCGGCCATCCAGAACGTGAAGAAGAAGAAGATGGTAAAGCCCACCGGAATCATCAGCTTCTGGGGTACGCCGGCTTGCAACATGCGCCCGATAATGGGCATCATGAAACCAGAGGCCAGCGCGCCGGGCAGCAGCAGGTAGCCCGTCTGCTCAGCGGTAAAGCCCAGAATGCGCTGCGTGAAGATGGGAAACACGAACACGGAGGCAAACAGCCCGAAGCCGAGTACGAACGACAAGAAAGCGCCCACCGCCAGGTTGCGGCTCTTGGTGAGCACGCGCAGATCGACAATCGGGGCCTTGGCCGTGAGCTCGCGCCACAGGAAGCCAACTACGCCGATAACCGACAGGGCCGTGAAAAGCAGAATGATTTTATCGTCGAACCAGTCGTTGCTTTCGCCCTGCTCCAGCACGTACTGCATCGAGCCCACACCTAGGATCAGGAAGAAAATCCCGGCCCAGTCGATTTCGCGCAGCGGCTTGGGAATGGCATTTTTGATGCGCTCGGGGTCGCGAATGAACAGCGTGGTGAAAATGCTGGCCAGAATACCCACCGGCACGTTGACGTAGAAAATCCAGGGCCAGTCGTAATTCTCCACGATGTAGCCGCCCAGCGTGGGGCCGATGGTGGGGCCGATAATTACGCCCATGCCAAACAACGCCTGGCCCAGGGCCAGCTGCTTGGGCGGGAAGGTATCGATAAGGATAGCCTGCGAGGTAGCCATGAGCGCCCCGCCCCCGATGCCCTGAATGAAGCGGAAGGCTACCAGCTCCCACAGGTTGGTGCTCTGCCCGCAGGCCATGGAAGCCAGCGTAAAGAGAATCACCGAAACGAGGTAGTAGTTTTTGCGCCCAAACTGCTCGGCCAGGAAGCCGGTCATCGGAATCACGATTACGTTGGCAATGGCGTAGCTCGCCACCACCCAGCTCACTTCCTGCTGCGTGGCCGAGAGGTTGCCCATCATCTGGGTCAGGGCCACGTTGACGATACTGGTATCAATCAGCTCCAGCAAACAGCAGAGGACCACCGTAATTACGATAATCCACTTTCTAAATCCGGTTTCCATATAGGGTAGGAGGGTATGCGTGTAGGCGGGTAAGAAGTATTTTCTTTGACGATAATTCCTACACTTCTATGCCAAATAATTTATCGAACTTTGATTTTGCCGAAGAATTTCGGCAGCGCACAAAAGCCTTTGCGCTACGCGTACTGAGGCTGGTCGACCGACTACCATCTGCACCTTCGTGTCGAGTCGCAGGTATGCAGCTAGCACGGTCTGGCTCATCGGTAGCGGCCAACTACCGGGCGGCCTGTCGGGCGCGCTCCGAGCGGGAATTCAATGCCAAGCTGCACATCGCCTTAGAGGAAGCTGACGAATCAGTGCTGTGGTTGGAACTGCTCAACGAGAGCGGTCACCTGCCTGAGAATAAGCTTGACGATATAATGACCGAGGCCAAAGCCATTCTTTCCATTTTGGGCAAAGCTGAAAAAACAGCCCGCGACAGGCAACGAAAGCATAGCGTATAGGGAAGGGAAAGCAGCTGTTGCGTCATAAACAACTCCTACCCTCCCACCCCCATACCCTCCTACCCTAACACCTATTTCACCGCCACGATGGCATTCACGCTCATGCCCGCACGCAGCGGGTGCTGCGGGTCGATGTTGTCGAGCACGATTTTAACGGGAATGCGCTGGGTCACTTTTACAAAGTTGCCGCTGGCGTTGTCGGGGGGCAGCAGGGCGAAGCGGGCGCCCGTGGCGGCCGACAGCGACTCGATGTGGCCCTCGAAGTCCTCGTTGGGGTAGGCATCAACTTCCAGCTTCACTTTCTGCCCCACTTTCATGTCTTCCATCTGGGTTTCCTTGAAGTTGGCAATTACCCAGGTACGATTGCTCGATACGATGCCCATGAGTTGCTGGCCGGGGCCTACTACCTGGCCGGGCTGCACGCTCTTCTTGCTCACGACGCCGTTGCCGGGGGCCACGAGCGTGGTGTAGCTGAGTTGGAGCTTGGCATTGTCAAGGTCGGCCTGGCGCTGCTTCACGACGGCCTGGGCTACGCCGATTTGCTGCTGGGCAGCTACCACCTGTTGGCGGGCTACGGTCACTTGGTCTTGAGCGGTGCTTTGCTGGGCGCTGGTGGCTTTCAGGTTGGCGGCTACGGCATCGTACTCACTCTGCGGGATGATGTCCTGGTTGCGCAGCTTGGTGCTGCGGGCCAGGTCTTGCTGCAAGCGGGCGCGGTTAGCGGCGCTCACGCCGATGGTCGTTTGGGCGGTGCGCACGTTGGCCTGGGCAGTACCCACTTGGGCGCGGGCAGCCGTCACTTGGGCCTGGGCGGCCACGAGGGCGGCCTCCGCGGCATTTACGCGCTGCTGGTAGTCCGACTTATCGATGGTCACGAGCGTATCGCCCTTCTTTACCACTTGGTTGTCATCGACAAACACTTTCAGGACGGGACCCGCCACGCGGGGCAGGATGGGGTATACGTCGCCCTCAACCTGGGCGTCGTCGGTGCTTTCGTGGGCCTGGGCAAACTGGTAGCGGCGGAAGCCGAAGAATGCCCCAGCCAGCAGCACCACGGCCAGGATGATAAACACGAGCGGGTTGCGCTTCTTTTCGGGTTCCAGCGGCTCGGCAACGGCAGTCGGCACTTCTTCGGAATGTTGAGTTTGGGTAGCCATAGTTTTTGAGCTGTTAGCTACAAGCTGTTAGCTGATAGCTTCTTAAAAAAGGTACTTATTGAAAATGGTTCTAGCCTGAGTGCTAGCAGCTAATAGCTAGCAGCTGACAGCTAATAAAAACTATTCACGAACGAGCAAGGTGGGGCAGGGCGCAGTGCGCACCACCATTTCGGCAGTATTGCCCATCAGAAAGCGGCTGAGGCAGGTCTGCCCATGCGCCCCGATTACGATGAGGTCGGCGTGATGACGCTCGGCCTCGGCCAGGATGGTGGCGGCAGCCTCACCGTGGGCGGTGTCGGTGCTCACGCGGCTGGCCCCGGCGGCTTCGGCGGCGGTGCGGTGGGCCCGCAGCTCAGCTTCCATCCCGGCCGGGGCCGGCACGGCGGGCTCCTGCACGTAGAGCAGGCGCAGCTCGGCCCCGGTGCCCACGGCCAGCGCGGCCGCATACGCCACCAGCGCCGTCGAAGCGGCTGAGAAGTCAAGCGGACAAAGGATGGTGGAGAGGGTCATTGCGGCTAGGGTATGCGGGTAAGGGGGTATGAGTTGATGAGGAAATGTGAGGGATTTTGTGAGATTGTGAGAGAGTAAAATATTCAACCCCTACCCTCCTACCCCCATACCCTCATACCCTACTCATATCTATTGCCAAATCTGCTCGCCGGTGGCGCGGCGCAGCTGGTACTGGCCGAGGGTGTAGTTGTACATGGCCTGGGCGCGGGCCAGGCGGGCCTGGGCGAGCTGGGTTTCGGCGTCGAGCACGTCGAGGTTCTGGCCGACGCCGTAGCGATAGCGGCCCTGAGCGCGTTCGAGGGCATCGGTGGCCTGGGCTACCTGCTGCACGGCGTTGTCGTAGCGGGCCTGGCTGAACTCCATATTGTTGGCAGCCTGGCGCACGTCGGCGCGAATCTGCTCCTGGGTGTCCTGGGTCTTGGCCTGGGCGGCGCGGTAGTTGGCGGCGGCTTCTACCCGCTGCTTCTTGTTCTTATTACCGTCGTAGATGGGCACCGACAATTGGGCCACGCCCACGGTGTTGAAGCGCATGTCGGTGATAGCCACGTTGGGCAGGATGTAGCCGTTCTTCGCGCCGGCCTGCACGCCCACGCCCAGCACCGGCATATTGCTGCGGCTGATGAGCTTGGCTTGCAGCTCGGCGGTTTGCTCGGCATCTTTCGAGAGTTTGGCCTCGGGGCGGTTTTCGGCGGCTTTGGTAAGCTCGGCGGCCAGATTCACCGGCTGCGGGCTGTATTCGAGGCGGCCTTTTACCGGGATGTCAGCCTGCTGGGGCTTGTGCAGCAGGCGAGCTAGCTGCACCTGCTGGTTGCGCAGCTGGTTTTGCAGGTCGAGCTTCTGGTTTTGGGCCTGGGTGATGCGCACGTCGGTGGTCGTCACGTCAAACTTGGTGCTTACGCCGGCTTCCACTCGCTTCTGCATCTCGTTGCGGTGCGCCACGAGCGAAGCAATCTGTTGATCCTGCACCCGGATGCTCTCGCGCATGAACAGGATGTTGTAGTACACCTGCGCGGCGCTGAAAGCCAGGTCGCGACGAGCAACCACGATGTTGTCCTGCGCGGTTTGCACCTGCGAGCGCGACAGCTCCGTAGTAGCCGCCCGCTTGCCGAAGTCGTAAATTTCGTACTGCGCCGTCAGGTGGGCGTCGAAGTTATTGTTGGGAGCAAACTGGAAAGCCGAACCACCAAACTCGGTGTGCGACACCGGGTCGAGGCGGGTGTAAGTAGCCGTCCCCGTAATCTGCGGCAGGAAGCCCGCCTGGGTCTGGCTCAGGCGGCTGCTGGCCGCGTTGGCCAATTCGGTCAGGTTGGTCACACCGGGGTTGGCGTCTAGCACGGCCTGCACGGTGCCGCCGAGCGTGAGCGAATCGCTCACCAGCCCGATGGCTTGGTTGGCAGCCGGGATGCCGGGCTGGTTTTGGGCCAATGCTGGCTGGGCCAGCAGGCCGCTGGCCAGCGTCAGCCCGGCAAAGCCAGCAAGTTGATATCTAGAAAACATAAGCCAAGTGGCGTAGTAGTGTGCCCTCGGCTTACCGAATGCCGTGCCAATTGGTTGCAGCCTCCCTTTCTTTTCTTAACCTGCTTATTGTCTGAAGGATAATTTATATCAGCAGCAAGAAAGTCAACAAGCCAGCATTACCTTTACAGCAGGCTTTCCTTACATATCAGGAATTTCCCAGAATACTGATGGCCATTTCCACAAACCAAGATGAATCCTTACTGCTCCACCTCAACGAGGCCATTGCCACCATCCGCGATAAAGAGCGCTTGTTTCAGACTATCGCCCGCAAGCTGCGACTGATTTTTCCCTTCGAGATGATGGGCATCAGCATCTTTGACCAGGAAGTGCGAAGCAAGAGATTATTTTTTAAAAGCTATACTTCTCTCGACGCCCCGGAGCCGAATCCAAACAACACCCTAGTTTTTACGCCCATCGCCGGCTCCCCCGTGGAGCTGCTAGTGCAAGACCCGCGCATCCACCACATTGAATTGCGCGATTATTTGCAACAATACGCTGATTTTGAGCCCTTCTTACGATTATATCGCGAGGGGGTGCGGTACATGACTATGGCGCCCATGTGGCTCAATGGCCAACTGACGGGCTTCCTCATCCTAGCTACCATCCGCCCCCCGGCCTACCGAGCTGCCGACGAGCAATTGCTCGAAAAAATCGCGTCGCTGGTTGCCGTAGCGGTGCGCAATTCGCTTGATTTTGAAGAAGTGGCGCGACGGGAGCAACAGCGCTCGCTGCAACTCAACGTGACTAACGCCCTGCTCAGCATCAAGCAGCGCGAGCCCCTGTTTCGGGCCATTGCCGAGGAGCTGGCCCAAGTAGTGCCGTTCGATTACTTTGGCATTCGGGTGCAGCGGGCGGGGCAGCGTGAGACATTTGAGGGCTTTGCCGAGTTTGCCCGGCCCGACGACGACCCCCACGGCGCCCTGCTGGCCCTCGACCCCAATCGCCACCGCGGCAGCCAGCAGCAGGAAGTAGACGCGATGTACCAACAGGTGGGCGGCCTGCTGCAAGCGGCGGGGCTGTACCGGGGCGAAGACTTTCGGCAGTTGGCGGTGCGCTACCCCGCCATACGCTACGCCTACGACGATCACCACGTGCGAGCCATGCTCATCGTGCCCATCTGGCAGCGGGCCGATGGGGCGGCCGTGCTGCTGCTGGCCTCGCCCGATCCCAACGGCTTTACGCCCGACAGCCTGGCTACAGTGCAAGCCCTTGTACCTCAAGTAGCCCTGGCGCTAGAGAACCTGTTTGCCTTCGAGCGAATAGAGGAATTGAAGGCTCAGGTAGAGCAGGAGCGCACCTACTTGATTGATGAAATCAATACCGACCGGCCCGCCGACGGCCTAGTCGGTACCAGCCCGGCCTTGCAACAGGTACGCCAGCGCATTGCCCAAGTGGCGGGTACCGACGCCACGGTGCTCATCACCGGCGAAACCGGCACTGGCAAGGAAGTAGTGGCCCGCGCCCTGCACCAAGCCTCACCCCGCCAGGGCCGGGCCTTGGTAAAAATCAACTGCGCCGCCTTACCCGCCCAGCTTATCGAAAGCGAGCTGTTCGGCCACGAGAAAGGGGCTTTCACCGGGGCCGTGGAGCGCCGCATCGGCAAGTTTGAGCTGGCTAACGGCGGCACCATCTTTCTAGATGAAGTGGGCGAGCTCCCCCTCGATTTGCAAGCCAAGCTGCTGCGCGTACTGCAAGAAAAGGAGTTTGAGCGCCTGGGCGGCAACCGCGTGCTCACCACCGATGCCCGCGTGCTGGCCGCCACCAACCGCGTGCTCGAAGACGAAGTACGCGCCGGCCGCTTCCGCGCCGACTTGTACTACCGGCTCAACGTGTTTCCCATTCAACTGGCCCCATTGCGTGAGCGCCCGCAAGATATCGCCCCGCTGGTGCAGCACTACCTGGCCAGCCTGAGCAAGCGGCTGGCTCGCCCGCCCCGGCCCATTCGCCCGGCCGATATGGCCGCGCTGCTGGCCTACCCCTGGCCGGGCAATATCCGGGAGTTGGAGCACGTGCTGGAGCAGGCCATCATCGTGAGCCAGGGGCCGTGGCTGGAATTTGGCGGCTTCGCGGCTGGGCCGGCGCTGCGGGCGCTGCCGCCCGTGCCGGCGGCTGAGCCCTTGGCTGGCCCCCTGCCCGATGTCGCCACGGCCAGCGACGCGCCCATCAAAACGCTGCGGGAGCAGGAGCGCGACCATATTCTGCTGGCGCTACGGCGCACGGGGGGCCGCGTGAGCGGCGCACAGGGGGCCGCGACCCTACTAGACATCAACCCCAAAACGCTGGAAGCCCGCATGAAAAAGCTCGGCATCCGCCGCACGGTAGTGGCCGATTAGCGCGGCTTTGGGATACTGTAGCGCAGGCTTCTATACCGCCCTTGGCTGGTGCGCTAGCAATGCCTGCTTAGCTGGTAATATTCTTGACATTTATCAATATACTTGCCAAGATTGGTTCCCACTTTTGTGCTTCGCTCACTCTCCTACTCAGCCCGCTAATGCGCATCTCTACTCCTGTCTTACTTATCGCCGTCTTATTATCTACCACCATCGGTAGCGCCACGGCCCAGCATATGGAGGTACGCAACCTAGCTACCGATACCTTGCAGCCAGCCAGCGCCAAATACCATTTCCCGATAAGCCAGTTGGGTACGGCGGGCGGCCAAACGCTCTACGTATTCATTACGAGCGTGAGCGAGCGCGGCAACGGGGTAGAATTCACTTATCGCAACCCTTTATCCATGCCCCGTCCCAAGCCGGTATTCATCACCTGCGAGCAGATGCAGTGGGTGCGCCTCAGCGGCCGGTACTACGAGCCGGTGCGGCTGCCCGGCAAGGAGGCGCACAACCTAGCCCTGCGCCTGCAAACCGGGCCGCGCGTGGAGCTTTTCGACGTGGCGACCCCCAAAAAGGGCGTACCTATTCCCCTGCCCGTACCGGGTGGTATAGTGCCCATCATCTGGACCGGCTCCTTCAGCAACAAGTACAACCACGCCTGGTACCTACGCCGGCCGGGCGAAAAAACTATGGTCCAGATTCCCGACGGCAAGAAATTCGCGCCCTTTCTGGCGGCCTACCTAGGCGATGCGCCAGCGCTAGCCGCTGCCATCCTGTCCAAGGCCGACCAGCACGGCTACGACGACGTACCGAGCCTGCTGGCTACCTACAACGCCGGAGCCCAGCGCTGAGCTAGCCGCTACGCTTTCTGTCAGAAGTAGAACTGGCACGGCTTTCGCTACCCGCTGTTAGATTCCTTTGTCCAAGGAACTGCGAAAACCCTTTCCGCTTCGGAAGGGGCTTTTTTTTGCGCAGGCTGGCAAAACCCGCGCTGCCTGGACAACCCCCACCGCTCACCCGCAGTTAAAGCAGGCAATTTCCTTGCTCGCTTCTACCTGCTATGCGCTTCCTTTTCACAGCTCTAACCACGGCGGCGCTGCTGCCCGCCCTGGCTGGCCACGCTCAAAACGTGCCGCCGCCCGCCACGCCCTTCCAGATGCAGGGCAACATCTACCTGCCCAACAAGCTGCCCGCCACCGATGCCCGCGTGGCGGCGCTCAAAGTGCCCGCGGGCTTCACCATCAGCAAATTTGCCGAGGGCCTCGATATGCCGCGCATGCTGGCCGTGATGCCTAATGGCGACGTGTACGTGACCAACCGCGTGAAAGGCACCGTGACGCTGGTGCGCGACGCCAACCACGATGGCAAGGCCGAAATCATGCGGCAAGTAGCCCAGAAGCCCCACCTGCACGGGCTGGCCTTGCAGGGTAATAAACTCTACCTCACCGCCATTCGCGAAGTCTACGTGGCCGACGTGCAGCCCGACGGCAATCTTTCCGAATTGAAAGAGCTCTACCACGACCTGCCCGATGCCGGCCAGCACGCCAACCGCGTACTGCACTTTGGCCCCGATGGCAGCCTGTACTTGTCGGTGGGTAGCACCTGCAACGCCTGCGACGAAGACAACCCCGAGAACGCGACCATCCTCAAGCTCAACACCGACGGCTCGGGCCGGCAGGTGGTGGCGCACGGCTTGCGCAACACCATCGGCTTCGACTGGCACCCGCTCACCAAGGAGCTGTTTGGCATGGACCACGGCATCGACTGGCTCGGCGACGAGGACCAGAGGGAGGAGTTCAACCACCTCAAGCCCGGGGCGGGCTACGGCTGGCCTTCCATCATCGCCGACGGCAAGCACTACCCCGCCAACAAGCCCAAGAGCGGCGAAAGCTACGAGGCGTTTGATAAGAAGAACGAGCGCCCGCTGCTGCTCTACAAAGCGCACTCGGCCCCGCTGGGCCTGGTTTTCAACCGGGGCAGCCAATTCCCGAAAGAGTACCAAAACGACGCCTTTGTTACCATGCACGGCTCCTGGAACCGGGCCCAGCCCAGCGGCTACAAGCTGGTGCGCGTGCACTTCAACGCCCAGGGCCAGCCGGAGAAATTCGAGGACTTCATCACTGGCTTTCTCGTCGATAATGACAAGTCGGAGTTTGGCCGCCCCTGTGGGTTGGTGCAGGCCCCCGATGGCTCGCTGCTGATGGGCGACGACGACAACGGGGTAATCTACCGGGTGGCGTATACCGGCAAGAAAAAGGGCTAGCTACTGATAGGCAATTTTAAACGTCTGCCATGCTGCGCTTGCCCAAGCATCTCTACCGCTTCGTTGCTAGGCCCTTCAACGAACCTGCTAAGATGCTTTGGCAAGCGCAGCATGACAGACGTTTTTAAATGATAGTTGGCGTAGCTCTACGTAACCAGTCGCAACTTTTCTCCCAATTTCCGCCTTATCCTTGCGAATATTTTTAGCAAGAATGGCCAAGGCAAGAACCGTTTTTTTCTGTCAGAATTGCGGCGCGCAGTCCGCTAAGTGGATCGGGCGCTGCCCCTCGTGCGGCGAGTGGAATACCTACGTGGAGGAAGTGGTGCAGAAGGAAACCGCCGCCACGACCACCGGGCAGTGGAAGCCCGCCAGCACCGTACCCGGCGGCAACCTCCAGAAAGCCGCCAAGTCGCGCCCGCTGGCCGACATCCGCCACGAAGAGGAGCCCCGCATTATCACCCCCGACGGTGAGCTCAACCGCGTGCTGGGCGGCGGCATCGTACCGGGCTCGCTCGTACTTATCGGCGGTGAGCCGGGCATCGGCAAGAGCACGCTCATGCTTCAGATAGCCTTGATGATGAAGCAGCTGCGCATTCTCTACGTGAGCGGCGAGGAAAGCGAAGCCCAGATAAAGATGCGGGCTGAGCGCCTGGCCGACGGCCAGCACCAGAACTGCTCCATCCTACCCGAGACCAACACCCAGAACATCTTCCGGCAGGTAGATCAGGTCGAACCTAACCTGCTCGTCATCGACTCCATCCAGACCATGCACTCCACGCTCGTGGAGAGCGGGGCCGGCTCGGTAAGCCAGGTGCGCGAGTGCACAGCCGAGTTTTTGAAATACGCCAAGGAAACCGGCACGCCGGTGCTACTCATCGGGCACATTACCAAAGATGGCAGCATTGCCGGCCCTAAAATATTAGAGCACATGGTCGATACGGTGCTGCAATTTGAGGGCGACCGCCACCTGAGCTACCGCATCCTGCGCACCACTAAAAACCGCTTCGGCAGCACCTCCGAGCTGGGCATCTACGAGATGCAGGGCTCGGGCCTGCGCCAGGTGAGTAACCCCTCCGAGATTTTGCTTTCGCAACGCGCCGAGAGCTTGAGCGGCATGGCCATCGGGGCGACGCTGGAGGGCAACCGCCCGCTGCTGGTGGAGGTGCAGGCGCTCGTTACGCCCGCCACCTACGGCACCCCGCAGCGCAGCAGCACCGGCTTCGACGCCAAGCGCCTGCAAATGCTGCTGGCCGTACTCGAAAAGCGGGCCGGCCTGCGGCTGGGCCAGCACGACGTGTTTCTCAACATTGCGGGAGGCGTGCGCCTCGACGACCCGGCCCTCGACGCGGCCGTGTGCGCAGCCGTAGTGAGCAGCCTCAATGACCTGCCCATTGCCGGCGACGTGTGCCTGGCCGCCGAAGTGGGCCTCAGCGGAGAGATGCGGGCCGTACCCCGCCTCGACCAGCGCCTGGCCGAAGCCGAGAAGCTGGGCTTCCGCGAAATGTAC
>CAJYVK010000204.1 GCA_913778455.1 uncultured Hymenobacter sp. | reverse complement strand
CGATGTCCCGCACTTGGCTGGTAAGCGAGGCGGCCATCGTGTTTACGTTGTCGGTCAAGTCTTTCCAGATGCCCGACACGCCCGGCACGCTGGCCTGGCCACCGAGCTTCCCCTCGGTGCCCACGTCGAGGGCCACGCGGGTTACCTCGCCGGCAAACAGGTTGAGCGAGTCTACCATCTGGTTGAGGTTCTGCTTCAATTGCAAAAGCTCGCCCTTCACGTCCACCGTCATTTTCTGGCTGAGGTCGCCGCGGGCTACGGCGGTGGTTACGTTGGCGATGTCCCGCACTTGGCTGGTAAGCGAGGCGGCCATCGTGTTTACGTTGTCGGTCAGCTCTTTCCACACGCCGCCCACGTTGGGCACCACGGCCTGGCCACCCAGCCGGCCCTCGGTACCTACCTCCTGCGCCACGCGGCTTACCTCGCCAGCGAATACGTTGAGGTTGTCGATGGTGCGGTTGATGGTTTCGGCCATCACCTTGAAGTCGCCCGACACCGGAATCTGGAAGCTCTCGTCGAGGTTGCCGCGACTGATGTTTTTCAGCACCTTGCCCACCTCCAACACCGGCACCGCAATGGAGTCCACGAGGCCGTTGATGTTGTTGAGCATGTCGCGCCAGAAGCCCGCCGCGCCGTCGGCCGAGGCGCGGGCTTTCAGGTTGCCTTCTACCCCGGCCACCTTCGAAATGCGCGACACCTCGCCGCCTACCCCGCCTATCATCTCCACCATCGAGTTGTAGGCCTCGGCAATTTCGGAGAAGATGTCGTCGTTTTGCTTGGTCAGGCGCACCGACACGTCGCCCTTTTTAAAGGCATCGAGGGCGAAGAGCACGCGGTTGAGCTGCTCGTTCACGTAGTCAGTATCGGCGGAGCCGGTGCTACGGCGAATGCCGCGCTTGCGGGTGGTAGCATCGACGGGCGTATCAGTTTCGGCAAGACGGGGTGCCTCGTCTAGTTCAGTTACCGGAGCCGTAGTTTTCTTGGCGGAAGCCATGGGAGAAGGACGCGGAGAGAGTGGGACGGGCCGCAGCCCGCGGTGGAGACCAACAAAAGTAGGCGTGCCGGGCCTTCCGGCAATAGTATAGCCGCCCGAAGGTAGCTTGCCGGCCGTAGTCGCCGCCGGTCGTGCATCTTTGTGCCCGTTTTTAACTTTTCGGGCGGAGCCTGCGTTCTCAACCCGCTGCTTCATTACCCTCCCCGCCCCCTACCCCGCCTGCATGGTCAAGAATCTAGTTATCGTCGAGTCGCCCGCCAAGGCTAAAACCATTGAGGGCTACCTAGGCCCGGATTTCGTGGTGAAGTCCAGCTACGGGCACGTCCGCGACTTACCCAAGGACAACAACGCCATCGACGTAGCCAACGGCTTCAAGCCCACCTACGTGGTCGATGCCGATAAGCGCGAGCTGATTTCGCAGCTCAAAAAGCTGTCGAAAGAAGCCGAAACCGTGTGGCTGGCCAGTGACGATGACCGCGAGGGCGAGGCTATTTCGTGGCACTTGTCGGAGGCCCTTAACCTCAAGGCTGACAAGACCAAACGCATTGTCTTCCGGGAAATTACCAAGCCAGCCATTCTGGCGGCTATCGACAACCCGCGCACCATTAATATTGACTTGGTGAACGCCCAGCAGGCCCGCCGCGTGCTCGACCGCCTGGTGGGCTTCGAGCTGAGCCCGGTGCTGTGGCGCAAGGTAAAGGCTGGCCTCTCGGCGGGCCGCGTGCAAAGCGTGGCCGTGCGCCTGATTGTGGACCGCGAGCGCGAAATCAACAAGCACACCGCCAGCAGCGCCTACCGCGTGGTGGCCCGCTTCGACGCCGGCCAGGGCACCACCCTGGAGGCCGAGCTGCCCACCCGCTACAAAACCCGCGAGGAGGCCGAAGCCTTTCTCACGCGCTGCATCGGGGCGACGTACAGTATTAATAGCCTCGATAAAAAACCGGGTAAGCGCAGCCCCGCGCCGCCCTTTACCACGTCTACGCTTCAGCAGGAAGCCTCGCGCAAGCTTGGCTTCTCGGTAGCGCAAACCATGACGGTGGCGCAGAAGCTCTACGAGGCTGGCCGCATCAGCTACATGCGTACCGACTCGGTCAATCTGAGTGAGGAAGCTCGCCGGGGGGCGCACGAGGCAATCGTGGCAGCGTACGGGGCCGAGTACGCCCACGAGCGCCAGTTCAAAACCAAGTCGGCGTCGGCGCAGGAGGCGCACGAAGCCATCCGCCCCACCGACTTCAAGCAGCTCAAGGCCGGGGCCGATGCCTCGGAGCAACGCCTGTACGACCTCATTCGCAAGCGGGCGATGGGCTCGCAGATGGCCGACGCGCAGATCGAGCGTACCACGGCCGTGATTGGCATCAGCACCCAGCCAGAAACTACGTTTTCGGCTACGGGCGAGGTGATTACCTTCGAAGGTTTCTTGAAGGCTTACGCCGAAAGCAAGGACGACGAGGACCAGCCCGCCGATGGCGAAAGCTCGTTCTCCCGCGGCCTGCCGCCCCTGAGCGTGGGCCAGAACCTGCCGCTGCAAACCCTCACCGCCACCGAGCGCTTTAGCACGCCCCCCGCCCGCTACACCGAGGCTTCGCTGGTGAAAAAGCTGGAGGAAATGGGCATTGGTCGCCCCAGCACCTACGCCCCCACCATCAGCATTGTACAGAAGCGCGGCTACGTGGAAAAGGACTCGCGCGAAGGCAAGGAGCGTAAAATCTACGTGCTTTCGCTGGCGGGTAACGAGGTGAAAACCGAACAGCGCACCGAGACCTACGGGGCTGACAAGGCCAAGCTTTTTCCGACCGACACCGCTTTGGTAGTCACTGACTTTCTCGTGGATCACTTCCCCGCCATCGTAGACTTCCAGTTTACGGCTAAGGTGGAAGATGAATTTGACCAGATTGCCAACGGCCACGAAGACTGGGGCCACATGCTGGCGGGCTTCTACGAGCCGTTCCACGCCAGCGTAGAGCGCGGGCAGGACATCGAGCGTAGTACGCTGGGCAGCACCCGCGAAATCGGCGTGCACCCCGAGACGGGCGAAAAAATCACCGCCCGCCTCGGCAAGTACGGCCCCTACGTGGCGCTGGGCGACACCGAGGGCGAAACCAAACCCGCCTATGCCAACCTGCGCAAGGGTCAGTTTATCGAAACAATCACGCTCGAGGAAGCGCTGGACCTCTTCAAGCTACCACGCGTGGTGGGCGAGTTTGAGGATAAGTCCATGACGGCCGCGCTCGGCCGCTTTGGCCCTTACATTCGCCACGACAGCAAGTTTTACTCGCTGGGCAAGGAGCAGGATCCGCACACCATCACGGGCGAGGAAGCCGTGGCGCTCATCGAAGCCAAGCGCAAATCCGACGCCGAGCGCCTCATCAAGACCTTCGACGAAAACCCGGAGGTGCAAGTGCTCAACGGCCGCTTCGGCCCCTACATCGTAGTGGGTAAGAAGAACGTGAAGATTCCGAAGGGCGAAGAGCCCGCCGACCTTACGCTGGAACGCTGCCTGGAGCTAGCCGCCGCTACACCCGACAAGCCCGCCAAAGGCGGTCGCTTCGGCAAAAAAGCTGCCGCCGAGAAGCCCGAAAAAGAAGCCGACGCGCCCGCTAAAAAAGCAGCGAAGGCTCCGGCCACTAAGACAGCTGCTACTAAAAAGGCGTCATCTACCAAGGCGACCGCCGCTAAAAAACCCGCCGCGGCCAAGAAGCCAGCGGCTAAAAAAGCCGCCGCTACCGAATAATTTTTTCGGCTGCACCGCTACTTACCAAAGCCGCCCCGCTGTTAGCGGGGCGGCTTTTTTACTTCTGCTTTATCCCCAAACCTCTATCGCCGCCAACGGTCAGGGTTTTCAGGGCGAAGAAAGCTTCACCCCGGCGCGGAGCTTAAACAAGCTTTTCCAATATAATAAGCTCATCCTCAGTAGTATTATCACTAACCCAGCCAGTCGGGCGGGCGTAGGAATGGGTATACCTGCCAACGTCGGCGACCTAACCTCAACCCTTTTCCACGATGTTTTACCACGATAAGCGCACGCAGTATAAAGTTCGAGTTGAAAAGCCCAACCCCGCGTTTGCCCGCATGCTTCAGCAAGCTATTGGCGGCATTGAAGGCGAAATGCGCGTCTGCCTGCAATACCTGTTTCAGGCTTGGAACGCCCGCGGCCCCGTGAAATACCGCGATATGCTGCTGGATACCGGCACGGAGGAAAGTTCTCACATCGAAATGCTGGCCACAGCCGTAGCGCTCAACTTGGAAGGGGCTCCCCTTTCAGTGCAGGAGGCGGCCATTAAGCAGGATGGCGTGGTAGGCGCGGTATTGGGGGGCATGAACCCGCGCTCGTTCTTATCGGCCGGCCTGGGTGCGATGGCTTTTGACGCCGAGGGCGTGCCCTTCAGCGGGGCTTACGTGGTAGGCAGCGGCAATCTGGTGGCCGATATGTACACCAACGTGGCGGCCGAGAGCACAGGCCGCGCCCTGGCCACCCGGCTCTGGGAAATTACCGACGACCCCGGCATGAAGGAGATGCTCAGCTTTATGATTGCCCGCGATACGATGCACCAGCAGCAGTGGTTGGCCGTTATCGAGGAGTTGGGCGGCACCGCCGCCCTGCCCATCCCTAACTCCTTCCCGCAAAGTAAGGAAAATCAGAATTTCAACTACGCCTTTATCTCGACCAACATCGACGGTACCGGCACGCCCGAGGGCCGCTGGACGCAGGGCCCCAGTATCGACGGCAAGGGCGAGTTTAAAGTGCTGAAAGCCGAGCCCTACGGCGACGAGCCTAGGCTCGCCCCGCCCGTACCCGAGGGCCACGCCCAGAAAGAGCAAATGACCTTGACCGACAGCCTCCTTGGCAACATCAAAGACTCGCTCAGCTAACGGCTGGGCTGGTGTTTTGCCTTAGCGCCCCGTTGCGTCCTCCTTGGCTGAGGCGTAGCGGGGCGCTTTTGCGTTGGTGGTCTGCCTTATTTTAGCAACTTCAGTTTGGCTTATTTACGACGCGAAAAGGGCGTCGTCGGCGTTGACCGTTACTTCCTTGTTGCTTGCCTTTTCAGCCTCCCCATGCGGTCACTCTTTCTCTTCGGAAGCCTGTTGCTAATGCCCCCGACCCTAGCCGCGCCGGTTTATCCCTGGCTGGCTACCCAGCCGACACCCGCCCAGCGGCTGGCCCAGCGCATTGCGGTGCCGCCGGGGTGCCAGCGGGTACCGGTGGCCGCTGGCTCGTGGGGCGAGTGGCTGCGCGGGCTACCATTGCGGCCCGCCGGTACCCCGGCCCGGCTCTTCAACGGCCGCCTGAAGGATAACCAATCGGTAGTGGCCGCCGTGGTCGATATCGACCCTGGCACCACCGACTTACAGCAGTGCGCCGATGCCGTCATGCGGCTGCGGGCCGAATACCTGTTCAGCGTCAATTTTAACAAAATTCACTTCCACCTGACCACCGGCTACGATGCCTGGTTTTCGGACTACCTGGCGGGCACCACGTTTCGGGTGCAGGGCGAGCAGGTGTACCCCGCGCCCAAGCCGGCCGAGGCGGCTACGCACGCCGCGCTGGGCCGCTACCTGCTGCCGGTATTCGGCTACGCGGGCACGCTGTCGCTGAGCCGCGAGGTGCAGCCCGTACCGCTCGCCCAGGCCCAGCCCGGCGACGTACTGGTGCACGGCGGCAGCCCCGGCCACGCCGTCCTAGTGGCCGACGTAGCCGAAAACACCCGCACCGGCCAGCGTTACTTACTGCTGATGCAGAGCTATATGCCCGCCCAAAATATCCACCTGCTGCGCAACGTGGGTCAGCCAAAGCTAGGTGCGTGGTTTGCCGTGCCAGGGCCACAGGCCACGGAGTTCGACACGCCCGAATGGACCTTCGCCAGCACCGAGCTAGGCCGGCTTGAGTAGCTGTAGGGTAAGCTTTAGCTTGCCCGGCGCCAGACGAGCCGCGGCCCACCAGACGCCGGGCAAACTAAAGCTTACCCTACAATGTACTGAATCTCCGTGGCCGACATCTCGGAAAAATCCCGAATCACGCGGTCGGCCAGTCGTAAATCCTGCCCGGCGGAGTGCGGGCTGGCGTAGCCAACGCAGTAGATACCGGCCGCCTTAGCGGCAGCCACCCCGTTGGCCGAATCTTCGATGACGATGCACTCGCTCACGGGCGTTTGGGCCAGCTCAGCCGCGTGCAGGAAGATGGCGGGGTTGGGCTTTGACTGCACAAAGTCTTCGCCGCTAACGATATGCGAGAAGTAAGGCCCCAGCCCGAAGCGGTTGAATACCCGCGCTATCGTGGCTTTCGAGGCCGAAGAAGCTAGTACTAATTGGACGTCGTGCTCGCGCAGGTCTTGAATGAGCGCGCGCACGCCGGGCAGCAGGTCGAGGCCCGCATCGGTATCGAATGCCTGGTTGAACAGCTCACGCTTGCGCTGGAGCAGCGCCGGCACTTCTTGGGCCAACGCAAACTCCTGCTTGAGTCGCTGAAATACGTTGCGCGTGGAAGAGCCTAAGAATGAGGCGTACAGCTCGTCGCTCACGGCGATACCCAACTCGGCAAACTGCGTAAAAAAGGCGTGGTGGTGGATGGGCTCGGTGTCGATGATGACGCCATCCATATCAAAAATCACGGTACGAATCATGGGGCCAGCCCTGGGGGCGTAAGGTCGGGGCAAAGGTAGCCCACCGGGCCTGGGAAGGGTCGACGGGTGAGATTAGCCGTAATTTGCGCCCCCTGGCCGTTTTTACATGAACATCTTTTCCTACGCCACCCTGGCTGGCTACGAATGGCAGCACCCGCGCCTGCTGCTGCTGCTGGCCCTGGTGCCGCTGCTGCCCCTGCTGCGCTGGTTGCTGGCCCGGCGTCGGCGGCAGGTGGTGGTGGCGTTCGGACCGGCCGGCATTCGACCCGACTGGCGGGCTGGGCTGCGCTTCGTGCCAACTATCATTCTGGCCTTAAGCCAGGCACTCCTGATTGTAGCCGTAGCCCGCCCCCAGCACCTGAGTGAGCAGTTGACCCAAACGGGCCGCGGCATCGACATCGTGCTGGCGCTCGACGTATCGGGCAGCATGGAGCTGGAAGACCTCAAGCCGACCCGCCTCGAAGCCGCCAAGCGCCTGGCCCGACGCTTTATTCAGCGGCGGGCCGGCGACCGCCTGGGGCTGGTAGCCTTCGCCGGGCAGGCGTATTCGCTGGTACCCCTCACCACCGACTACGACCTGCTGCTCGACAACCTGGCTAGCCTGCGCCCCGGCCTCATCGCCGAAGATGGTACCGCCATCGGCACGGCGCTGGGCACCGCCATCAATCGCCTGCGTGAGTCACCAGCCAAATCGCGGGTGTGCGTACTGCTCTCCGATGGTGAAAGCAACGCCGGCAGCCTCGACCCGCTACTGGCGGCCCAGCTCGCCCATGCCTACGGTATTCGACTGTATACGATTGGCTTAGGTGAGGATGGCTACGTACCCTTCGGCCGCGACTCTACCACCGGCAAGCCCCGCTACGTGCAAACCCGCCTCGACGAGACTACCATGCGCCAACTGGCCGAAGCGGCCGACGGCCGCTTTTTTCGCGCTACCGACAACGAGGCCCTCAGCCGGGTATTCAAAGCCATCGATAAGCTAGAAAAATCCGACATCCGCACCCAGCGGTACCGTAGCGTGCAGGATTTTTACCGCCCCTACCTGGGCTGGGGCCTGGCCCTCTGGCTACTCTGGCTGGCCCTCAAGAGTACATTCATGAACAACGTACTTGAAGACTGATTTTTCAATCACAACACAGTATTAACTACTGGCTAACAGCTCATTATAATGTCTATTACTGAGAACATTGCCGCTTTTGAAGCCCAGTTGGCTGGCACCAGCGCCCGCTTGGTCGTCGTTACCAAAACTCATCCCGTGGAGCGGCTACGCGAAGCGTACGAAGCCGGGGCTCGCATTTTCGGCGAGAACCGGGTGCAGGAAATGGCCGCCAAGCAGCCCGAGCTACCGGCCGATATAGCGTGGCACCAGATTGGCCAGTTGCAAACCAACAAGGTCAAATACCTGGCTCCCTTCGTCCACACCGTGGAAAGCATCGACAGCCTGCGCCTGCTACTGGAATTAGATAAGCAGGCGGCCAAGTATAACCGCGTCATTCGGGGCTTGCTGCAATTTCACATTGCCCAGGAAGACACCAAGACCGGCCTCACGCTAACCGAAGCCGAGGAAATTCTGCAATCGGCCGAGTACAAGGCATTGCGCCACGTGCGCCTGACCGGCGTCATGGGCATCGCCACGCACTCGCCCGATGAGGCACTCGTGCGCGGCGAATTCCGTCAGCTCCGGCAGTATTTTGAACAGTTAAAGGCCACTTACTTTGCAGCCGATGAAGAGTTCCGCGAAATCTCGATGGGCATGAGCGCCGACTACGCCTGGGCGCTGGCCGAGGGTAGCACGCTCATTCGGGTGGGCAGCGCTATTTTCGGCAGCCGGGGCTAGCCAGCCCGCTTGACAGTGCTGGCCGCCGCCTGCGCCGCCGGGAATACAATGACTTCGGCCAGCTGCACGTGCGGCGGGCGCGTCACCATAAACTGGATAATATCGGCAATGTCAGCCGCTTGCAGGGCCTGCACACCCTTGTACACGTTGGCGGCACGCTCCTCGTCGCCTTTGAAGCGCACTTCCGAAAACTCGGTCTCGACCATGCCCGGCGCCACCTCGGCCACGCGGATACCTTTGGGCAGCAAGTCGATACGCATCGTGCGAGTAAGCATCGATACGGCGGCCTTGGAAGCGCAGTACACGTTGCCGTTGGCGTAGGCCTCGTGCCCGGCAATGGAGCCCAGATTGACGATAAATCCGCCCTCGCCCATGCGCGGCAGCACGGCGCGGCTCACGTAGAGCAGGCCCTTCACGTTGCCGTCCATCATGGCGTCCCAATCGGCCGGGTCACCTTCCTGAATGGAGGCCAGCCCGTGGGCGTTACCAGCGTTGTTGATGAGCACGTCAACGTGAGCAAAGGTATCTGGCAGCTCAGCCACGGCCGCTTCTACGGCGGCGCGGTCGCGTACGTCGAATGTGAGCATGTGCACCGGCGTGGGAGCCAGTTGCTGGGCCAGCGCGTCGAGGCGCTCGCGGCGGCGGCCAGTTATGACTAGCTGAAAGCCAGCGCCAGCCAGCGCCACGGCCGTCGCCCGGCCAATACCGGAAGAAGCACCCGTAATAAAGGCAGTTTTCATGTTAAGCTGGTAGCTAATAGCTGCTAGCTAGTAACTGCTTAGCAGGGCCTTTTTGCGCAAGGCTACCAGCTAGCAGCTATCGGCTAACAGCTTGAAGAAAATTATTCAATGTTGAGGTACAGCGTCACCGTATTGGTACGCAGGCTTTGCAGACTGTTGCTGTACTCATTGTTGCGAGGCGACAGAATGTTGCGCAGCCCGTGCGAAAAGCGCAGCTCCGGGCCAAACTTGAAGTACGGGTAAAACAGGTCGAGGCCAAAGCCATATTCCAGCAGCACATCGTTGCGAGTGATGGAGAGCTGGTTGATGGCGGGCGTATTCTGGCGCTGCGTCACGGCCAGGCTGGGCTTGATACCGCCTATCATGTAGAAGCGCGTGTTGCGACGGCGATTCGACTGGTACTTGAGCAGCAGCGGTAGCTCCAACTGAGTAGTACTAACTTCCTGCGTACGTATCGTATCGGGCTGGCCCGCGCCCACGCTCTTAAACTCGACCCGGCGCGTCATAAAACTTAGTCCGGGCACGAAGCGCAGGTGAAACGGCGTACTCGGATTACCCAGCCGAATATCATTCACGAACCCCACCCCGAAGCCGGGGCTGATGATCGCATTAGCCGAAATACCCCGCCCCTGCTGCGCCGCCTGGAAATACGCGGCCGACTGTTCGATGAAGAACCGCGAGAAGTTGGGCGCTATCGTCAGGCCCGGCCGGTAAAAGCGGGCGTTGTAGTTGGAAAGGTTCTCCACTACCACGCCCTTTATGTGCCCCTTGCGGTTGCGGTCAATAGTATCGCTGCGCTTGCGCTGAGCCAGCGCGGGGCCGGCTAGCAGAATTAGCAGCGCCAACGGCAACAGCGGGCGCGTCTGGGACGCGGCGGCTATTTGCGGGCGGTGTAAATGGAGCTGATGCCGAACGTGAGAGGTTGCCATGCAGGATTGGTAAAGCCGACGCGGCGCAGAATGGCTACGAAATCGGCACCGTCGGGAAATGCCTGCACCGATTCGGGCAGGTAGGTGTACGCACTCTGATCCTTGGAAATTACCTTGCCAAAGACCGGTAGCACCCGCTTGAAATAAAAGTTATACGCCTGCTTGAGCGGAAACGCCGTGGGCTTGCTAAACTCCAGAATAACGAGCTGCCCACCCGGGCGCAGCACGCGGTGCATCTCGGATAGCCCCTTTTCCAGGTGCGCGAAGTTACGCACCCCAAACGAGGCCGTGACAGCATCAAACGTCCCATCTTCAAACGGCAGGTTTTCCGAGTCGGCCAGCTCCAGCTTGATGCGGTGGCTGAGCTTCTTGTCCTGCAATTTCTGGCGACCCACGTCGAGCATCCCCGCCGAGATGTCTACTCCCGTCACTTGGGCATCGGGCGCAGCGGCGCGGAGCGTTTCAATGGCAAAATCGGCGGTTCCGGTGGCAATATCCAGGATGCGGGCCGGGCGTAGCGCCTTGAGCTCGTCCACGGCTTTGCGGCGCCAGTAGATGTCGGTCCCGACGCTCAGAAAATGGTTGAGAAAATCATACTTCCCCGCAATGTTGTCGAACATGCGGGCCACCTGCGATTTCTTATCGGCGGCGTCTTCTTTGTAGGGTACTACGGCCATAGGGAGGAGTGCAAAGAACGGCAAGGAGCCATAAAAATTGCGTAGCGCGCCACCCCAGTGGGCTGCGCTAGCTAGCAGACAAAAAAACGGCCGGACTGTTCGTCCGGCCGTTTCATTTTTAGCAAAATTGCCGTGCTTATTCAGCTTTGGCTTTCACCTTGGCCTTTTCACCCGAAGCGTCTTTGGCTTTCGAGTCGAGTTCACCGTCTTTCGAAACCGTTTTCGATTTCTCACCGGCAGCGCCTTTGGTTTTCACTTTTACTTTATCGCTGTCCTCGTCTACCTTGGTTTTCACCTTGGTACCGTCGGCCATTTTCACTTTGCTCTTACCGGGCAGCGGGCGAGCCGGGGCTACGGGCACGGCGATAACCGTGGTAGTCGTAGTCGGCACGGGCTGAATCACGGGCATTTTTTCACCCTCTTTCAGCACGACGCGGAATTCGTCGCGACGGTTGAGCTGCATGTTCTCCGGCGTATCGTTCGGAGCGGCAGGCTTGCGCTCGCCGAAGCTTACCGTGGTGAGGCGGCTGGCGGCTACGCCCTGTTTCACGAGGTAGTTTTTAGCAGCGTCGGCGCGGTTCTGGCCGAGGACCATGTTGTACTCGTCGGTATTGCGCGAGTCGCAATTGCCTTCGATCGAGATGTTGAGGCCGGTATTAGCCTTCAGGATTGCCGCCGTCTTGTTCAGCGTCTTAATTGCTTCAGGCCGCAGCTTGTACTTGTCGGTATCGAAGTAAATCTTGCCGAAACGAGTAGAAGCGTAAACTGCAGTATCGATGTAATCGACGTAGAAATTCTTGGTGATGCTCGTCGAGTCGTTCGTCGAAATCGGCACCGCGAATTCCTGCGTTTCGATGTTCTTACCGTCTTTGTTTACAGCCACTTGATAGGTACGAGCCGACAGTACTTTCACTTGGTAGTTACCACCCTCCTTAGTTACGTCACGGAAGCTGATGGCCGTTTTGTCGGCCTGCGTACCGTTAAACACCAGTTCTACGCCGGGGATAACCTGCGCACTGTCACGCTTCGAGAACACCGTGCCTTTGATGGTGATGTTCTTGATGTAGCTGATAGTGTAGATGTCCTTCTCACCGTAGCCACCGATGCGGTACGAGCTGAGGTAAGCGTACGTGCCATCGGGGGCGAGGCGGTAGTACGAGTCAGCATCCGGCGTATTGATGGGGTAGCCCATGTTTTCGGGGCGGCCCCACTTGTGGCCGATGCTGTCGTACTTCGAGGCGAAGATGTCGTAATCGCCCATCGTGTTGTGACCACGCGAGCTGAAGTACAGCGTCCGGCCGTCGCGGCTGATGTACGGGCTGTCCTCATCGTACTTCGTGTTGATGGTGCTACCCAGCGATTTAGCCGGACCCCAGTCGCCGCCCGCCGTGCGGGTGCTGTAATACAGGTCGAGATTGCCGTCTTCCGAGTAGCGAGCCGTCGAGAAGTAGAGCGTCAGGCCATCCGGCGTGATGTAAGCATCACCTTCGTAGGCCTTTGAGTTGATGTTGCTGTTGAGCTTGGTCGGGGCACCCCAGTCACCCCCGGCTTGCTTCGAAGCTACGAATACGTCGCCGTCCTCGTCGCTACGGTACATGAGCAGCTTGGTATCGTTGTCAAACAACTGGTCCGATGCGTCGTGGCCTTTGCTGTTGAGCGCGGTTGAGAGCGAGCGGGGCTTCTCCCAGTTGTCGGCGTCGATGCGGTGCGTTTCTACGATACCCTCGTAGTACTCCCCGTCGGCGGCAGTTTTATTGCGGGCTTTCGTATCGAGGCCGGGGATGTCGGTCGGGTTGGCGCGGGTCGTATAGATCAGCGTCTTATCATCCGACGAGATAACCGGGCTGTGCTCCGAATACTGCGTGTTTACGGTGGGGCCCAGGTTCTTCACGAAGATGTCCTTGGGCGAGTTGAAGAGCACCTTTGCGTTTTTGCTATGCTGGATCAGCTGGGCTACTTCTTCGCGACGGGTGTCGTTGCGCTTTTTCAGCGTGGCGTTATAAGCCTGGTAGTGCGTGATAGCCTCGTCGAAGTTGTAGTTGAGGTGGTCGACGCGACCCAGCCAGTACTCTACGTCTTTCGACACTTTCGGCTTCAGCTTCTGCGCCTTATAGATGTAATCGCTTGCCTTTTCTTTATCAAAGGACAGGTACGCCACGCCGGCCCGGAACAGTGCTTGTGCGTTGTTGGGGTCTTTCGCAATCACCCGTTCGTAGTAGGGGATGGAAGCGCGGTAGTTCTCCTGATTGAACAGCTTGTTGCCGGTTTGCAGGTCCTTGCGCGTGCTCTGAGCCTGGGCCGAATTAGCCACGGCCGTGGTCAAAGCCAGCGCGTAGGAAGCTTGCAACAGCCTTTTGGATACGTTGTCCATTGAAAAAAGGGTGTTTGGAAAATTTTAAAGGAAAGAGCGAAAAGGTAGCTTTAGCACAGCCTTTGGCATAAGCGGATGAATGACTCGCTTGTTTTGCCGACTTATACTAAATTTTGGCAATAGGGTTGGCCCGTTTGGCCCGCGCCGATGTAATTTTTTGCAAGTACGATGCAACTGCTTGCGGCGGCAAATATACCCGAAAAGCGCCGCCAAGCCGGCTCAGACCGGGCACTAAACCGTGCCGGTTTATGTATTCAGTGGTTTCGACAACAGGAAAACAGCTAATTGAGCGTCGCGCAAATATACTGGCAGGCTGTGAAAGACAATGGCTTAGCTATCGGTTGTGCGTAAGTGTCTACCGGGGCCAGCCAGCGGCCTGCCGCTACGCAACCCATCTTTGTACCCGCACCGCCCGATAGGTAACCCACTTATGGTAATTCGAGAAGCTAGTTTTTTAAGTAGTAACACCCAGGTAGCCCTCTGCCCTACCCCCGACCGGCCCGAGTACGCTTTTATTGGGCGCTCCAACGTGGGCAAGTCCTCGCTGATAAACATGCTAACGGGCCGCGTAGGCCTGGCTAAGACGTCGAGCACCCCAGGTAAAACTCAAGTTATCAACCACTTCAATATCAACGACGAATGGTACCTGGTCGACTTACCGGGCTACGGCTACGCCAAGGTGAGCAAGACGTCGCGGGCCGACTGGGGCAAAATGATAAACGCTTATTTGACGAAGCGCGAAAACCTGACCTGCGTGTGCGTACTGCTCGACTCGCGCCATGCGCCGCAAGCCGTCGACTTGGATTTTATGGCTAAGCTGGGCGAGGCCGGCGTGCCGTTTATCATGATTTTTACCAAAACTGATAAGCAGTCGGCCACCCAGACCCGCACCCTCCTGACGGCCTACCTGGCCAAGATGAGCGAAACCTGGGATGAACTACCGCGCCACTTCGTCACCTCGGCCGAAACCGGGGCGGGCCGCGAGGAGGTATTGAATTTTATTGCGGAAATAAACCGGCAGGTTGCGGCTGATGCCGCGGACGCGTAAGTACTTTTGGCGCGGCAATTGCCCAGGGGCGGGGAATTTCAGTCCCGTACATTTTACTAACCTCATGAAGAAATTACTGCTCACCCCGCTGGCCTTGGGTGGCTTACTCGCCACGGCCCAGGCCCAAACCCCCAAGCCCAACACGCCGCCCCCCGCGCAAACCACGCCCGCGGCCGCCCAGGGCACGGGCATCAACCACGTAGGCCAAGATATTCCGGTGGCTGCTTATTACGAAGGTGGCCAGGAAGCCATGTACGCCTTCATTGCCAAGGAATTGAAGTACCCGCTGCTGGCCAAGCGCAATCGCATTCAGGGGCGCTGCATCGTGAGCTTTACGCTTAATACCGACGGCACCATGCAGGGCATTAAACTGGTGAAGCAAGTAGGCGGCGGCACCGGCGATGAGGCCCTGCGCGTCGTGCGCCTGCTCAAGTTCAAAAAACCCGAATACCCCATTCTAACTAGCCTACCCATCGATTTCAAGCTCGGCGTAACCGGCGCGAATACGGTAGAATAAATCAGTTATGAGTTATGAGTTAAAAGTTATTAGTTGGCTACAGCCGCCTCATAACTTTCAACTCATAACTCATAACTTTTAACTTATAACTAACAAAGAAGAATGCCCTACGATTTGAAAGAATTGGCGGCCATCAGCGGCCAGCCGGGTCTGTACCGCTTGGTCCGCCCCGCCCGTCATGGTGTGCTGGTTGAGAGCCTGGACGCAAAAGCTACCCGCTCGCTGGCCCCGGCCAGCAACAAAGTATCGCTGCTGAGCGAGATTGGCATGTACACCCAGGACTCGGACGAGACGCTGCCGCTGACCGAGATTTTTGAGCGCATTTACCAAAAGCACGGGGCCAACATTCCCGTGACGAGCAAATCGGGCGAGGGCGAGCTAAAGGAGTTTCTGGCCGACGTAATGCCCGAGTACGACCGCGACCGCGTGTACCTCTCCGACATCAAGAAGCTGGCTTCGTGGTACGGCATTGTGAGCCAGCGCGTACCCTACTCCGAGGCCAGCGCCGAGGAGCCGGCAGCCGGCGAGCCGCTGAGCACGGGCGGCGTGATTGGCGACACGGATGCTGCCCCAAAAGCGACTGGTAATCCGGAGGCTACAAAATAGCTTCTTGGCCAAGTTAGTAAAAAGCCCATCCTCGCACGAGGATGGGCTTTTTTGTAGGGTAAGCTTTAGCTTGCCCGGCGTCAGGAAAGGCGCGCCCCGCCTATCCTGACGCCGGGCAAGCTAAAGCTTACCCTACATGCTCATTTTCTTTGGCCAGGAAAGCTTCGGCTTGCTCGACCAGCTCCTTGCTGCCGATGAAGACGGGGCAACGCTCGTGGCAGGTTTTGGGCTCGATTTCGAGGGTGCGCAGGTGGCCGTTGGAGCTTTTACCACCAGCTTGCTCGACGATGAAGGCCAGCGGGTTGCACTCGTACATGAGGCGGAGCTTGCCGTTGGTATCCTTGGCGGTGGCGGGGTAGATGTAGATACCACCTTTGAGGAGGTTGCGGTGGAAATCGGCCACCAGCGAGCCGATGTAGCGGGCCGAAAACTTCTCGGCCTTGCACTGCTGCACGAAGGCCGCTACACCGGGCGAAAAGGACTCGGACGAGCCCTCGTTGATAGAGTAAATCTTACCGGTCTTGGGCGTTTGGATGTTGGGGTGCGAAAGGAAGAATTCGCCCAGGCTAGGCTCGTAGGTGAAGCCGTTGACGCCGTTGCCGGTGGTGTACACGAGCATGGTGCTGGAGCCGTAGATGACGTAGCCCGCCGCTACCTGGTGGGTACCGGGCTGAAGGCAATCGGCGCTGCCGCCCTCGCGGCCGGTGGGCGAGATGCGGCGGTAAATGCTGAAAATAGTGCCAATGCTGACGTTGACGTCGATGTTGCTGGAGCCGTCGAGCGGGTCGATGGCCACCACGTATTTGCCCTGGTTGTTGCCGGTCTGGATGATGTCGTCGTCTTCCTCTGAGATGATGGTGCACACCTCGCCTCCGTTGCGCAGGGCGCGGATAAAGCGGATGTTGGCAATCACATCGAGTTTCTGCTGATCTTCACCCTGCACGTTGCGGCTGCCGTAGGCCCCGGCAATATCGATGAGGCCCGAGCGGTTGATTTCGCGATTTACAATCTTGGCGGCCAGCGCGATGTCACGCAGCAGCTGCGAAAGCTCGCCGGTGGCGTAGGGAAAATCTTCCTGCTTGCGCATGATAAAGCGGTCGAGCGTGGTGCCGACGGGCAGGGCTAGCTTGTTGTGGTCCATGTAAGGGAATAAGGGCGAGAATTGCCACAAAGCTAGCCGAGGCGCGGCAAGCGGCCTAGCGAAACCTCTGCACACGATTGCGGGGGCTACCAACGGCATTTTTAGCGGGCCAGCCCAGCTGGGCAAGCTGGCAAGCCGCCCCGCGCCCTAGTTTTGGGCCCATGGAAAATGAACTAACGGGCTTGCAGGTCTACAAATTTGGCGGGGCCTCGGTGAAGGACGCGGCGGCCATTCTCAACCTCTGCCGCATCGTGCGCGACTTCGGGCTCAGCGGGCCGCTGCTGATTGTGGTATCGGCGATGGGGAAGACAACCAATGCGTTGGAGGAGATTTACGACTTAGCGTACCACGGGCGGGACTACTCGGCCCAGTGGGCAGCGCTAGTAGCGTATCATCAGCGAGCAGTTTTAGACATAAGTAATCAGCAGCTACCGGCAGAAACCGATGTTGATGTTGTTTCGGTTGAATTAAACGACATTCTCGCTGAATTGAGCACCGCGCTAGCTTCGCTAGAGCGAGACTTAACAATGGGATATGATAAGGGGTACGATCAAATCGTGAGCTACGGTGAGCGTCTTTCAGTAGCCCTAGTGAGCGAAGCACTGGCTCTTACATTTTCCTGGGGTAGAGTCCGAGATATCGCGGCGGCAGGCTTGATTAAAACTAATGAAAATTGGCGCGAAGCACAGGTAGACTGGCTAGCAACGGAAAAAGCTATCAATTCAGCCGTCCATCATTTAATAGGTTCAGGAATTGATATTATTATCACTCAAGGTTTTATAGGTGGCACTGACACCAATCATTACACTACCCTCGGCCGCGAGGGCTCCGACTACTCGGCCGCCATCTTCGCCTACTGCCTGCGGGCCGAGAGCGTGACCATCTGGAAGGACGTGCCGGGCCTGCTCAATGCCGATCCCAAGATATTTCCCGATACGGTTCTGTACCCCGAAATCAGCTACCAGGAAACCATCGAGATGGCCTTTTACGGGGCCAGCGTCATTCACCCCAAGACGCTGAAGCCGCTGGCCGACCGGCACATTCCGCTGCGGGTGAAGTCGTTTTTGGATCCTGCCGCGCCGGGCACGCTCATTCACGACTGCCAGCACCCGCCGTTGGTGCCGGCGTTTATCCGCAAGGGCGGGCAGTGCTTGCTGTCGTTTGAGAGCAAGGATTTTGCTTTCATATCGGAGGAAAATTTAGAAGTAATCTTCGGGGCGCTGGCCCAGGCGCGGCTCAAAATCAATTTGATGCAGAACTCGGCCATCAGCTTTTCGGTGTGCACCGATTTTAGCGAGATGCGGGTGCAGCGGCTGCTGGCGCTGCTGCAAGGGCAGTTTCGGGTGCAGTACAATAGTGCGCTGACGCTTTTCACCATCAAGCACTACGATACGGCGAGTCTGGAGCGGCTGACGGCTGGGCGCGAGCTGCTGCTGGAGCAGCGCACGCGTAGCACGTTTCAGTTTTTGGTGCGCGAATAACTGTTGGAGGACTTTCGCAGTAAGAGGGGCTTAGATGTTTTCACCGCGGAGGACGCGGAAGTACCCGCGGAAGGCGCGGAGGCTGAATGGCGCAATTTCTAACTCGTATTTTTTAACTCATAACTCCACAAAATGCCCGTTCTCGTTGGCAAACGTGCGCCGTCTTTTAAGGCCTATGCGGCCATTGGCTCGCTGATAGAAGAAGATTTTTCGCTTGACCGTTACCTGGGCAAGCGTTATGTACTGCTATTTTTTTACCCGGCCGATTTTTCGGGCCTCTGCCCTACCGAGCTGCTGGCCTTTCAACAGATGCTACCCGAGTTTGAGCGCCGGGGCGTGGCGGTAGTAGGATGCAGTACCGATTCGCACCAGACGCACGCGGCCTGGCTGCGCACCCCACTCGACGAGGGCGGCATTGGGGGCGTGACCTACCCGCTCGTGGCCGATGCTACCAAAACTATCTCGGCCAACTACGACGTGCTAGCGGGTCACTACGACTACAACGAGGCTGGCGAAATGACCTTCATCGGTACGCCGCAGGCTTATCGGGGCTTGTTTTTGATAGACCGCGATGGCATCGTGCGGCATCAGCTCGTGAACGACCGTTTCCTGGGCCGCCGCATTTCTGACGCACTGCGCGTGGTGGATGCGTTGCGCCACTTTGAGGAGCATGGGGAGACCTGCCCGGCCAACTGGGAAGCGGAGGAAGGCCCTGTAGACTAAGCTTTGACTTGCCCGGCGGTTGGGAGATACTACCCTCACGCCGGGCAAGCTAAAGCTTACCCTACATTGGGCGTAATTTTGGGGCCGCGTTAGGGCTTTTACTCCCTGGCGCGGCTGCTTTTTGCAATTTTTATATTCTTTAGGACTAGCGCTATATGCGCTGTTGCTGCGCCTGGTGGCCCCTTTCAACCCCAAGGCGGCGGCCTGGGTAGCAGGCCGCGAGGGTTTGCTGCCCCGCATCGAGCGGGCGCTGGCGGGCGAAGCCGCCCCGCGGCTGTGGGTGCACTGCGCCTCGCTGGGCGAGTTTGAACAGGGCCGGCCGCTTATCGAGGGGTTACGGCGGGAATATCCGGACCACAGGATTGTGCTCACGTTTTTCTCGCCCTCGGGCTACGAAGTGCGCAAAAACTGGGCGGGGGCCGACTATATCTTTTACCTACCGCTCGACACGGCTGACAATGCCTCGCGCTTCGTGGCCGCCGTGCGGCCCCGGCTGGCCATTTTCGTGAAGTACGAATTCTGGTACTATTTCCTGCGGGAACTGCGGATGCACGGCATTCCGGCGGTGGTAGTGGCGGCTATTTTTCGACCTGGCCAGGTATTTTTCAAGCCCTGGGGGAGCTTTTTCCGGGAGATTTTGGGCCAGTTGCACCACATTTTTACGCAAAATGAAGCCTCGGCCGAGTTACTGCGCGGGCTGGGCCTCACCCGCGTAAGCGTGGCCGGCGATACCCGCTTCGACACCGTGGCGGCCACGGCCTTGGCTCCCGCCCGCTCCCTACCCTTAGCCGAAGCCTTCGTGGCCGATGGGGCACCCGTGCTGGTGGCTGGCAGTACCTGGCCCGAAGACCTGCCGACCCTGGCGCCACTGCTACGCAAGCACGCCCGCACCATGCGCTTTATCATCGCCCCGCACGAGGTGAGCGAGGCGCATTTGCAGGAGGTGGAGTCCGCTCTGCCGGGCCTCACCGTGCGCTATTCGCAGGCCACGCCCGCTACGGTGGCCGAGGCCCGCCTGCTGCTCATCGACAACGTGGGGATGCTCAGTCAGCTCTACCGCTTCGGGCGCTTCGCCTATATCGGCGGGGCGTTTGGGGCAGGCCTGCACAACACGCTGGAAGCCGCCGCCTTCGGGCTCCCCGTATTCTTCGGGCCACGCTACGAGCGGTTTCAGGAAGCCGTGGAGCTGGTACAGCTCGGCTGCGCGTTTTCGGTGGCGTCGGCCCAGCAGCTGGAAGCGGCTTTCGACCGCCTGTATTACAACGAGGAAGCCCGGCTGAAGGTGCAGGACATGAGCCTCGACTACGTACACACCCACGCCGGCGCGACGGGGCAAATTTTAAGGGAGTTAAAAGTTATGAGTTAGAAGTTATGAGTTGCGGAACAGGCTTCACCAGACCGTTTCCCCTCAAAACTATCGGGACCACTCATAACTTCTAACTCATAACTCATAACTAAAAAAATGACCGGAGTAGTCGTCAAATCTACCGGCTCGTGGTACGTGGTGCGCGAAACGGGCACCGGGCAGCTGCACCGCTGCCGGCTGCGGGGCAAGTTTAAAAACAAGGGCTTGAAGGTGAGTAATCCGCTGGCCGTGGGCGACCTGGTGGATTTTGACATACCCGAGCAATCGGAGGGCGCGGGCGTCATTCACACCATTCAGCCGCGCCGCAACTACATTATCCGGCGCTCGGTGCACAAGAGCGAGCACGCCCATATCGTGGCGGCTAACCTCGACCAAGCGTTGCTGGTGGTTACGCTGGTGTCGCCGGCTACTTCCTTTGGGTTTATCGACCGCTTTCTCGTCACGGCCGAAGCCTATCACCTGCCCGCCAAGCTGATTTTCAACAAAGCCGACCTCTACGACGAGGACACGCTCGACTACCAGCAGCAGGTGGCTGGCATGTACGCCAGCCTGGGCTACCCCAGCGTACTGTGCTCGGCCGAAACCGGCGAGTATGTAGCCGAGGTGGCCGCGCTGCTGCCCAACAAGGTATCGCTACTCTCGGGCCACTCGGGCGTGGGCAAGAGCACACTCATCAACTCGCTAGTGCCCGACCTGGACCTCAAAACGGCCGAAATCAGCGAATTTTCCGATAAGGGCAAGCACACTACGACGTTTGCTGAGATGCTGGAAGTGGTACCTGGCACCTACCTCATTGACACGCCCGGCATCAAGGAGCTGGGGCTGGTGGATGTGCCGCCCGCCGAGCTGGCCGGCTACTTTCCCGAGATGCGCGCCCTGCTGGGCCAGTGCCGCTACCACAACTGCCAGCACGTGCACGAGCCCGGCTGCGCCGTGCGCGAGGCCGTAGACAAAGGCAAGCTAGCCGTACCGCGCTACGAAAGCTACCTCAGCATGCTGGCCGACGAAGACAACCGGCACTAGGCCAGCGAGCGGGTTGACGCGGAGTTGCAAACTGGACTTCGTACTCTCTTATCTTTCCACTTATTTGCTTTGCCATGCTGGTCAGCATTCAACCCGTGCCCTTTGCAGACGCTGGCCGCCAGCAGCAGTTCGAGGCCGTAGCCGAAACGCTGCGGGCCGACGCTACGGGCCCGGCTACCGTGCTGCTGGGCAACCTGGGCGCATTGGCGCCGGTCGCCGTCGATGCGCTCCTCGTGCGTCCAGCGGGCGTGGTTGCGCTATTCCTGACGCCCCGCGCTGGCGAGCTTGCGTTACCGGCGTCGCCAGCCCGCCCCTGGCTGCTCGACGGGCAGCCGCTGGCCGACTCGCTGGTCGCCGGTAATCCGCTGGCGCACTATCAGCAGCAAATACCGCTGGCCTTGGCTTGGCTGAGCGAGCAGTTAGGCATACCGGTAGCGGAACTTCCTCCTTGCGCGGGCCTGGCGCTGTTTGACGCTCCGCTCACTTTTGCGGCCGACGTGGAAACCAACCTGCACCGCCAGGCGGAAGCCCACGATTTTCACCTGCTAGGCGGCGTCAACTCGCTGCCGTCACGCCTGCCGCTTCGCTCCGAAACAGCAGTACTAAACGAGGAAGAATTACTCGACTGGGCTGACTACCTGGCTAACGAGCCGTACGTAGCGCACCAGCACGGCGAGCCGGAAAGTGCGGCCGACTACCTCGCCCAAAAGCTTCGCCAGCTCTGGCGCTGGCTGGGGGCCGCGGATATTCCGGCCGACCCACCCTACGGCGGCTTTCCCGTGCCCGACCTAGCCCAGCGCGACCGGCAGGAGCAGGCCCGCCTGCACCAGTTACGCCAGGAGCTGCAAGCCGAGCTGGCCCAGCAACGCCGGGACGCCGCCGCTCGCGAAGCCGCCCGCACCCAAGAGCTAGCCCAACTGCGGCAGCAACTCGCCCAGACCGGCCAACCCGCCGCCGCACGCCAAGCAGAGCAACGGGCGCAGGTCGCCCTCGAAGCCGAAATGCGGGCGGCCCGCACCGAGCTCGCCGCCCGCCACCGCGAGCTGGACGCCCGCATTCAGGAACTGGGACGGCTTATGCAGCAATTACAAGCCCAGGCCAACGCAAAAGCGACGACTCCAACCTTTGCGGGAGCTTCGCCCGCGAACACTGGCGCTGCACCGCGCCAGGCAACCCTCGCCCAGCCCCGCGCCACGGGTACTGCCGCCAAGTCGGCCCGCCCCTTCCTAAAATTATCCTCTTACCGGCCACTGCGCCGGGCCGAGCGCTGGGGCGTATTAGTAATGGGCCTGACCCTGCTCGGCGGGGGCACGTGGGGTGTGGTGCAGTTGGTGAAGCAGTCGGTCGGTCATGCTCGGCTGGCTACGGCGGGCCGGGCGACCGCACGCCCACTGCGTACGGCCACCCAGCGGCCGGGCCCCGGTGTTGTGTACGATACCCTGACCGACGAGCAGGATCTCAACCAACACGACGAGACTGCTGAAGAAATAGCGAAGTCACCGCCTGCTTCCGATGCAATGCCAATGTATAGCAGCCCCAGCGCTCCGATGCCCGCCGACAGCGCCCAGCCCGCCACGCCAGACGCGGCCCCCCTACCCCGCGATACGTCAGCCACCGAGGCTAGCCCCGCGCCCTGACTTTTGCGTACAGCCAGCCATTCCTGATTTTGCTTTTTCTTATGGCTGATAAAATTGCCTTTCTGGGCCTGGGCAGCATGGGGGCGGCGATGGCCGCCAATCTGCTCAAAGCCGGCTTTCCCCTGACCGTCTATAATCGTACCGCCGCCAAGGCCGAGCCGCTGCGCCAGCAAGGCGCTACCGTGGCCGCCACCCCCGCCGAGGCGGCCCGCGAGGCGGCCATCGTCTTCACGATGGTGACCGATGACAAAGCGCTCGAAGCGCTCACCACCGGCCCCGACGGCATCTTAACCACTTTACCGAAGGGAGCCATCCACGCCTCGTGCAGCACCGTGGCTCCCGACACCAACCGCCGCCTGGCCGAAGCGCACCGCGCTCACGGCTCCTTCCTCGTGGCCTCGCCCGTGTTTGGCAAGCCCGACGTAGCGGCAGCCGGTAAGCTCTGGGTGGGCTCGTCGGGCGCCACGGCTGAAGTGCGCCAACGCCTCAAGCCCGCGCAGGATGCCATTGGGCAGGGTACCTACGATTTTGGTGACGACCCCGGCGCGGCCAGCGTGGCTAAGCTCTGCGGCAACTTCCTGCTCGGCACCATGATTGAGGGCATGGCCGAGGCGCTTACCCTGGCCGAAAAATGCGGCCTGGACCGCGTGGGCTTCTACGAGATGCTGACTAGCACACTCTTCAACAACCCCATTTACAAAAGCTATGGCAAGCTCATCGCCGAGCAGCACTACCAGCCGGTGGGCGCGCCGCCCGCCATCATCCGCAAGGATATGAACCTCGTGGTGCAGGAAGCCTACAAACACGACATGCCCATGCCCTTCGCCAACATCGTGCGCGACCGCCTCACCACCACCGTGGCCCTGAACGAGCCCGACGTTGACTGGGCCAGCTTCGCCAAACGCGTATCGGAAGACGCGGGGCTGTAGGTGAGTTATGAGTTAAAAGTTAGAAGTTATGAGTTGGTTCTCGCCCATCGGACACTCTGCATAGGCGGAATAAAAAAAGTTAGGAGTTATGAGCTGGCTTACTGGGCCAACTTATAACTCCTAACTTTTAACTCATAACTCTATTTTGCCAGCGGCAGCACGACGGTGTCGATGACGTGGGTGACGCCATTTTTGGAGATGACGTCGGCGATTTGTACGGTGGCGGGAGCATCTTTGCCGTTGCCAACCATCACTTTACCGTCTTTAATCATAATGTGCAGCTTCTCACCGTTGACGGTGGTTAGCTCTTGGCCGTCTTTGAGGTCGGCAGCGACGAGGCGGCCGGGGATGACGTGGTAGGTGAGCACGCCCTTGAGCTTGGCAGCATTAGCGGGGTCGGTGAGGGCGGCTACGGCGGCTTTGGGTAGCTTATCGAAGGCCGCATTGGTGGGGGCGAATACGGTGAAGGGGCCGGTGCCTTTCAGGGTTTCGACCAGGCCGGCCTGCTTCACCAGCGACACGAGCGTGCTCACGCTCTTGGCACCCATCGCGTTGTCTACGATGTCCTTGTCGGGGGTCATGGCTACGCCGTCCACCATCACGCCGCCGGGCTTGGCCATGCGGGCCGAGTCGCCGGCCATTGCGGCTACCGAGTCGGCCGGGTTGGCGGTGCTGGCTTCAGTGGTCGTGGTGCTCGTTTCGGTGGTTTTGTCGCCGCCGCAGCTGCTGAGGCCGAGGCTGAGGGAAAGCGCGGCGAGGGGGAAGAACAGCTTGTTCATGAAAAACAGAAAAGGGGTTAGGTAAATGGTAGCCCCCTTACGTAGCAGCGGGGCTCTTCGGTTCGGGCAAAACCCCGGTCGGGGTTGCCGGGTTTACCTTCGCAGTACCCGGCCACCGTAAGCCGGACCATATTCCTACCCTTTATCCCAGCTACTTTCCCATGAAAACCGCTGAAATCCACACGCCCAAGGGCGTGATGAAAGTCGAGTTCTACGAGCAGGACGCGCCCAACACCGTGAAGAATTTCACTGACCTGGCCAGCAAAGGCTTCTACGACGGCACCACCTTCCACCGCGTTATCCCGAATTTTGTAATTCAGGGCGGCGACCCCAACACCAAGCCCGGCGCCAAGGGTGCTCCCGGCACCGGCGGCCCCGGCTACAAAATCGACTGCGAAACCAGCGGCGGCCACCAGTATCACGAGCGCGGCGCTCTGAGCATGGCCCACGCCGGCAAAAACACCGGCGGCTCGCAGTTTTTCATCGTGCACAGCCGCGATAATACTGCCCACCTCGACCGCGTGCACACGGTATTCGGTAAAGTAGTAGAGGGCCTGGACGTAATCGACCAGATTCGCCCCAACGACAAAATCGAGAAAATCGTGGTGCAGGACGACGCCCAAGCGTAAGCCCTCCCCTCCGGTTACGAAAGCCTTTCCGTACCCACGGGAAGGCTTTTTTACTGTTCATCTCCCGCTTGTTGCCCTGGATGTTGCCTACCACAAATCGCGGGGCTACGCCGTCGCCATTACCTTCCCCAACTGGGCCAGCGAGGCGGTGAGCGCGGTGTACACCGCTACCCTCGACCAGGTCCGGCCTACGAGCCGGGAGCGTTTTATAAGCGGGAACTGCCGTGCCTGCTGGCCGTACTGACGGCCGTAGACCTGGCCGCTGTGCGCGAAGACGTTTCTTTGCTGTAACTACTTTGATAGTCGCGCTACAACACAATGGAGATTGGATCAAAGGCCTCTCGTAGCCGCCGCTACCAGCTCCATTAGCGCCCTATCATCACTCACTTCTAACTCTAGCATGGCATGGTAAGGGTCACCGGGCAGCCCCAGCACCCGGGCGAAGGCTGGCTCCGTTTTGACGCCGCAGGCTTTGAGGGCCAAGACGGCTTGCCGCAGCGGCGTGCCGCCCAAGTCCAGCAGCCGCGCCTCCACTACCAAATGACGGTAACCGTTTTGACGGGTTGTCGGCAGGACCTGGCCGAATAGTTCTACGGGCACTCCTTCCAGGTCGAAGGAGGCGACCAGGGCGGGCTCGGCGGTGTTGGCCGACCGCAACGCGTACTGGGGGTAGGTGGTGAAGGTGGCTAGGGTACGTTGGAAGGCTGCTGGGTCTGGGGCTTCGCAGATGAGGTCGAGGTCGCTGCCGGGCACAGTGAGGTCGAGGGGGAAGGTGCCGACTAGTACGGGGGCGTGGGCGGCGAGGCGCTCGAGCAGTTGGTGGCGCTGGAGGAGGTCGAAGGCGCGGCGCTGGGGGGCGCTGCCGTGCCGGAGGTAGGTGAGGTCGTGCCAGTTGGGGAGCATGGGGCAAAGAAAAGCCCCGCGTACCGGGGAGGGCGCGGGGCTTTTGCTTTAACTACTTACATGTTACCGTTTGCACGCGGACTCTGCG
>CAJYVK010000203.1 GCA_913778455.1 uncultured Hymenobacter sp. | reverse complement strand
GAAGGAGTTTCACGGAGTGCAATAGCTCTTTGTGAAACTCCTTCTCACTCCCCTAACTCTGTGCTAAAAAGTTAATTAAGTACGTAAGTTGCCATCGAATGAGGGGCGGCGGTAGTGCTGGCGGCCTGGCCCTTGATCCAGAGCTGAAACTCCTGGGGCTTGTCGGCGCTGTTCATCACTACCACAGCCAGCTTGCCGTCGGCGTTGCGGAAGGCGGTGGCTTGCAGCCAGTCGCGGTTGGTGGTGGTGGCGACGCGCTTGGCCCCGGGGCGCACGAATTTCGAGAAGTGCCCGATGTAATAGTAAGCGTTGGTGTAGATGAGCTTGCCGGCCTTGGTGTCGGCGATGACGGGCGCAAAGCAGAAGTTGCCCACGTGGTTGGGGCCGCCGGTTTCGTCGAGCAGGATGTTCCAGTCGGTCCAGCCCACGGTGCCGGCGTTGAAGTCGTTGATCATGGAGTTGCCGTAGCGTTCGCCCAGCTTCCAGTCGTTGACTTGGTCAAACTTGAAGCTCTCCACGCAGCCCTCGGTAAATAGCAGATTGGTGTTCGGAAACGCCTCCTTCACCCGGCGCTCGTTGTCGAAGAGCGGGCCGCTGGTCGTCCAGGTTTCGTACCAGTGGTAGCCGATGCCCCACACGTACTTGGCCGCCCCCGGGTCGTCGAGTACGGTGCTGGCGCGCTGGTAGAGCAGGTCGCGGTTGTGGTCCCAGGCGATGAGCTTTTTGCCGCCCAGCCCGGCCTTGGCCAGCGTCGGCCCGAGGTAGCCCTTGATGAAGTCGCGCTCCTCCTCGGCCGTGTAGAGGCACGACTCCCACTTCTGGGTGGCCATCGGCTCGTTCTGCACCGACAAGCCCCAGATGGGAATGCCCATCTTCTCGTAGGTCTGGATAAACTTCACGTAGTGCTCGGCCCAGGGCTGGCGAAACTGCGGCAGCAGCTTGCCGCCGTGCAGCAGGTCGTGGTTGGTTTTCATCCAGGCCGGCGGGCTCCAGGGGCTCACGAAGAGCGTCAGCTTGCCGCCCGCCGCCGCCGTGGCCTGCCGGATGAGCGGGATCTTGTACTGCTCGTCGTGCTTCACGCTAAACGACTTGAGGCTAACGTCGTTATCGGCTACGTAGGTGTAGCTGTCGCTCGAAAAGTCGCAGCTGGCAATGTTGGTGCGGGCCAACGAGTAGCCGATGCCCTGGCCGGGGCTGTAGTACGCTTGCAGCAATTCCTGCTGCTGGGCCTTGGGTAGCTTGGCAAACACCTCGGCCGAGGCGTCGGTGAGCGCCCCGCCGATGCCGAGCAGCGTTTGAAACTGGTGGCTGGGGTCTACGAAGACGCACACCTGGGTTTCGACGGGCTGGGCGGCGGGGGCGAAGCTGAGCGCCGGGCCGGGGGCCAGCCGCTGGCTCGTGCCCTGGGCGGTGGTGTACACGTCGGCCTTTTTGCCGGCGGCCGAGTAAGCCGGGGCGGCGGTTTGGGCAGCGGCCGGGGCGAGCCCGACGGCCGCCGCCAGCAGCGCGGCCGGCAGGAGCTTGGTAGTCATCAAGAAGGGAAGGGTGGGAAAAGGAGGTAGCTCGCGCCGAAGCGCCTACCAAATATAGGTGGCTACCGCGCCGCTGTTGAGCGAGGTACTGGCTAGCTTGTCCTTGTATTGAATATTGAATTTTTGAGTGCCGCCGCCATTCACCACCACTAGCACGCGCTTGCCGCCGGGCGTTTTGTAGGCCACGTTGCGCAGCGCGCTCAGGCTGGCCGACGCGGTGGTCGCCACGCGCACCGAGCCAGGGCGCACAAACTTGCTGGAGTGCGCTACGGCGTAGTAGGCCACGTTGCGCGTCACCTGGTCGCCGTTGATGGTGATGGCCCCCAGGCAGTTGGGGCAGCCGCCGGGCGTGTGGATGCTGGTGCCGGGGTCGCTGGCCAAGTTCCATTCCAGCACGTTGCGGCTCCAGTTGAGCGGTGCGCCGACTTCGAGGTTGCTCACGTGCCAGAACAGGTCGCCCGCGAAGTTGCCCCCGGCCTGCGTCCACTGCTCGGTGAAGTAGACGTTCTTAGTGGGGTACTGCCGCCGCACGTTGCCGAGGGTACTGATCGAAGTGCCGCTGTAGAGGTGAAAGCCCGTCCCATCGACGAACGCACTGGCGTCGGCATCGCTGAGCACCGCATTCACGAAGTTGAGGCCGTCGGTGTCGGGGTTGTGGTCGTAGGCAATGATTTTGGTGGTCAGGCCCGCCGCCCGGAAGGCCGGCCCCACGTTGTTTTTAATGAAAGTGGCCTGCTGCGCCCCGGTCATGTACAGGCTGGGATTGTTGTTGGGGTTGAGCGGCTCGTTTTGCAGCGTCACGGCGTCGATGGCAATGCCCTGGGCCTGCATGGCTTGCACGTACTTCACGAAGTAGCGGGCGTAGGCGTCGTAGTACTGCGGCAGCAGGGTACCACCCACCGAGTTGCCGTTCGATTTCATCCACAGCGGCGGCGTCCAGGGCGAACCCAGGATTTTAATGGTCGGGTTCACCGCCAGAATTTCCTTCAGCACCGGCAGCAAATACGTCTGGTCGGGCCCGAGGCTGAACTGGGCCAGCGTGGGGTCGGGCTGGGCCGCGTCGTCGTAGGTGTACACGTGGTCGCTGAGGTCAGAAGCCCCAATGCTCACGCGCAGGTAGCTAACCCCCAGCGAGGTGCTATCGGTGGCAAACAGCTCTTTAATGAGCGCGGCGCGGCTGGCCGCGCTCATGCGTCCCATGAGCTGGGCGCTGCCCCCGGTGAGCGTGTACCCGAAGCCATCCATCGTCTGAAACGTCTGGGTGGTATCGAGCACGATGGTCGGGTCCGTATTCGACGTCGCCGTAAACCGCAGGCCGGCCTGGCGCTTGAACAGCACCGACTGGTCGGGCAGCGTGAGCCACGCGGCTACCTGTGCCGGGCTGCCGGGCGTGGTCGGGTTGGTGGTCGTGGGGGGTGCCGGCGCGGGCGAGGTACCGCCGTCGTCACTCTTTTTGCAGCTGGCGGCCAGCAGGGCGAGCAGGGCCAGCGCCGGGGCGGCGCGCCGCAGGCGCGGCCGGGAGAAGGTTTTCATACAGCGGGCGGGAAAAGAAAAGCAAGTTGGAAAGGGAGCGGCTACCACGTGTAGGTGCCCACGGCCCCGGCGGGCAGCGTGAGCGCCACGGTCCGGCCCTGGTAGCGGAGGCCGAAGGTTTGGGCGGTGGGTTGGTCGTTTTGCACGAGCAGCACGTGGCCGCCGGTGGGCGTGCGGTAGGCCACGTTGGGCAACACGCCGGCGCTGGTCGAGCCCACGCGCACCGAGCCGGGGCGCACAAACTTGCTGGCCTGGGCCACGGCGTAGTAGGCCACGTTGCGCGTTACCTGGTCATTCGGAGCCAGCGTAATGGCCCCCAGGCACTCGGTGCAGCCGCCGGGCGTGTGCGGGTTTTGCTGGGGGTCGGCGGCCAGGTTCCACTCCAGCACTACGCGCGCCCAGTTGCGGGGGGCACCGACGAAAAGGGTCTTGGCGTGCCAGCCCAGGTTGCTGGCAAAGTCGGTTTTCGACCCCACCCACTGCTCGGTGAAGTACACGTTTTTCTGCGGAAAGGCGTCGTGCACCTTGCTCAGCGCCTCAATGGGACCGGCGTAGAGGTGAAAGGCCGAACCATCGACGTAGGGATTGGCGGCCGCGTTGCCCAGCACCGCGAGCGGGTACTCGGGCTTGTCGGCGTTGTGGTCGTAGCAGATAATCTTGGTTTTCAACCCCGCCTGCTGAAAAGCCGGCCCCAGGTGCCGGCCGATGAAGTCGGCCTGCTGCTCGGCCAGCATGAGCAGGCTGGGGTTGTTGCCGGGGTGCAGCGGCTCGTTCTGGGGCGTAATGGCGTCGATGGTAATGCCGGCCGCCTTCATCCCCTGGATGTACTTGACGAGGTACTGCGCGTAAGCGCCGTAGTACTCCGGCTTGAGCGAGCCGCCCTTGGTGGCCTCGTTGGTTTTCATCCAGGCCGGCGGGCTCCAGGGCGAGCCCAGTATTTTAATGGTCGGGCTGATGGCCAGGATTTCCTTGAGCACCGGAATGAGGTGCTTTTCGTCGGGGGCCAGGCTGAAGCGGGCCAGCGTGGGGTCGGTTTGGCCCGCGGGCAGGTCGTCGTAGCTGAAGACCTGCGCGTCGAGGTCGGAAGCCCCGATGCTCACGCGCAGGTAGCTCACGCCGATGTCCTGCGGGCCGGTGCCAAACAGCTCGCGCAGCAGCTTGGCGCGGGCCGGGGTGCTCATGGCGTGCAGCAGCTCGGCGCTGCCCCCGGTGAGGCAGTAGCCGAAGCCGTCCATCGTCTGGAAGCGCTGGCGGTCGTCTACGTCGATAACCGGGCCAGCCGGGGCCGCTTTGTTAAAGGTGCCGCTGGCCGGCTGGCGCTGCAAGAGCTGCTGTTGGTCGGGAGTGGTGACCCAACCCGTAACGCCGCCCTTAGGGGCCTGGGCACGGCTGGAAAAGCAAGCAAGCGAGAACAGGGCACCGAACCCCCAGCGGCGAATAACGGATGGCATACTTAATCTAATAGGTTGGTAGGAAGTGGGGTAGCTCACAGCGGTTCTCAAGTCAGGGCACACTAGCCGGAAACCTACTCCAAGCGAAGCGCTACAGGCGCGGAGGCAGCGGGAAGCCCGGCCGTCCGGGCGGGGGCGAGCCAGACATAAGTATTTTTATTTTTGAAAAAATATGTCTGCTCACGGGCCGAGCGCTCGGACATATTTGTGATTTTTTATTCTGTTTTATGTCCCTGCTACGGCCGGCCCCTGGCCGCCTTCGTGCTTGGCTGATGCGCTGCACCTGCTTACGCTTGCTAAAGCAAATCGCAGGGTAGGGGATCCTGACTTCGCAACCGCGGTAGGAGGGTTAGGTAGGCCGGGCGCTCATAAGCCGTTAGCCATGCCGGGCGTCTGGAGGCAGCTGCGTAAAAACCGGAAGAGTTAAAAGATAAAAGGCGAGGCTGCTCTTTACCCTTTTAACTCTTCCGGTCTTGTCGGGCGCTTGCTGCTAAAGAGCGTGCCGCCCCGGTGCCGCGTGTTCACTTCACTTTTCCCACCCCGGCCCCGAAGCGACAGCTCAGGCTAGTACCCCGGGTTTTGCTGCACCAGGGGGTTGGTATTAATCTCGGTCTGCGGCAGCGGGAACACGAGGTAGTTGGCATCGCGGGCACCGCTGCGCTGCTGGGCAATGATGTCGAGGGCCGACGTAACGTGCGCCCCGGCCTCGGCCTGGTTGTGGCGGGCGTAGCGCAGCAAGTCAAACCAGCGCTCGCCCTCGAAGGCCAGCTCCAGGCGGCGCTGACGGTCGATTTCGTTGCGCATAGCCTGTTTGCTGAGGGCCTGGGACGAGGCCAGCGTAAGGGCCGCGAGGCCGGCGCGCTGGCGCACGAGATTCAGCTTGTCGAGTACATCCTGGGTGGGGCCGGTTTGCTCGTTGGCCGCCTCGGCGTAGGCCAGCAGCACTTCGGCGTAGCGCAGCACGTAGGTGTTGTCGGCCGAGCTAAAGTTGTTGCCGATGCCGCGCCACTTGTACACGAAGCGGCCTACGTCGTTGCCGTTGCCGCCGGGGCCGGGCTTGCCGTCGATGTAGCTCACGTGGCTGCGGCCGATAACCTTGCCGCTGGCCGCGCTCACGATGCTCGTAAACTTCCAGCGCGCGTCGTTCACGGTATCGGCGTAGGCAATCAGCTCGGCCGTGGGGATGTTGAACTTGGTAAACGAGTACGTAGCCAGCGGCGAGGGCAGCACGAGGTCGGGCAGGATGTTGCCGCCGTCGGCCGAGCCCGCGTACTGAATCTCGAAGAGCGACTCCGCGCCCCGGTTCTCGGCCGGGTACAGGGCGTCGAACGAGCCGAGCGTGATGTTGCTGGCCAGCACCTTGGCCGCCGCGGCCTGGGCGGCGGCCCAGTTGCGGCGGGTTAGCTGCACGCGGGCCAGCAGGGCGTTGGCCGAGTTGCGGGTGGCGCGGTTGGTATTCTTAATCGGCATCTGGATGGCGGCGCGCTGCAAGTCGGCTACCACCTGGTCGTACACCTGGTCGGTGGTGGCGCGGGCCAGGTTCACGTCGGCCGCCAGGCCGCTTTCGGTGGGTGCGGTACGCAGCGGCACGCCGCCGTACACCCGGCCCAGGTTGAAGTAGTTGAGCGCCCGGATAAAGCGGGCCTCGCCCAGAATCTGGCTGCGGCGGGCGGTGTCCATCGTGATGGTGGGCACGTACTTGAGCACGACGTTGGCCCGGTTGATGCCCTGGTAGGCCTGGGTGTACACGTTGCCGACCTGGCTCGTCGTGGGCGTCCAGATAATCTTATCCATTGCGTTCACGTCGCCGTTGGTGCTCGTGCAGTTGTCGCTGGGCATTTCGCCCATCACGTTCAGGTCCTGGCCGTAGGCCCCGGTGCCTTGCAGCGCGTCGTAGGAGGCGGTGAGGGCCGCCTCGGCATCGTCACCGTTTTTAAAGAAGTTGTCGGGCGTGACGCTGCCCAAGGGCTCCTTCTTCAGGAAGTTGCAGCTAGCCAGCAGGGTGAGGGCGGCCAGGGCGGGAATGGCTATTTTTTTCATGGGAATTCTAGGCTAGCAGCGGCTTAAAAGTTGGCGTTCAACCCGACGGTGAAGGTGCGGGCCTGGGGGTACACGCCGTAATCGCGGCCAAACCCGGTCGAGGAGAAGGGGTCGGCGCTCACCTCGGGGTCGTAGCCCAGGTAGTGGGTCCAAGTGATGAGGTTCTGGCCGGTCACGTAGAGGCGCAGGTTCTGAATGGCCGCGTGCTTGGTAAGCGTGGTGGGGAAGTTGTAGGCCACGGTCAGGTTTTTGAGGCGCACGTAGGAGCCGTCTTCCAGCCAGCGGTTCGAGAAGCGGTTGTTGCCGTTCGGGTCGTTGCGCACGGGGCGCGGAATGTCGGTATTGGTGTTGGTGGGCGTCCAGTGGTTGAGCACGCGGGTGCTCTGGTTGTAGGGGTCCGACTGCGACTCGATGATCTGGCGGGTCTGGTTGTAGATGTCGTTGCCGAAGCTGCCCTGGAAGAAGACGCTCACCTCCACGCCCTTGTAGGAGAAGTTGTTGGTGACGCCCGCAAACAGCTTGGGATTAGGATTGCCGATAATGCTGCGGTCCTGGTCGTTGATCACGCCGTCGCCGTTGAGGTCGGCAAAGCGGATGTCGCCGGCGCGGGGCTTGCTGCCGTTCTGGCTGGGCAGGTTCTGGCCCTCGGCATCCGTTTGCACGATGCCCTGCGTGGTGTAGCCGAAGAACGAGCCCAGCGGCTGGCCCGGCTGTGAGGTGGTGTAGCCGTTGGTGGAGATAATGCTGCGGGCCGAGGCCACGCCCCGCTCGTTCACCTGCTGGCCCAAGTCCAGAATCTTGTTGCGGTTGCCGGTCACGTTGAAGTTGGTGGTCCAGCCAAAGCCATTGTCTTTGGCTTGCACGTTGGTCGTCACCAGCCCGATTTCAATGCCGCGGTTCTGAATCTTGCCGATGTTCTGCGTCACGCTCAGGTTATCCACCCCCGTGCTCTGCGGAATGGGTACGGCCAGCAGCAGGTCCTTGGTTTGCTTGTTGTAGATATCGAAGGTGAAAGTCAGGCGGTTGTCGAGCAAGCTCAGGTCGAGGCCGCCGTTGTACTGGTAGGTGGTTTCCCAGCGCAGGTCGGGGTTGCCGATGTCCGTGAGGGCGATGCCGCCCACGATGGTCGAGCCGCCGCCCTGGTAGTTACGGCCACCCGAGTAGCGCGAAAAGCGCTGGTAGGCGTACACTTCCTGGTTGCCGTTGGCCCCGAAGCTGGCGCGCAGCTTCAGGTCGGAGATGGCACCCGACTGCGGGAAGAAGCTCTCCTTGGAAATGCGCCAGGCCGCGCTCACGGCCGGGAAGTAGCCGAAGCGGTAGTCGCCCGAGAAGCGGCTGGTGGCATCGGCCCGCAAGCTGGCCGAGAACAGGTACTTGCCGTCGAAATCGTAGTTGGCGCGGGCGAAGTAGCTCAGCAGCGCCCATTCGTCGCTGTAGCTGCCCGGGATGCCCACCACCGAGGCCCCGAAGTTGAGGTAGGGTACGGCGTTGGACACGAAGCCCCGCGTTTCGGCTCCCGAGGTAAAGCGGTTGGAGGCCTGCATCGACTGGCCGGCCAGCAGCGTCAGGTGGTGGCGGTCGCCGAGGCTGGGGTTGTAAGTCAGCGTGTTCTCCCACAGCCAGATCACCTGCTGGTTGGTCGCCGTGCGGGCCGAGCCGCGGGTCGAGGCATCGGCGTTGGTGGTACCGGGGTAGTTGCGGCTGATAAACTGGTTTTCGGTCTGGGTGCGGAAATCCAGGCCCAGCGACGAGCGCACGCGCAGGTTTTTCAGGATGTCAAACTCGCCGAAGATGTTGCCGATGGCCTGGTACACGATGGCCTGGTTGCTGGTTTCCAGCAGGTCGCCCACCGGGTTGTCCGACTGGTTGAGCGGGTTCACGCCGTAGGTGCCGTCGGCATTGCGCACTGGCACGGTCGGAATCTGCGACAAGGCCCCGAGCACCGTGCCCGAGTTGCCGAGGGCCAGCTCCGAGCGCACGCTGCCGTTGTTGTGGGTGCGGCTCAGGTTGAGGTTGGTGCCCAGCCGGAAGCGCTCGCTCACGGTCTGCTCCAAGTTAATCTTGAAGTTGAAGCGGTCGAAGCCCGAGTTCTGGCTGATGCCCTGCTGGTTGAAGTAGCCGCCGGCGATGTAGTAGCGCGTCTTCTCCGTGCCGCCGCTGATGCTGAGCTGGTAGTTCTGAAGGCTGGCCGGGCGGTACACCTCGTCCTGCCAGTCGGTATCGTAGGGCGGCAGGTTGTTGAGGTTGGGGAAGGGGATGGGCTGGATGTTGTTCGGGTCCGACTGCTGGGCGTTGAAGTTGGCTACCGTCTCGTTGTACTGCCGGGCAAACTGCGCCGAGTTGAGCACGTCGAGCTTCTTGCGCAGGTACTGCTTGCCGTAGTAGATGCTCAGGCCCACCTGGGCCTGGCCCACTTTGCCGCGCTTGGTGGTAATTACGACCACGCCGTTGGCGGCCCGCACCCCGTAGATGGCGGCGGCGGCCCCGTCCTTGAGCACGTCGATGCTCTCGATGTCGTTGGGGTTGATGGTGTTGAGCGGGTTGAGGCGCTGGTTGCCCACGGCGATCTCCTGCTGGTAATCGGGCAGCACGGGCACCCCGTCAATCACGTAGAGCGGCGAGCCGTTCAGGCTCAGCGAGGCGTTGCCGCGCACCCGCACGTTGATGCCCGCGCCCGGGGCACCCGAGGGGGCCGTTACCTGCACGCCGGGGGCCTGGCCCTGCAAAGCCTGGTCGAAGCCTGCTACCGGCTGGCGGGCCAGCGCCGCGCTCCCCACCGAGGCTACCGAGGTCGAAAGGTCCTGGCGGGTCTGGGTGCCGTAGCCCACTACCACTACTTCCGTCAGCGACTGCGCATCGTCGGTCATGCGGATGGCGATGGTACTGGTCGCGCCGGTGATGGGCAATTCCTGGTTTTTATAGCCAATCGAGCTGAAAACCAGGGTGCTGTTTTCGGGTACGCTCAGCGAGAAGCTGCCGTCGGCCCCGGTCGAGGT
>CAJYVK010000202.1 GCA_913778455.1 uncultured Hymenobacter sp. | reverse complement strand
GTAGGAGGGTGTGAGGGTAGGAGGGTAGGAGGGTGTGAGGGTAGGAGGGTAGGAGGGTGTGAGGGTAGGAGGGTAGCAGGGTAGGAGGGTAGGAGGATACGGGTTTGAGAAGAATAACTTACCCCTCCTACCCTCACACCCTCACACCCTCACACCCTCGCACCCTCCCACCCTCCCACCCTCACACCCTAAATAGAATGGGTTAGCCTCGGAAATACAATTACTTAATACGGGTAGTAGCAGGGGTCTGGGCGCGGCGTAGTAGCTTTGATGCAGGAGGGTACTCACTCCTATATTCTATCTTCTTTTCCACTCGTTATCATTACTCTCATGCATTATTCCCTCAAGCGGCTGACAACCCGCGTCCAGTGCGACGTGCTGTTGGCCTACGCGCAGGCCAAGCTCCTGCCGATTTACCCCGCTGCTTCGGCTGGCCCCGACGGCCAGGCGACCTTGCCCGCCGACCGCGACAAGCCGGCCCCCGACCTGCGGCTCCAGGCCGACTGCCCCACCTCCCTGCTGGCTGGCCAGGGCCAGCTGGGCGCGGAGCTGTTTGGGCCGAGCGAGCCCGGGGCGCTCCGCATAGATTTTCCCTTGCCGCTCGTGCAAGACTTTATTACGCGGGTAGTAGCCCACCGGGCCACGCTGCCCGGCTAGCCCCACGGCGAACAGTATACCGGCAAGGTCGTTTCGGAGTACCGGGGCGGCCTTTTCGCCCGAACGCCTCACCACACCGGAGCTTGGCGCTACAGGTAGGCGCCCGCTGCACTGGGTGAATCGACCGGCCACTTACGGCCCGCACCAGCCCCCGGGCGGCTTTCCTGTAAAAGCAGGCGTACCGGGCCAGGTTGGGGGCTACGCGGCGACTAACCGGCCGCGGCCGATTCTTCGGGAGCCGACCCGGGCCGACCGGCGGCCTCGGCGGCAGCGATTTTCTTGTAGAGCCGGGTTTTGGCCCGGCGCACGCTGGCCGGGTCGATGTTGAGCAGGGCCGCGATTTCCTTGGTCGAGAGGTTGATGTGGAAGTAGCTGTAGAGCCGCTGCTCGTGCTTGGTGAGCGTCGGGTAGTTGGCCTGCAAGTCTTCGAAAAAGCGTGGGTGCACCTGCTCGAAGTGCAGCTTAAACTTGCCCCAGTCCTCGTCGAGGTACAGGCTTGATTGCAGCAGCGACTGCACGCCCGCCAGCTCCTGGGGCGGCCCGCTGGCGGACCCCTGGGTACGCAGCTGGCTCAGCTGCTGCCGCAGGTCGGCGAGCAAGGCATTTTTTTGCTGCACGTAAAGCGTGGTGGAGGCCAGCTCGCGCTGGTTGGCTTCGAGCTGCTGTTGCAGGTCGAGGTTGGCGGCCTGTTGCTGCTGGTGGTCGTGGCTCAGCTGCTGGGCCTGCTCGTCGTGGGCCTGCTGGCGCTGCCGCATCGCTAGCAGCGCCGTTTGAATGTGGCTGTTCTTCAAGACGATTTCACGGTGGCGCAGCTCCTGCTGGCGGATGTCGAGGGCCAGGGCGGCGGCCTCGCGCTCGGTAGCCAGCAGGGTGCGTTGGGCCAATTGGAGGCGCACGCTGAGCGCAGCCGAGAAAAACAGTGCGTGCGCCACGATGGCCACGTCGGGCAGCACCTGTAGGCGGTCGTTGCCGAAGCCCATTGCCACGTGGTAGGCCGCCACGCTCATCACGCAGAGCAGCGGCAAGACGTTGGCCAGCAAGTAGGTGCGGGCCAGCGGCAGTTGCCGCTGGTAAGCCACCACGGTTATCAGCAGCAGCATCCCCAGCAGGCCAAACACCAGGGCGTTGTCGAAACGAATGGTGTAGTAATTGAGCAGAAAGCCGCTCAGGTTGACCGCCGCCACTACCACCGTAAAGGCGACGTAGCCTCCCAGGGCGCGGCGCATCGCAGCATCGAGGCGGGGTAAATGCGCGGCCGTGGCTAGGTAGGCGCGGGTCATTTGCACAAAGCCTAGCAGCATCAGCACCACACTCAGGTGCATGAAAATGTTGTTGATGGTGTAGGCGTAGGAATAGCCCGTGGGTAGCAGCAGCCGACTGAAAGAGGGGGCCGGCCACAGCAGCCGGAAGTAATTGCGGTAGGCCGTGGCGTAGAGCACGGCCCCCACTTGCAGGCAGATGTAGTACAAGGTGGGGCGGTCGCGGTAGCGCACGTACGTGGGCACGTTGGTGAGCAGCAGTAGCCCCAGCACGGCCAGCGACACGGCCCAGGCCGTGCTAAGGAACTCGTTAGCCTGTTGCACCTCAGCCAGCGGCTTCAGCAGCACGCGCAGGCGCACAGCCGCCGGGAGGTGGGCCTGCTGGCCGAGGTCGAGCCGCACGTACACGGTAGTAGTGCGGCGGCCTGGCAGGTGCAGCAGAAACCCGCCCTTCACACGCTGGCTGTCGGTGGGCACCACCACGCCGGCCCGCCGGGTACGCCAGGCGTGGGCGTCTTCATCGAAGTAGTAAAAGGTATTGTCGAGGTTGGGCAGTACCGTCAGCTCGGTGGTCTGGGTGTAGGCGCTGGGGTTGCGCAGGGCCAGTTGCAGCCAGTAGCGGCGGGCCTGCGCCGGGCGCAGCGAGTCGGCCGGGGCGAAGGCCAGCGTGGTATCGGTGCGGATTTGTTCCCAGGAGTAGCCCCGGTCGGGCAGCGTGCCGACCTGCACCAGCGTGGGTACCTGCGTGCTGCTGGCGGGCTGGGCCACCGCGCCCCCGGCCAGCCAGCCCCACAACACCAGGAGCAGCCCCCAGTACTTTTTCGATGGGAATGAGGTAGCGGCGGTGGGCAACGGGGTTGCGTCGGGCATGAAAACAGGCTGGCCTTGCGGTCCTCTGCTTACTTTTCAGGGAGGACCAAGCTGGGGTTAGCCACAAAGCTAGCGGATAGCCCAGTTACTGGCGACCTTGACTACCGCCACCTTACCGGCTAGTAATCAGCCTAGCCAGGAGGCTATAAGAGGCGATGACAGGCAGGATGAGCCCTGGCCGGCTGGCCGATCTACGCGCCGCCACTGGCTGGCAATGCCATGCCCGGAGGAAGCCGAAATTTGTGCCCTGCCCGCCGTGGCCCCTGCCGAGCTAGCCCGGTAGTAGGAGGCACTACGCCACGGCCGCTATCTTTTCCAAATGAGTTACCGGAAGCTTGTACTGCTGCTCCTAGCCTGGGTATGTGGTCTGCCGAGTCCCGCCCAGACGGCCCCGCCGCTGCTGCTGACGCACGCGCTGGTCGTTAACCCGCGCACCCAGCAGGTGCAGCGGCGGTGCCTGCTGGTGCGCGAGGGCCGCGTGCAGCGCGTGGCGCGCCGCCCGCCCGCCGGCTACCACGGGCAGCGGCTGAGCCTGGCGGGCTGCTACCTGGTGCCAACGCTCAGCGACTTGCACGTGCACGCGCTGGGCAACTACGGCCCCAACGATTACCTCGATGGCCTGACGCCGGCGCAGGTAGCCCGGCACCAGCTGTACTGCGGCGTGGGCCACGTGCTGGATTTATTCAACGACGAGGCCCGCATTCTGGCTTGGCGCGACCAGCAGCGGCCCGGTTTGGCCGGGGGAGCCGTTGTCTACTGTGCCGGCCCGGCGCTTACCTGCACGGGCGGCCACGGTACCGAGTACCCGGGGCTGGCTACGCGCCTCGTAAACACCCCCGCCGAAGCGCGGGCGCAGGTAACGGCCCTGGCGGCGCGGCGGCCCGACGTCGTGAAAGTGGTGTACGACCACGCCGTGCCTACCGTGCCCACCATGAGCCGGGCCACGATGGTCGCCTGCCTGGCCACGGCCCGCTCGCTGGGCATCCCGACGGTGGTGCACGTCGGCACCTGGGCCGATGTAGCCGAAGCCTTGCAGGCGGGGGCTACGGCCATCACGCACGTGCCCCTGGCTCCCTTGCCTCCCGCCGTAGCCGAGCTGTTCGCGCAGTCAGGGGCCTACTTCATCCCGGCCCTGACGGCCCAGCTGGATTTTGCGGACCTGGCCACCGACATGGCGCAGGACAGCACCGTGCGCGCGCTCACCTCGCCCGGCCTGCGCCAGGCCTACCGCGATACGGCCCGCTACGATCGCAGCACCCGCTGGCTACTGCGCTGGCAGCGGGGCCAGCGGGCGACGGTGCTGCGCAACGTACAGTTGCTGAGCGAGCGCGGCGTGCCGATTGTAGCCGGTACCGACGCCGGTAACTCGGGTACGCTGCACGGTTACTCGCTGCACCGGGAGTTGGCGCTGCTGCGGCTGGCCGGCTTGTCGGCCTGGCAGGTGCTGGCCGCCAGCAGCACCTGCGCCGGGCAGCTGCTGCACCAGCACTGGGGGGTGGAAGTGGGGGATGAGGCCTCCTTTCTAGTGCTGCGGCAATCACCCCTGACCAACCCGGCGGCGTTGCTGCACTTTCGGCTTTTGGTGCAGCAGGGGTACGTGCACGAGCGGGCGAGCCTGCAACCGGGCCGCCCTTGAGCTGGGGGGAAGATTGCCAGGCTGGCGCGAGTTCTGGCTTAGGGTGTGAAGGAAGGAGGGTAGGGGTTTAGGAGGGGCACCTTATACCTTCCGCACCTCTTACCCTCGCGCCCTCCTACCACCCGGGGCAACCCCACGCTAAGCACCGCTCCACGAACCCAACGCCCGCCACACTACTGAGGTCGCGCCCCCGCTGGCGTTATCACCAATACCACCTCCTGGCGGGGGGCCAGCGTCAGGGCCGGCAGCGTCAGGGAATGCTTGCGAATCGTAGGCTGGCCCAGCGGCGCATAGCGGTTGGGGCCGGGGGTAAAGGTCTGCGCCACCAGCGGCCCGCCGCCCGCGACCCCAAACGACACGGGTACCGTGGCTGGGCTCGGGCTGTCGTTGAGCAGGTACACGAAGTATTGCCCGCCGCAGCGCATCCCGAAGCTTTGCAGCACTCCGGCCCGCACGGCGAAGGGCGCGAACTCGCCGCGCCCGGCGGCCAGCATCCGGTCGCTGATGGTGCGCACGGCGCGGAAGTAGGGCGTCATCTGCTGGTCGTCGAACAGCTCCCACCACCACGTCATGGGTAGGATGGGGGTGGGGCTGAACAGCCCGTACCACAGCCCGCGCCGGTAGTCGTAGTTGAAGTCGGCGGCGTAGCTGGGGTTGGCGTCTTCCCAGCGAAAGCCGAACTCGCCCACCACGTAGGGCTTGCCGAAATTCTCCAGGTAGGCGGGGTAGATGGCCGGAATCTTTTCGGTGTGCTTGTAGATGTGCTTCTGGTTGAAGTCGAGGTAGGGGATGGAGTTCAGCCCCAGGATGTCGCGGTGCGAGATGCTGGTCGTCACCAGGTGCTGGTAGGGGTCGATATCCTTGAGGTAGCGGCTCATCTCGGCGTGCCACAGCGTCACGGCCGCGTGCGGAATCAGCAGGCTGTCCTGCTGGGTAAAGACGGCGTTATCGACTTCGTTGAAAAACTCCCAGGCCCCGATGTTGGGGCTGTAGCCCCAGCGGGCCACCACGTAGCGCAGCTTGTCCTTGTACTTCTGCTGGGCGGCGGGCAGGGTAAAAAACTCGGTGGGCGTGCGGGCCGGGCCGCCGTTGGCCTGGTTGTAGGGGCTGTTGCGCCAGCCGCCGTTTTCCATCAGGTGGCCGTGCCAGTCGAGGGTGAGCATGAAGTACAGCCCCAGCGAGTCGGTAAGGTGCACCAGCTCGTCCATGCGCCGGATGGCCCCGGGGTTGAAGTAGTCGGGAGAATTGGCGTAGCGCGTGGTCGAGCCGACCCGCTGCCACTCCAGCGGCAGGTTCCAGTAGCACATCCAGGTGCGAAAGAAATTGGCCCCGTGCTTGGCCAGGGTCGGCAGCAGGTAGTCGTAGGTGAATTTCTGATTCTCGAAGGAGCGGGCTTCCCACCCCACGTTCTCCCCAATGCCCCGGAAAAGCTGCCCGTTGTCGAAGCGAAAGGTGTACCGGTCGTGCTTGTGCAGAAAGCCCGGCCGGTGCCCGGCCCCCACCGCAAACGAGCTGGCGGCCGACTCCCGCGCCCCCGCCCGCTGGGTGAGGCGAAACTGGGCGCGGTAAGTGCCCGTCTGCTGGGGCGTAAAGCGGGCCTGCCAGTACGATACCTGCGGGCCGTTGCGCACGAAGTAGGCGGGCACCACCAGCGGCTGCCCATTGGGGGCCGTCAGAACCAGGTCCAGGCTGACTTCCTGCTGCTGATAGGGGTGGGCAAACTGCTCGCCCAGCGTGAGGTCCCACTCGATTTTTTCGTAGGCGCGGGGGCTGGCGGCGGTGCGCGTCACGGTTTGGAAGAGCTGCGCGTAGCCCGCCGGGGCCGCGAGCAGCAGCGCCAGTAGGAGGTTGACCCACTTGTTCATGCGGTAGGATTAGGGAAATGAAGTTGGGGGAAAGTACCCCGGGCCTACCGCTTCGGCAGCTCGTCCCGCGTCAGCACGCGCGGGTCGCGGTAGAGGGTGTTGAGCGCCTCCACCGAGTTTTTCTCCTGCACCAGCTCGGCCCAGCACATGAAAAAAGCCCAGCGCGGCTGGCTGGCCAGTACGGCGGGGGTGGGTAGCTTTTCGCACTCGCCGATGGCCATCGGCTTGGTGCCCACAATGGGCCGGATGTAGTCGTACCACGACTGGTCGTAGCCTTTGTCGTACACGTCGAAGGCGAAGACGTCCCAGTACTTATCGCCGGGGTTATACTCGGCAAAGTCGCGGCTCATGTCCTGCATGTCCCACACCCAGACGAGGTTGGTGAGGCCCTTGACCTGGGTGAGGTAGTCGTGGGTAAGCTGGTAGAGGCGGGCGGTGCCCTGCGGGCCGGGCCGGCCGCCCCACCAAAACTTGCCCTGGTTCATCTCGTGCAGGGGGCGAAACAGCACCTCCACGTTTTTATCCTTGAGGTACTGCAAGTACGTGGCGATGTCGTCCATGCGCCGCTGCCAGTTGTGGTTGAGCGGGGTGCCGGCGGTGGTCAGCTCCCGCCACTGGGCATCGGTGAGGGGCTGGTTGAGCAGGCCGGGGTCCCAGCCGCAGGGCTCGCCGGTGGTGGGCGGGCAGGCGTGCCACATGATGTTGACCACCGCCCCCTGCCGGTACTGGCGCTCGGCTTCCTTGATCATCTTCCAGCGGTTGGCGATGTTTTCCTGCTGAAAGAGAAAGTCGCCGCTCCACAGCGCCGGGTACTTGCCGGTGATTCGGTACACGTAGTCGGTCCACTTGGTGGGCTCGGCGTTGGGTTCTTTGTTGTGCTGGCCGGCCAGGGTTTGGGTGCCCGAAATGCGCTGGAGGTAGGGTAATACTTTAGCTGACTGCGCTTGGGCGGCGGTAGTTGCGAGCAGGGCAGTGTTGAGCAAGAAGGTGGAAAAGCGGAACATGGGTTGGTTTATTGAGCTGTTAGCCTTTAGCCTTTAGCCTTTAGCCTCTGCTTAGAAAAGCTAACAGCTAATAGCTAAAGGCTAACAGCTAATGAAAGACTACTTCTGCAACATGTACCAGAAGTACTTCGCCCCGCCCAGCTCCTGCTTGCCGCCGCTGCTGCTCCAGTCGATGTCGTAGGGGCGCACGTCGAATTGCACCTGCACCATCGTTTTGGCGGCGTTGAAGACCAGCGGCATGGTTTTGCTCTGGGCGGTGCCGGGGTTGAAGGTCAGCGTGTTGTCGGTGAAGTCACGCAGGAACGTGCCGGCGCTGATGGGCAGCTTACGAAACTTGTAGTTGAAGTCAGTGCCGTTGGCCTGCTTGAAGTCGCCGTAGGCTCCGTCGGTGCCGGCGCTGTGGGTGAAGGTCCCCGTGAGGTTGCCGGTGGGCGTGATGCCCGTCACCTTGAACTCAATGGTGTTATCCGCCTCCTGGCTGGCGGTGGGCATGTTGTCGGCCAGGTTCTTAGTGCCGTTCCAGCCCCAGCTCTGGCCCTCGCCGATGAAGTACTGAAACTTGAGCTGGTTGATGCGCCACACGCCGTCGAGGTCCGACTGGTAGTCCTTCACCTGCACCAGCCACACGCGGCTTTCGCCCGACTCCGAGGTGACGGTGTACACCGCCCGGTTCTTGTTGCCGGCGAAGTTGGTGAGGCTGCCCGAGCCCGGCGACACGCTGGCCTTGTACGAAGTGGTAATGGTGGGCATGACCTTCGACAAGTCGGTGCCCTTCACCACGTACACCGTCACCTTGCTGGTGTCGCCGGTGGTGCGGGTAATGTCGGCCACCCCGATTTGCCCCTTGTCGAGGGTGAAGGCCGTGATGGCCCGCTCGTGGCTTTGCACATCCTTGAATGGGTCTTGCCGGCAGCCGGCCAGGCCAGCCAGGGCACCCAGCCCCAGCAGCGGTAGGTAGTTGAGTTTCATAAAACAGGGTGGGATTAAAGCAGGGCGTTCAAGTCAACTTCGCGGGTCGGGATGGGGAAGTAGTAGGGGTCGCCGGTGATGGTTTTGCCGTACTTGGTCACCAGTACCTCCTCCATCTTGTGGGTGCGGCGCAGGTCGAAGAGGCGGTTGCCCTCGAAGCACAGCTCCCAGGCCCGCTCCTGAATGATGGCGTCGCGGAAGGCTGCGGGGCTCAGGCCCGGGGTGAGGTCGGCCAGCCCGGCGCGGCTGCGAATGCGGTTCACGGCCGCGTAGCCCTCGGCGGTGGGGCCGCTGGCCTCGGCAAAGAGCAGCAGCACGTCGGAGTAGCGCAGCACGGGCGTGTTGGCGCTGGTTTGCTCGCCCACCTGGCCGGGGTCGATAAACTTGCGGGTGAAGGGCCGGCTGTAGTCGTTGATACCCAGCGTGCGCGTCACGTTGTTCACCGTTACCTGGTTGGGTATCAGCTCAGTCTTGCGCTTGTCGGCCGCGTCGAAACTGTTGTAGAGCGCCGGCTCGGTGATGAAGTGGTTGTAGCCCGACTTGAGCGCCGTGCCGTCGTTCAGCGTAAACACGGCCCCGTCGATGTAGGGGATGAACATGAGCGGCAGCTTCGAGAAGTTGCCCTCCGCGAGGCCGGTGCGGTCCACGGCTACGTCGAAGATGTGCTCGGGGCCGTTCTTCTTGCTCACGTCGAAAATCGCCTTCAGGTCCGAGTCCAGGCCGTAGCTGGGGTTGGTCAGGGCGCTGTTGGCCATGGCCTTGGCCTCGGCGTAGAGGCCGGCGGCGTCGGTGACGAAGTCGTAGCCCGGCGTACCCGTAAGCTTGGCCGAGGCCAGCGTGGCATCGACCTTGGCCAGCAGACCCCAGGCGGCCACGCGGTTGGCGCGGCCGTCGCGGCGGGTCAGGTCGGTCATCGCGATGGCCTTCTTCAGGTCGTCGGTGATGAGGGCGTAAATCTCCTGCACGGTGCCCTTTTTCGCGTTCACCTGCTCCAGCGAGGTTACCGGCGCGGTGCGCAGCGGGGCGGCCCCGAACAGCCGCACCACGTTGAAATAGTGCAGCGCCCGCAAAAAATACGCCTCGCCCACCAGTTGGTCGCGGTTGGCCTGGGCCATCGCCGTAATGCTGGGGACGTTGCCAATCACCGCATTGGCCCGGTTGATGCCGATGAAGGCGTAGCGCCAGGTGGTGGTCAGGTCCACGTTGTCGGCGCGCACGGCCAGGCGGTCAAACTCGAAGTTGCTGGCCCCGGCGTCGGGCTTGAGGGTGATGTCCTCGGTGGGCAGCTCGGTGACGGTAATAAAGCCGCGCGAGTAGTACTCGATTTCGGGCAGGATGGCGTAGGCGTAGACCAGGGCCGCGTTGGCGTCGGCCTCGGTTTTGTAGAAGTTGCCCTGCGAGATAAAGCCGTAGGGCTCTTCCTTGAGCGAGCAGCCGGCGGCCAGCCCCGTGAGGGCCACGGCCAGGCCGAGGGTTTTGAGAAATTGCATAGCGCGGGGGTGGGAAAAGCCGGAAGGTTAGATGCCGATGTTGACGCCCAGCGACAGGGCGCGGGGCCGGGGGTAGGCGCCGCCGGCCTGGCCGTTGGCCTGCACCTCGGGGTCGTAGCCGGTGTGGAAGCCGCTGAACGTGTAGAGGTTGTTGCCCGAGAAGTACACCCGTAGCGTCTGCACGCCCTTGATGACATTCGCCTTGAAGTTGTAGCCCAGGGTCACGTTCTGCACCCGCAGAAACGAGCCGCTGGTCACGAACCAATCGGAGCCGTAGTAGGCCCGGTTCGAATTCACGCTGGGGTAGGCGTTGGTGGGGTTGTCGGGCGTCCAGCGCTGGAGCTGGCGGCTGGGCGCGAACTTGTTGAAGTCGAACACGTCGTTGCCGTACACCCCGTAGAGCTGGGCCGAGAGGTCGAAGCCCCGGTAGCGCAGGCTGGTGTTGAAGCTGTAGAGAAACTTGGGGTTGGGGTTGCCGATGATGGTGCGGTCGTTGTCGTCCACCTTGCCGTCGCCGTTCAGATCCACGTAGCGTAGCTCGCCGGGCTTGGCCATGTCGCCGGTGAGGCCCGAGGCGGCCCCGTCGCTGGCGTTCTGAATCACGCCGTTGGTGCGGTAGCCGTAGAACACGTTGATGGGCTGGCCGATGATGTAGGCGTTGAGCGGCGAGCGCAGCATCTCGATGCTGGCCCCGTTCCACACGAAGTTGTCGGAGCCCAGGCTCACGAGCTTGTTGCGGTTGAGGGTGAAGTTGCCGCCCACGCTCCACTGCACCGGCCCGTTCAGGATTTCGGCGCTCAGCCCCAGCTCGATGCCCTGGTTTTGAATAACGCCGTCGTTGATCCACACCCGGTCGTAGCCCGACGACGGCGTGATGTAGCTCTGGCGCAGCAGGTCGCGGGTGCGCTTGTAGTAGTAGTCGAGGCTCACCGTAAAGCGCTGGTTGGCAAAGCCCAGGTCGATACCGGCGTCAACCTGCGAGGTGGTTTCCCACTTCAGGTCGGGGTTGGGCACGCCCTCCCAGATTTTGTTGTAGCCGTCGTAGCCGAAGATGCCGGGGCCGTAGCCGGTCTGGAAGCTGCCGCCCGTGTAGTAGCGGCCCAGGCCCAGCCGGTCGAGGGTCTGGTAGGGGCTGATGCCCTGGTTGCCGGTGAGGCCGTAGCTCACGCGGAGCTTGGCTTCCGAAATGCTGGGGATGGCCTTGATGAAGTCTTCCTCCTGCATTTTCCAGGCCAGCGCCGCCGAGGGGAAAAAGGCCCACTTGTTATTGGCCCCGAACTTCGACGAGCCGTCGGCCCGGCCGGTGAAGGTGAACAGGTAGCGGTCGCGCAGCGAGTAGTTGAGGCGGCCGATGTACGAGTTGAGCAGCGACTTGGTGCCGCCGTTGGTAATGATCTGGGTGGTGGCCGAGTTCAGGTTCTCATTGCCCAGCACGTCGTTGATAAAGCCCCGGCCCTGGAGGTTGGAGGTGCGCTGGTTGAACGACTGGGTGGTGAAGCCCGCCACGGCGTTGAAGCTGTGGATGCCGACCTGCTTATTGAGGGTGAAGTAGTTCTCGTTGAGAATCTCGTTGTTGTTGTAGTTGTTGATCGTGCCGAAGCCGTTGAACTGGTAGCCGGTGTAGGTGATGGTGCGCGGCTGGTAGTTATCGTCGAGCGAGTTGCCGTAGCGGTCGCTGAGCTGGGTGCGGAAGCTGAGCCACTTGGTCAGGTCCCAGTTCACGAAGAGCGTGCCCAGCACGTCGAAGCCCCGGCTGGTGTTGGTCACGTTGTCGGCAATGGCGATGGGGTTGTTGTAGTCGAGCGGCCCGATCTGAAAGTAGGTGCCGTCGGGGTTGTACACCGGGAAGATGGACGAGCGCCCGGCACCCACCACCGTGCCCGTGCGCTGGGTGTGGGTCAGGATGAGATTAACGCCCGCCGACACGTTGTCGAACAGCTTCTGCTCCAGGTTGAGGCGGCCGTTGTAGCGGGTGTAGTTGTTCTTGATGACCAAGCCTTCCTCGCGGTAGTAGTTGCCCGACACCGAGAATTTGGTGCGCTCGCTGCCGCCGTTGGCCGTGAGGGTGTAGCTCTGCGAGAAGGGGTTGCGGTACACCAGATCTTGCCAGTTGGTGCGCGTGGGCCACTGCGGCTTGCTGGGGTCGGTGCCCTGCAACTCGGCAATGGACGGGTAGTAGGTGCCCAGGTAATTCTGGCCGGTGTAGAGCAAGGGTAGCCCGGCGTTGCCCCGCGCCTCGTTGCTGATGATGGCCTCGTCCACGGGGTTGGTCCACACGTCGAGCTTGCTGGGCAGGGTCGAAAGGGTATTGAGCGTGCTCAGCGTGAGGCTGGTTTTGCCGACCTTGCCGCGCTTGGTGGTCACCAGAATCACGCCGTTGGCCCCCCGCGAGCCGTAGATGGCGGCCGACGAGGCATCCTTCAGCACCTCGAT
>CAJYVK010000201.1 GCA_913778455.1 uncultured Hymenobacter sp. | reverse complement strand
CCCTGGCCCAGCACGTGCTCAAGGGCCATGAGCGCGACAACCACGTGCTCACGCTGGCCCTCACCCGGCAGCCGCCAGCGGGCCAGGAATACCGGCCGGGCAACGCCCAGGACCCGTTTGTGCGCCGCATCACAGCCGCGCTGGCTCCCCTGCGCCAGCCACCGCCCCTGCCCGGCACCCTTGATGCTGATTTTGCCACGATTATGCAGATGCATCACCAAACGGGGGTGGCCCTGGCCCAAACCGAGCTGGCCTATGGCAAGGACGTGGAAGTGAGAAACGCCGCCCGCCAGATTGTGCGCGACGAGCAGGCCGAAATTAAGCAGTACCAGCGCTGGCTCAAGACCCACGCGGCAACCTCCTCCCACTAACATTTTAACCTGCTGCTTCTATGCTGCTTACTATTCCCACCGCCGTCACGCCGCCCTGGTCCACCATGCTGGGCTTCTCGCTGCTGCCGGCCGTGGTCATGATTGCCGGCGCGGCCCTGGCCGTATGGCGAGCCCCTGGCCCGAAGCTGCGCAGCGCCATTCTGCATTTCGCGGCGGGCGTCATCTTCTCGGTCGTGGCTGTCGAGCTGCTGCCCGATATTGTGCAGCACCATGCGCCCTACGAAGTGGCCCTGGGCTTTGGGCTGGGCGTGGCGACCATGCTGGGCTTGCGCTACTTCACCCAGCGCCTCGAAAAGAAAGAAGAGCCCGGGGAAGCAGGCAATGCGCCAGCGGCTGGCGCTCATGCTACGGGGCTACCCGGCGCGGCTTCTCTACCCTGGGGCCTGCTGGTGGCCATCGGCATTGATATCCTCACCGACGGGCTGCTGCTGGGCATCGGCTTTGCGGCGGGCGCGAAGGAAGGCACCCTGTTGGCTATTGCCCTCACCATCGAGCTGCTGTCGCTGGGCCTGGCCACGGCCATTGAGTTGCGGCAGGACGGCCACGGCAAGGGCCGGGCCGTGGCGATTGTGGCCGGCACTTCGCTTATGCTGCTGGTCGGGGCGGGCATCGGCACCACGGTGCTACGCGGGGCCACCGGCAATATGCTGGAAATCGTGCTTTCCTTTGGCCTGGCCGCGCTGCTGTTTCTGGTCACCGAGGAGCTCCTGACCGAAGCGCACGAAGAAACCGAAACGCCGCTGCTCACGCTGGCCTTTTTCGTGGGCTTTCTCCTTTTTCTGATTCTGGGCATGGTTGCCTAACCCACCCTTTTCGAATACGCTACGCATGCACACCGCCAAAATTGACCTGACCCTGGAGCCCACCGGCCGCCACCTGGCATTCTCGAAGGAGCTGCTGGAAGTCGCCCACGTCTTTCGCCGCGTCGGGGGCGAGGCCTCCACCTGGCAGCGGGTGGCCGTCAACGCCCGCTCGCCCTTCCTCGATACCGACACCTTTGCGCCCGGCACCTTGCTGGAATACTACGTGCAGCACGAAACCCAGCAGGGCCAGCCGGAAGCCCGCAGCCACATCGTAAGCACCACCGTGGCCTGATGTTGTTGGGTAAGCGTCCCCCTGTTTTCATCAGGCAGCACATATGCGCCGCTCTGCAGCAAGCGGCATATCCCGTGCTGCTGGTAGGCGGCCTGCTGCTGGCCAACTGCCGCAGCGGCCCCGAGGAAACATCCGACATTCACGCGGCTGGCGCCCCGGCCACCATGATGGCCGCCCTGCATACCATGGCCGCGCACTCCAAGGCCCTCCCGCCGGGGACCGACTTGGACCTGTATTTTGCCCAACTCATGCGCGAAAACCACCGCGCCGCCGTGTCCATGTCCGCTCTGGAGCTGCAGCAGGGCCACGACCCGGAGTTGCGGCGCATTGCACAGGACATTAACCAGGCCCACCAGCAACTCGTTTTGGGCCTCGACTCAGCTATTGCGCGCATTCAGGCCCAGCCCCCCGCATTCCACGACCATACCACTCGGGGCGAACGGCTCTCTCAACTGCTCGAAGCCGCTACCACCGGCCTGCACCCGGCCGCTCACCGCAGCATCGCCCGAGCCGAACCGGGAACTGATACACTGACGCTCGTGGGACCGCAGCAGGATGTCGGCACCGGCAGCATTGACCGCGACTATGCTGCTCTGCTCATACCCCATCACGAGAACTCCATCACGCTGGCCCGCGCCGAGCTGGAACTGGGTCGCGACGAGCCCTTGCAGCGCACCGCCTACTTCATCCTACGGGACCAGCAACTCGAAATCGACCAAGTCCGGGCCTGGCTGAGCCAGCACCCGCCAAAGGCTAACTAATTCAGGGTCGCTATGCCACTTTCCATCACCCGCTAGCCGACTTTGGTTACGGCCCCCACCAGCTGGTAGCCCCCGTTTTCCAGCGCGGCCTGAATGGCCTTCAGGTCGGGGCCGTTGACGTGGGCGGTGGCCACTTCGGCTTCGCCCACGGCCACGCGGTCCACCACCAGGCCCAGGCCAACCAACTGCTCGCGCACCTACACGATGCAGTCCGGCGCACACATATTGTCGATGGTAAGCACGTAGCGCATAAGCTGCGTCATGCCGGCAGTATCGTCCTCGGGATGGGCCATAACCAAGTAGCGGAAAAGCTGAATTATACGAGACGTCGCCCAAATGCAACGGAATGGCCGGGGGCCGTGTTGGCCCCGCATGTGCCACCACCACAAGCCCGCCCTCAAACTCCAACGCTTCGGTATCTACTTGGCCGTCGGCCTGCTGGTGCTGCTGAGCCAGTATTACACCCCGTAAGCAATGCCCTCCCACCTACCGATGCCGCCGTGGGCGCTGCGTGGATACCGAGGTGGGCGGCACCACCACTTCCTGAATAACCGAAAAGGTGTAGGTCGTGACTTTCTTTCCGGGGTGCGCGAACGGGGCCGCAGGGGCCGCCAACGGCGCCAGGGGCCGGGTCACTTCGTGATAGAATTGCACCACTCGGTAGGCGGCAAATAACCCGGCGGCCACCAAGGTCAGCAGGGCCGTGTAAGCGGCAATTTTCTTCGTGCTCATGCTACATGTTTGTTAAAAGCCGGGCTTCAGGCCCGGGGATACGAGGAGGGAAACCAGATTTGGGTGGGGCGGCGTTAAGCCGCCCCGACGCGACTAAGTAGCCCCCTGGCTGCATCGTCGGCAGTCCATATGGGGACAAATGGCAAACTTTTTTTTGCAGCCGGGAAATCTTGGGACTGACCAGCTCGGACGCTCGCAAAGGTGAGCGAAGCCAGCGAACGGTTTATCAGATACCTTCAGAAAGCCAACTTTATTTAAGTCAGCATCTTACAGGAAATGCACGCTCATTTATAGCCGGCTCATGGGGGCTGCAAGCGTGATTTGGCCGGAGGAGCAGGTACAACTCCATCACGGGGCGGCCGGGCAGCAGCCCGCCGGAGGGTCGAAGCAAAATTCGGAGCAGGTTCATCGCTGCAAACCTGCGACTGCCGGGCAGCGAATCATAGGACACAAAATGCGTTTTCGTTACTTGCAATTGGTATTAACGCGAAACGCCCTTGTCCCTGCTCGACACCTCCCGGATTGCCTGCGAATACTGCCGGCAAAAGTTTGTTCCCAAGAAGCGGTGGGTCCAGAAATACTGCGGCAGCCCCTGCCGGGTAGCGGCGTGCAACCAGCGGGCCGGGCGAGCCCACCCGCTCGAAAGCCAGTCGGCCACCAAAGCCCGCCGGCGCAAGGAGCGCGGGCGCACGCCCACCGCCGTGGCCGCTGCCCAAGCCTCCCCGGCCACGGAAGAAATCCTGGCCGCCATCGGGCAGCTGGCCGGGCGCATGACGGCCATGGAACAACTGCAGCAGCAGCTGCTGGCCTTGCTCCTGCCGCCAACCACATAGGGCACTGCCTTGCCGCACACCAAAAAGCCGCCCCGGTTAAGGAGCGGCTGAAAACGAGGATTCCTGTTCTACCAACCCTGACGACTTACAAGCGGGGGCCGGACCGAGGTTTTTGCGGTATTGGCTGCGTCTGGGCGGGCTGCTCCAGTTGCTGCACGGCTTGGCGCAGCTGCTGCACGGCGGGATTATCCTTCAACGTGTCAAGCTTATCGACCACGGCCAGCACTTTCTCCACGTTATCCCGGTTCAGACCCTGCAACGCCGGCTTGGTCAGCAGCTGCCGGCTGACCTCCTGCAAGCGGGCCGCATTCAGTGTGGCAGCGCTCTCACGCAGCTCCCGGGCCACCAAGTCCGCCGCTTCGATAAATGATTGCCGGGCCTGGTCGTGGGCGGGCGAGTCACTGGGTACCAGCTTGGGCCCGGCCTGCCGCAGCTGCTCCTGCGCGGCGGCAAGCTGCCGGCGCTCCATTGCATCCGGCACCGGCTCAATCACAGTGGCCTTGGGGTTTAGTCGCAATGCATCCAGCGCGTCGCTGATGGCCGGCAGCTGCGGCGAATCCAGCCGGTAGCGCAGGGTTAGCTCCGTGGCAATTTCCCGGGGCGCATTGGTTTCCAGCTTAACGGCGTGGTCAATGGTGAGCCCGACCCTTTCGAGGTTCTCCCGCAGGGCGGGCAGCAGCGCCACGGCGTCGCGGCTTTCCCGAAGCTCGACTACTAGGAGCCGTTCACCCTTGTTGCGGGCTAAGACTTGGGCCTCGTGCAGTTGCGCAATTTTGCCCTGGCCTCCGATGGGTGGGTTGTCCCAGTGCTGCTGGCCGAAGCCGTACTGGTCCTCGTCAATGCCACCCAGCTCGCGCTGCACCACCCGCTGCAGCTGGTCCTGCTTAAGGTCCTGATTCCAGTCCTTACCCTGGCTTTTCACAATCTCCACCCGGTGCTCAAATCCCAACGTCTGGCTGGCCGCCTCATTAAAGGCCCCCAGCGCCTCCCGGCTCATCGGCACGTGAAACTGGTAGGTGTGGGCCCCCAGCTTGTTGGAGTGAATCAACTCGTCGCGCAGGGTCTGGCTGCTGGCCGGATTGCCCGGCTCCCCGTTTTCCTGAGTGTACTGCCGAGTAGCCTGGTCGTTGTAGCTTTTGAGGTGCAGGCTGAGTGCCTGCACGCCGGCCGGGTGGGCGGCGGTGATTTCGACGGTCAGCAGGTGCTCGTGCTCCCGGACTACTTTCATCGGGTTTTGCTCGCTGGCCAGGCCCGCCAGCAGCCGGGTATCGAAGTGGTGGCCCTGCGTATCGTTGTCAAAAGCGGCCCGGATGACCGGAATGCCTTCCTCGCTAAGCAGCCGCTTCAGCTCGAAAATCTTGTTCTGGGTGAGCGTGCCGGCCGTCGAGGCATACAAGGCGCTGTCGCCGGGGTGCAGCTGCGCGTAGGACAACGTATCGAGGGCCGACTCGCTGACCACCAGCACCGCCGCCGGCCGGCCCTCGGGCATCTTGCTTAACCACAGCGAGCGGGTGAACTGGCTTTCGGGGGCCTGGCCCTTGAAGCCCTCCCCTTTCAGCTCCAGCCCCACCACCCGCCCATCGTGGTAGGCCGGAAAAGCGGT
>CAJYVK010000200.1 GCA_913778455.1 uncultured Hymenobacter sp. | reverse complement strand
GGCGGTAAGTCGTCGTCGTCGCGCACGGCGGGCAAGGAAAATCACAAGGTAATAAGCGCCTGGCTAGCCACAGCCAGCCGGGCGCCGGGGGGGCACTTTTTGGGGAGAGGTAATATTCTGTTCCACCCAAGGATAAACTACCGCGCTGGCTACCCGGCCCCCGGCCCCTTCGGCGCGGGCGCCGTCTGGCTCGCGGGCCGGCGGTTGTCGAACAGGTGGGTGATGTGATACACGATGCGGCTGTCGGCTCCGAACGAGCTGGCCGTGCGCATCTGCAAGCCGTAGTTATTCACCTCCCCTACCCAGCGGAACCGAATTTTCTGAAACCAGCCCCAGAACCAGGCATCGCGCTGATACACGCGGCTGCGCGACTTTCCAAACGCGCTCAGGGCCGTGGCGTGCGTAATGGCGTAGCGCCCGCGGCCGGCCGGGCCGTAGGCCGCCGCTACTATCTCGAAAGCGTGCAGGCCGTTAAGGCCCGTCAAGATGGTCTGCCACTCGCCGTTGGCCGGCACTTCGTTGCTGGTCTGGGTGCTGTCGATATAGGTGCCGATGCGGCCCTGGCTAGCCACGAAGCCTTGCACGTCGAGCCGGTCGCCGGGCTGGGTGGTGCCAATGCCCACCTTACCGTCGGCCTGCAAATACAGCCGGCTCTTGGTCGGGGGCACGGTGGCGGCGGTCTTGCTGGCTGACTCGTCGAGTTGGCCCGGCACCGAGAAGCTCAGGCCGCCCGGCTGCGCAGCGGGGGCCGGGGGCATTTCCAGCAGCCACGCCGGCAGCTTGGCTTCCAGCTTCTTTAGGTCTTGGTACAGGGTCAGCAGCCGGCTGTACTCGCTGGCACCGGCCACCTGCCAGCCGTTATCAGCCGATTGGGAAAAGCCGTCGTCGAGGCGGTTTACCGCCGAGTCGATAAGCGCCGCAAAGTGCTGCTCGGTGGGTAGGCTGCCTTTGCTGAAATAATTTTTGAGCGTTTCCCGGTCTTTGGGCGTGCCAGGGGTCTTGGGTGCAAGCATAGGGAATGCGTAAACGAGCAAAAAATGACGGCGGGCTGCCCACTGACGGCCACCCCGTGGGCGCGGGTCCCTAGGTTGCGCAGTGCTTTTGCACCATTCACCTAGCCCCTGCTTCCGCTGGCATCCGGCAAGATACTGCCTAGCAGACTATCAGGGCTCAGGCCCTTGCTTTTTTCAGCATTGCTATGCTCCAGCAGGGCGGCTGCCCGCAGGCTAAAAGCTGTCGGCTACGGTCAGGTCCTGCTCTATGCGCAGGCTACCGATGCCCGTAACCGTGGGCGGCTTCGGCGACGGCGGCGTGGCTACCACGTTGAATACGTGCTGCGGGGCGGAAACCAGGACGGCCCAGGGGGCCAGGGGCCCCAGCTCCGTCACCGGGGGCGAATCGGTGGCCGAGTCATAGAAGCGGTGGCGGCCGTCGAGCACGCCCGTTTTTACCACCGACAGCCCCGTACTCCCCGCCACGTAGGGCTGCTGATGCAGGAAGGCCGCAATGCCGGGCAGGGTAAGGTGCCGGTGAAAGCCGCCCTGCTGCGTCAGCTCGTGGCCCCAAGGCGATAAGTAAGCCGACAGGGCCGCCTGGAGCTGGGGCTCGCTCGCGACCTGCCCCCCGCGAAACGCCACCGTGGCCCGCACCTGCACTTGCTCGTAGGCGGGGTTGCGCACCCGCACCTGCGTGGCCGGCGAGGCGCGGAGCTGTAGGTAGCGCTGCATATCGGCCAGCTGCCCGCTGCCAAACAGCGGCAGCGGATTGCCCGGTACCAGGTCGGGCCGGGGCAGTACGACTACCTCCACTACCCCCACCTGGCGGCGGTAGCGCGGCGGGCCGGCGGGTACGCTGCCAGACTCTTCGGGGAGCAGCAGCCGCGGTAGCTGGTCGGCCGTCAGGCACTTGGCGCTGTATATGTCGGGAAAGGCCTCTAGTAGCAGACGCTCGTAGTCCCAGGGCGTTACGGCCCGGCCGCGGTGCCGCAGCTGCTCGCTCACGCGGGTGTAGTAAGCGGGCTGGGTTTCGGCCATGCGCCCACCCCACGAGGGGCCGGGCTGGGCCAGCGCCACGATGCCCGGCTGGGGCTTGAGTAGGCGGGCCAGCGTGCCGGGAGCCAGCGGCCCCTGGTACGGAGCGGGCAGCGGGTCACCTTCTTGCAGGCGCGTCGCTTGCACCAGGCGCAGGTACAGCGCCCGCACCAACCCGAAATCGGCCGTGCGGTCGGGCACCGTGGCCCGCAGCCAGCACCAGCCGCTGGGCAGCCGCTGATGCTGCGTGATTCCCGGCCGGTCGGGCAGCGCCAGCACCACCCGGCAGCTGTTGGCAAAGCCCGGCGCGGCGTCGGCGTAGCCGCTGGCCTGCGCCAGGGGGCGCCACTCGTCGCCGTCCAAAAACGTCCACTTAGGCACGGGCAGTACCTGCGTAACCTCGGCCGGTACCGATAAGTCGAATACCAGGCTGATGTCGTGCCCGGCCGCATCGGGGCTGAGGCCCACCAGCAGCGTGCCTTCGTCGTCCAGCACCGGCAACAGGCACACGGCGCCCGCCTCCACGGGCTCGTAGCCAAAGAAGGGGTGCAAATGATAAAAATCGCCCGGTCCACCGGTTTGGCCGGGCACTACGACTTCCTCGGCCGTGTAGCTTACGGTGAGCTGCCGCAGCAGCGGCACGAAGGGCGGTTGCGGCAGCGCCCGGGGGCGGCGGCGATTATGGCCGTTGTAGCGCACGGTGTCGGCCAGGGCCAATGGGTAGAGGTCGGCACCGAAGCCGGGGGCCGGCCCGGCCAGGGCCAGGCGCACCAGGCCCGTTCCCCCGCCGGGGGCCGGCGTCAGGCGGCCCGGATGCGCCAGCCGCACCAGGGTCTGGGTGGCCAGGGCCGGCCCCCCGGCCGGGCCTGGCTCGAACAGGTGGACCTTGGCCCGGGGAGCGGCCGGCTGCCAGCGATACCCAGCCAGGTAGCTGACGTTGAGTTGAAACGCGTCGTTGGCAAAGAGCTGCGCGGCATCGTCGGCGTAGCTGGCGTAGTAGGCGGCCATGCCCTCGGGCGGCAGGTTCTGCCAGGTCAGGGCCAGGGTGATACTGGTCAGCTTCTTACCCAGCCACTCCGCCACGCCCACTATCAGGCCGGCCCCGGGCAGGGCCCGGGCGCCAAACGGGTAAAACGGCCCGCTGCCGTCGAGCGGCCCCAGTTGGTTGGCCAGTTCCACGGAGCGTAGGTGGCGCACGCTCACTTGCACCTGGATTTCGGCCGGTACCAGGCAACTAAAAGACGAGTAGCCGTAGGTGGCGGCCGTGGGGCTCAGTCGCAGCCGCAGCACGGGCTGGGCGGTGGTCAGCCGCCCGCCGTGGCGGCCGGGGCCATAGGCCACCAGTGGCGGTTGGTCGCGCTCCAGGCGCAGCGTCCAGCTGATGGTCGTCGTGGCCGGGCTGGCATCTACGCTCACTACTTGCAGCGGTATCCAGCCCGAGGGGCCGGTTCCCTGCGCCTCGAATGCGCCAAACAAGAACCGCTGCTGCTCCTGCGCGTCGGCGGGCAAAGCTGCCTGAAATATGGCGTAGCTATCGGCGGTCATGCGTACCCGGAGCGTTATCTCACGCAGGCCCTCTTGCAAGCTCAGGGTGGGCGCGGCGACCGCAAAGCCCACTTCGGCGGCCTGGAGCGGATCGGTCGAGGCGAGGTGCTCGGTCGGGTCGGCCCCGAACAAGGGCCAGCGGGCATCGGCCTCCGCCCCCGGCCCGGCTCCCGCGGCCGGGTCGCGCATCGCCGAGCTGTAAATGCCCGTCACCGGCCGGAGGCGGGACCCTTCCTGGGGTAGCGCGTGGGCTACCAGCAGCGTGGCCAGGGCCGCTACCCGCCAGCTCCCCAGGTCGGCGTCGGCATCGGTAGCAAATAGAATGCGCTGGCCCGCCGCATCCTTACCGCCATCTAGCACGGTACCGGCCGGCAGCAGGTAGCGCGTTTGCCCTTCCGCCAACGTGAAGCTCAAATACGCGTGGTCGGGCTGGCTGCGGCGGTGGCGGGCCTGCAATACCTGCTCGTAGTAGTAGTCGAGGTGCCGCCGCGGAATGTCGTTCAGCTCCCGTTGCGCGTGGCCGTAGAGCTCCACGAAGCCCACCAGCAGGGCTAGCTCGGGGTGCATGTCGGCGTGCGTCCGCAGGCTGTCGTCCAGCTCGCGCTGCGCTACCTCGGCCAGTTCGCTCTGGGCTTTATACGCCTGCCACAAAAGGTCGATCAGCAAGTCGGTCACCTGCTCCGGAGCACGCTCACTATTGCGCAGCTTGTCGGCGTAGGCTTCGTGCAGGCGAGCTTCTTCAGCGGCCTCGCGGGCTTCTTTATCAGCATCGGTCGGGTAGATGCCCCCCTGCAGCGCGGCCCCAAAATTACGCACCAGGCCGGCGGTCAAGGCCTTATGCACCGAGTCGTCCGGCCCCGCCGACAAGCGGCGGGGGCCCTCACCCAGCGTGAGGCCGGTGCGCAGCAGCAGGTACTCGTAGTGCGCGGCCTCGCGCAGGCCCGGGGCCAGCTCGCGCACTAGCCGGGCCAGCACCGCCGCAAACTCGGGCTGGCGGTTGCTGCTGCGGTGGTACAGCACCCAGCGGTTCAGCTTGGTCAGCTCGTAGGCCAGCAGCTTGAGCAGCAGCTGCCGGGCCCGGAGGCGCTGCGCCGGGGAAGCCGCCCGCTCGTGGAGGGCGGCCAGCTGGGCCGCTACCAGCTCGGTGCGGCGGGCCAGGGGTTGGGTGGCTACCTCGGCCATCAGCAGCAGGCTGCGGTGCCGGGCCAGGTTCCAGGTACCGGGGGCGGGCTGGGCGGGGTTGGTGATAAAGCCGACCTGCCGCGAAAAGCGCGACAGATACGCCAGGATCTGGGGCAGCGTGCGCCCGTCGAGGGCCAGCCGCTCGGGCCGCAGCATCGGGGGCATCCGCTCGGCTTGCGAGGAGCCTGCGTGTCGAAATTGCCCCGCGGGGCGCTCGGCTGGCTGAGCCATAGAAACTTACTTACCTGTCTCCCCGCGGTTCTACCCACCAGCAAGGCGTAAACTAACTAAAATCACTTCTCCGGCCCGTCCTCACTTAGCCAGCAGCGTAGCCTCCCGGAAGTAGAAGGGATACACCACGTTGTGCCGGCTGTTGACGTTACGAATAGTATAGGCCACCTCCAGTAGCAGCAGGCCGTCGTGGAGCTGCTCGGTATTGACCCGCACCGGACCGGCCGTCACGCGCGGCTCAAACCGCAGAATCGCCCGCTCCACCACCTGCTGCATCTGGGTTACGCGCGTGAGGGTGGGCGTTTCGAACAGAAATTGCCGTAGCGGACAGCCGTATTCGGGGTTCATGATGCGCTCACCGGGCTCGGTATGCAGCAGAATGTAGAGGCTCTGCTGCACGTCTTCCTCGTCGCGGGTTAGCGCCAGCACCTTGGTGCCGGTGTCGAAGCGGGGCGGAAAATTCCAGCCCTGCCCCAGAAAGGTCTTGTCTAGCTCGGGTACCATCTCGCTCAGCCGCCAATTAGTACCGTGGGTAGCCCCAGCGCGATGGTTCCCCCGTGGGCCGTCGCGTCGCCCATGCGGGCGGCAGGCTTGCCGCCGATCATCACCGTAGCCGAGCCCTGCACGATTGAATCGGGGGGGCCGACGCAGGTGGCCAGGTCGCCCAGCACGGCCGCCGGCAGCTTGCCGATGAGCACGGTGGGTACCCCGGGGCCCAGCACCGGGCCGCCCACGTGCGGTATGGGCGGCAAGCCGGGCGTTACCTGGGGGCAGGTGTGCATATCGGTGAGGCGGGCGGCGGGTGGCATAGTACTAGTGCAATAAGTTTTCAGAAAAGATAAGCTGCCCTTAGTTAATCATCACCATTACGCCCTTCACGGTGGTATTGCCCCCGGCCGACAGCTCGGCCGTGGCCGTGCCCTTTAGCGTCAGGGAAGTATCGGCGGTGGCGCTCACGTTCAGGCCCTTCACCGTGACGCCCTGGGCCGCCTTGATGCTGACGTTACCCGTCGTCGATTCTATGGTCAAATCCTGGTCGGCCTTCAGGCTGAGCGTCGATTTGCTCACCACCGCCACGCCCTGGTCGGAGAGCGTAACGGTATTTTTCTGCTGGTCGGTGAGCAAGAATCCCTTCCCGCCAGCATCGCTGATTACCAAGCTATTGCCCGCCGGCGTCTTAATCGTGATAATCTTCTGGTCGTCGTCAAATTCCAGCGTGAGCTTGCTTTTAGTCACGATAGCCTTTTTGGAATTCTTGTCGTCGGGGGTGTAGGCCGGCTTGCGATTTTTGGTATACAAAGAACCGAGAATAATGGGCGAGCTGCCGGCCCCGCCCAGAAACCCAACGAGCACTTGGTCGCCCACTTCGGGGAAGAAGTACATGCCGGCATCCTCGGTCGCGTAAGGCTGGGCCAGCCGGGCCCACAGCTCGGCCTTGTCCAGGTCGTTGATGGTGATCTGCACGCGGTACTTGCTCTCGTCGTCGGGCTGAATGGCCTTGACCACGGCCTTGTAGATGCCGCCGTCGCCGCCGGCAACTACCTTGGCCGTCTCCGACGACGGGCTCACGTCGGGTTTGCTCTCGGCAAACCATTTTTCGTCCATGCCCAGCGTGAGGGTAGTTTTCCAGTCGCCCCCGCGAATCGCGTGCGCCACCTTCGACACAAAGGCGTTGCCGCTGAAGCGCTTGCCGATGCGGTCGAGGCTGACGAGGCTACCCGGCGCCAAGTCCGTACCAGGTATTTCCACGGTGCCTTTCACCAGGGCCAGCGTGCGCTTGGCCAGCATGGCATCGGCCATCTTTTGCAGCGGTCCCTGCTCGATTTCGGCGGTGGCAAACATCTTGTAATCGGTCTGACCCAATGCATTAGCCAGTTTATCGCTTTTCACGTCGCCGGGTGTATCGAGGCTCGGCTGGCTGGCCGTTACTTCCACGGTCTGGCCCGTGTCGAGCGACCACGATTGCGCCGTCACCGAGCTCACCTGGGTGCGGGCATCTACCTGCAAGGAAAAGCTGTACACGTTGGTGCCGTACTCCAGGGCCAGCACCGGCTCGCCCTGCGTGGCCAGCTTCTGCGTGGCGATTTTACCCTGGTCGCTCACTACTATCTGCCCGCTCATTTCGGCCCGCGTCACAATGTAGTCCCAGTCAGTACGGTCCTGTTGCACGGCCTGCTCAGGGTCGCCGGTGGCCGCAATGTCACTTTGCAACCCCAGGCCGGAGTGCTGGCCCAGAATTTCGGTGATGGTATCGCTCACCGCCTGCTTCTTATGGGCCCGCGTTTGGCGCACGCCCGCCAGCTTCACCGCCTTGTCTTTGCACGAAACCGAGATTTTCACGCCCTGCGCCCCCTGTGAGGCCAGTTGGTAGCCCGTCACGATACCGCTGAAAATCTGCTTGTTCACGTTGTCGTAGCCCACCGAAATTACGATGGGATTGCCCGGCGTAAACGTGTCGGAGTCCGTCACTGGAAATTCCGCCGTGGCAGGGTCGCCATCAATAAGCTCAAGCCGGGCCGTACTGATGGCATTTACGCCCTTCTCCACCGCGATGGACAATACCCGGTACGTATCGTTGAGCGCCGTCACCGTCTCCCCCCCTACCGTAATACTGTAGGAGACCAGCCCGGCCGTAACGAAAGTTGCTTCTGCCATGCTACACTATGCGGGGCCAGGGACTGGCCGTTTGTTTTCAATTAAGAGATTGAGAGCGGGGACATTACTTTGCTCGCACAGCAGCTCCGCTCTCCGTGCGCAGGGGCGGAAACCGCAGCTGCATGCCGGGCGTCAGCTGCCCGAAGCCAATGAGGTTGTTGCGGGCCGCCACCTGAATGTAGTACTGCGAGCTGCCGTAGATGCGGTAGCAAAGCTCCGGCAGGGTATCGCCGGCCTGCACCACGTAGTGGTGCGTCAGGTCGGCCGACTGCCGGTCGGCCTGCAAGGCCAGCGTGGTCGCGTCGATAAAGCTAATGAAGGCCAAATCGACCTTAGCCCGCACCGGCGAGCCGTCGGGCCGAAACAGCGAGTAGCTTACGTTCATGGTCGTTGCGCGCCCGTTGAATACCAGCGTGCCCCAGCTCACCTGCACGTAGTACGGGCTGTGAATGGGACCGTGGTAAAGAAATACCAGGCTGCGCAGCTTTTTCAGCTCGTCGCTTACCTCGATCGTGCGGCCGTCAATCGGGCGGGTACCGTCCAGTATCAGGCTAAACGAAAGCTTGCCCTGGCTGGCATAGTTGAAGCGCGGCGTATCGCCGGGGCTGCCCGGCGGATGCGGCGTGTCGTACGAGTTCTCGCTGTTGTGCGAAATACTCTCCGGGTTCAGAAATACGGAATAGGGTGCCCCGGCCGCCGACTTAAACTTGCCGTCGGAAAAGGCCTGCAAGGTCATTTTAACCAGCGCCATGCTATGGAGAAAGGTAGTCACCCGGGCACCGCGCCGGGCAAGGGGCGGCTGAAAACCGTTCCCCTGCCCGGCGTGATGCCCGGGTGGTGAGTTTGAGGTGGGCTAGCTCAGCGTTCGGCTCGTCGGCTCAGCTCTTCCAGCACCTCCTGCACGCAGGTACGCGTCAGCTCCTGCTGCCAGTGGCGCAAATCAGCCGTGGTCAGCCCTACCGTCGGCATAGCCGGGCCAGCCGGCCGCGCGTTATCGTCCTGCACCGTCACCTTGATGACAAGCTCCCGAATCTCAATGGGCATCAGCAAACAATAGAAGCCAAGCTCCCCGAAATCAGTTAAATCCGTTAAATCTGCGGTCCTAGACCCGCTGAAAATTGGCGTAGGCAAACTCCAGCGTTTCGATGGCCAGCGCGCTTTCCTGCGAGCGAAATTCCGACATGCGCCACTTCACCGGCCAGGCATCCCGAAACAGCCAAGTGGCCAGCGGCTGGCTTTCCGCGTTGAGCAGGTCGAGCTGCACGTCGCGCAGTACCAGCGGCGTCGAAAAGTCGGCCGCCAACGTAGTGGTGCACCAGGTGGCCAGCGCCGAATTGCTGCTTACGAAGCCGCGCTTCAGCACGAGGTTTGGGTACTTCACTACTTTGGGCAGTCGGTGCTGGTAATGGTTTTGTCCCCCTTCGCGCACCTCTTCCACTTCCCACGATACATCAAGGCCCGACGCTTCCTGAAAGGCGTAGTCGCGCACCGTAGTGGCTCCCTTGAATTGCAGGCGAAAGTAAAAGCTGGTCGGCGGGTAAAAGGGCGTCATACCTACCCGTCGTTAGCCGTTGGCAATCACCAAGGTTTCGTAGGCCAGCTCAATGGTCTCGATGGCGGCTTCGTTGCCATCGGCCTTCAAATCGGTACCCTGAATCTTGGTCGGCCAAGCGTTATTGAGCGTCCAGGTCATGGTGGGGGCCCCCGACTCGTCGAGCAGCTTGATGACCACCGTCTGCCGCTGAATGGTATTCATCTTAATGGTCGAATACCACGCCCAGAACTTATTGTCCTTCACGAAGATGCCCTTCTTGAGCGTCACGTTGCTTACTTTCTGCAGGCCGGGCATTTTGATGGGTGAAAACACCGGGCTGTTGCCGTGCCGGTACTCAATGGGCTGCGACTCGGTATCGAGGCCGCTTACCTCATGAAAGTAGTTGCCCACGCCGCCGCCCAGGCCGTCGACCTGGAAGTAAAACTTGGGTAAGGGCCAGATTGTCTGGCTTTGAGCACTGCCGTCGTCTGCCATGATAGCTGCAAAGAAAAAGGGTGAGAGAGAGGGTAATCGAACTAAAAACTACTGCGCGGGTAAAGCCTGCGCTACGACTTCTGCATCTGCTGCTGGAAGGTGAGCTCGATAAACTCGGCCGGGCGCACGATGGCCACGAGCACGGTCACGTTCATGTAGCCGTTGAGAATGTCGTCGGCCGTCATGGTGCTGCCCAGGCCGACGAGCACCTGGTAGGCGTCGGCGGGTACCACGCCAGCCAGGGCGCCCTGCTTCCAGAGGTTGAACAGGAAGCTGTCGATGGCGCTCTTCACCGTTACCCAAGTGTTGGCGTCGTTGGGCTCGAACACGTAGTTGTGGGCGGCCAGCTTCACCGATTGCTCAATCATGATCATGGTGCGGCGCACGTTGATGTAGCGCCAGTCCTGGCTGTTGCCGTCGAGGGTACGCGCCCCCCACACCAGCACGCCCATGCCTTTGAAGGCCCGGATTACGTTGACCGACTTACCCGTAGTGGGATCGACGTTGAGGCGGCCCTGGTCGCGGTCGCTGAGCGATACCGTGGGTGAGGTCACCGCGTTGAGGCTCCAGTTGGCGGGAGCTTTCCACACGCCCCGGCTATTATCGACGGCCGTGTACACCCCCGCCATTGCCGGCGATACCGGCAGCGTGCTCAGGTAGGTAGCCATCGCCTTGATAATTAGCTTATAGTCTGGATACAGCGTACGCAGTGAGTTGTCGATAGACTGCCGCTTGTCGGCTACCGCCTGCGCGTTGGTGTAGCCTTCCGGCGCACTATCCGCGTCGAAATCGACAACCGCATCGTCTTTCAGCAGCTCAACGGCTTGGTCGAAAATATTTTGCGGATTGGTGCTAGTCGCCGTCTTACTGAGTGCGGGCACCAATATTTCTACCTGGCCCGGCTTTCTAGTAGCACTGCCAAGGTCAGTAGCAGTTGGGTTCAGCACACCGCGCAGCAATTCGAGCGAAGCCTGATTCAGGTTATAAAACGTTACATCCGTATCGGAGATAACCGAAGTATTCACCCACGGGAAGTAGGCGACGCCGTAGTTGAGGAAGTTTTGGCCTACCCCGTTGCGGAAGTTGTCAATCTTGGGGGTGATGTCGTCAACTTTGGTCACCGCCCCGTCGCGCACGTCGAACAAGGCTACCCGGCTCTGCACGTTGGCGCAGTGGCTGAGCATGGTAGTCATTACGGTATTGTAGTCACCGTTTTCCAGGCGGAGCGCGTCGGGGCACAGCAGCATGGTGGGGTCCTGCTCGTACACCAGCGTCCCGATAGCGTTCGTAAACAAGTCCTTGCTGAGCTTGGTCTTGTTATCCCCTACCGAAATGATGTAGCAGGTAGAGCCGCCATTCAGGTAAAACAGCCGGATGGAGTTGTAGAGATAATACAAGGCCGTATCATCTTCCGGCGACAACTGATAGCTTGTACCAGGGGCCGACAGCAGGCTCAGCTTTGAAGCAGCTACCAGGGGGATGTTGGTCGAAGCAGGAGCGGGATTCGCAGCGGGGGTAGCATTTGCGTCGGTCAGCTTGAAGGTCTGCAAAAAGCCGGTTCCGAAGTAATCCTCAAACTGCTTGAGCGAATCGACGCGGGTGGGGACGTTAGTTAGGTCTTTACCGGCGTACGTCGCCTTCGCCGTGAAGCCGATAAATACCGGCAGGGCAGTCTCGACCTGCACTACAGAATTGGGAAACGCATTCTTCTCGACGATATACACGCCGGGGGTAGTGTAGGGAGCTGCCATAGCAAAAAAAAGATGAGGTAGGTAAAGAGCCGAAAAAGCTTCGCGGCTACAAGTGTACAAAAATATCAGTAATCATCAATCGGTCAGATGAATTATTTTTTTCCCTCAGACTAGCCGGACTTGCATGGGGTAATACCGCGCACACGACCTGAGGCGACCGATTGGCCTCGGGTAAGATGAGCCGGTAGGTTAAGTCGGGGTAGCGCTCGGCCAGTGGCTGGGCGGTGTCGGCCAGAAAGCTGGCGGCGGCCCCGGGCAGCGGAGCCACCGCGGCGAAGCCGAGCGCCGCCTTGCCGGTATCGACCGCTAGGCCAGCCGGCAGATTGCGGCTGCTGACGAGCTGATACTGCCAGTAAGTGCGGCGGGCCGCCAGGCTCAGCGTGTAGGTAGCGCCGGGACTGGCCAGCACCGCCGGCCCCAGCTCCAGCATGGCCCACGGGCGGGCGACCGGGGCAAAATCGGCGGCCACGAATACGTCGGGCGCGGCGTCGCCCAAACGGAGCGCGTAGGCCCCGGGGCCTTCCGCCCGCAGGTTTATCCGCAAGGGCTGGGTGGGAGTTAGGTCCTGTTGCTTCCACACGGTCGGCCCGTCGGGGTAGTGCCACAGGGCCGCGGTGCTAACCCCCGCCGGCACGGCCTGCTGAAACGCGAGCGGCCGCAACGGTAATTGGTCGGCCTCGCTCATCACCGGCCCCTGATGCAGGCGCGGCTCGTCGGCCGGCACCGGGGCCAAGTAGCGGACGCTGGCCGTTTCCGGGGCCAGCGGGCTGGCGGCCGCGGGCAAATCAGTATAGATGGCGAAGGCCGGGGTGGGTGGGTGCAGGCTGAACACCAACGGAAAAGCGACCTGCAAGCCCGCGGGAGGCGGACCGCCGGTCGCTTCGGCGTACACTATCTCAAAGCCGGTGGGCAGCGGCCGGAGCAGCAGGCCCGTCCGGCGCAGCCGCTCGGTCGTGGCGGCCGTAGGCTGGGCCACTAAGCCGCGCAGCAGGCCGTCGGTAAAATAGGCGTGGCGCATGGCTACGCGGCATAGTACCCGGTAGCTGGCTTTCATGGCGCGGCGCGGGGCGTGGGGTTGATGCCGAGGCCCGTCACGGCCGGAGTGCGGTCCTGCACGGCCCCATCCTGGATGGTCACCAGCTTCACCTTGTACACGACCGAAGGCATGTACTTACTCCCCAACACCCCCCATAAATTACTGATCTCATGGTAGGTCATGTTTTCCAGCTCCAACACCAGCCGGTCGAAGCTCCGGTCGAGGCGCGGCGAGTTTTGGGGCGTGAATACGGGGCGGCCCTGAAAGAAAGCGAGCGTACTGCTCAGAAATTTAAGCGCCTCGTCGTAGTCGCTGAAATTAGCGGCGAACAACACCCAGAGGTTGAGTTTCACGGCGGGATTGAGCCGTAAATCGCCGTTGCCCACGCGCTCCGGCTGCATGTTCCGCACCGTGGATTCGGGCGCCAGGTTCACGAGCGATACGCTCACCTTGTTGACGATGCCCGTGGTTACCGTCCCTTCAGGCGTGACGTGCGCGGATAGCACTGCCCGGTCTTCCGTGAGCTGGTACGCGCGCTTAAAGTATTCATTTAGCTCGGTAGTCAGAAAAGACAAGGCTTTGTATAGCATCGTGACAAAGAAAGCAGTCGTCTTAGACATATCCTATGAAGTAGCGCCCTCGGCAGGAATATATTTTCGCTATTAGCCGCCGTGATTGATAAGCTCATCGGTTCCCCAGCATAGGTACCCGGCAATAGGACTTCCCCTACCCCACGGGCGCTGGCAGCAGCCCAGCCGGCGATTTTTGACGAGGCAGCGCACGTAACCTTCTTTCCCCCCCAGCCGAATGAAGGATTCATGCATTTTACCGTCATTACCCCGACCTTCAAGCGGCGCGCCCTGCTGCCCGAAACCATTGCCAGCGTCCGCGCCAGCATCTCAGCCCCGCTGGACTTTTCCTTCGAGCACCTGCTTTATCAGAATGGCCCCGACGACGGCACTGCTGCCGTGCTCACCGAGGCGGCCACCCAGCCCTACCCGCCCCTGCGCCACTGGCAGCACCCCGACCCCAAGCGCCCCGGCTTCTGCCGCAACGAGCTGAGCCAGCGTACGCCCGCCGAGGCCTGGGTAGTGCCCCTCGACGACGACGACCTGCTGCTGCAACGCACGCTCTACCACTACGCCGCCGCCATCGCGGCCAATCCCGGCCGGCCCTGGCTGGTAGCCGATTTTCTGCGGGTCGATGAGCAGGCCCGCTACCTGCCCAACGAGGACTACTACGCCTGGAAATTCGACTCGCCCGCGGCCATGCTCACGGCTATTTTTCGGGCTGAGCATTTCATCCAGGGCAACGTGTGCTACAGCAAGGCCCTGCTCGACGAAGTAGGCGGCTACGACCCCGAGCTCCCCATGGCCGAAGACTTGGACCTCTACGTGCGGTTTTTGCTGGCGGGCCACCTGCCCGTGGTGTGCCCGCACTACAGCCACCTGCACCGCTTTCACTCGGCCAACGTGAGCCAGGGTGTGGACGCCGCTAAGCACAACGCTGATCTGCA
>CAJYVK010000199.1 GCA_913778455.1 uncultured Hymenobacter sp. | reverse complement strand
ACCTGGCCCAGGCCGGTGGCGTGGTGCTGAGCGCGGGCCAGCAGGGCCTGCTCACGCTGGCTCTGCTGGCCTTGGGTACGCTGGCTGCCCAGCGCGTTGAGGGCCTGTGGGGTAAAGACAGCTACCGCGTGGTGATCGACGAGGTGGCGGGGATGTGGGTAGGCATGCTGCTCCTCCCCATCACCGCGCCGCGTCTGCTGGCGGGGCTGGTGCTGTTCCGGTTTTTCGACATCGTCAAGCCCTTGTTTATCCGCAAGATGGAGGCGCTACCGGGTGGGGTGGGGGTGATGATGGACGACGTGCTGGCGGGCCTTTATACCAACCTGCTGCTGCACGCTGCCGTGCGGCTGGGCTATCTATAACCGCCAGTGGTCGTGCGCGTTCCTCGTTTGCTCAAGGCGCAGGCAGCCTCGGCGGCCGGGACGGCCGTCGATTTTTTGGTCACCATCATCTGCGTCGAGGTTTTCCACAGCTGGTACTTACTCGGCACGATGCTGGGCAACACGGCGGGGGGGCTGACCAATTTTTATCTGGGCCGGCACCTCGTCTTTAAGGTATCGCAGCAGCGAGCGCGTCAGCAGGGAATCCGGTACGCGCTGGTGTGGTTGGGCAGCCTGCTGTTGAACGCTGCCGGGGTGTACGTGTTTACGCAGCTACTGCACGCCAACTACTTAGCCAGCAAGGTTCTGGTGTCGCTCCTGGTTGGTATCGGGTTCAATTACTTTATGCAGCTGCATTTCGTCTTCAAGCAATCATGAAACGTTTGCCTACCCGGCATCACCTCCTCGCGGCGCTCGGCGGCCTGCTGTGGCTGCTGAGCACCGCGACGCCGGCGCTGGCCCAGTACACAACCATTCGTGGGGTCGTGACCGACGCCAAAACCCGGGAAAAGCTGCCCTTCGTGAGCGTGGCAGTGCCGCAGGCGGCCCTCGGTACCAATACCGATGAGAGTGGCCATTACACGCTGCAAGTGCCCACGCAGTACGCGTCGCTCGTATTCAGCTACCTGGGCTATCGCACGGTCACCAAGACTTTTACGCCCGGCGCGGCCCAGGAAATCAACGTGCAGCTGACTACCAGCGCGGCCCAGCTCAACGAGGTAGTAGTGAAGGGCTACAAGCCCCCGCGCTACAAGAATAAGGACAACCCGGCCGTGACGCTCATCCGGCAGGTGATTGCGAACAAGGAGAAGAACCGGCCCGAGCGCTACGACTACGTCGAGTACGAGAAGTACGAGAAGATGACCTTCTCCTTCAGTAACTTATCGGAGAAGTTCAAGCATCGCAAGATTTTTAAAAACTACCAGTTCCTCTTCCGTAAGCAGGACTCGCTGGCGGCCGGCGGGGTTAACATTCTGCCCATCTACATTGAGGAGAAGCTGGCTAAGGAGTACTACCGTAAAGACCCCGAGAAGCGCAAGTCCATCGCGCTGGGCAACAAGCAAGTGGTATTCGATAAGCACTTCATCGACAATGAGGGCCTAAGCGCGTACTTCAACCGGATGTACCAGGACATTGACATCTACGATAACAATGTCGCCCTGCTGGGCAATCAATTGCTCAGTCCCATCGCCGCCAACGCGCCGACCTTCTACCAGTACTACATCTCCGACACGCTCAAGCAGCACGTTCCCCAGCTCGTCGAGTTGAGCTTTTTCCCGCGCACTAAGGGCGACATGCTGTTTGCGGGCAAGCTCTACATTACGCTCGACGGCAACTACGCCGTGCAGCAGGCCAACCTCTCGGTCGATAAACGCATCAACCTCAACTTCGTCAAGAGCTTGAACGCCACGCTCAACTTTGCCGAAAACCCCGACCACCGCTACCACCTAAGCAAGACGTTTCTGGGGATCGACTTCGGGGTGACGGACAAGGGCTCGGGCTTCTATGGCGAGCGTACGGTGTCGTTTGATAAGTACGTGATAAATCAGGCCGAGCCCGAAACCGTGTACGCCGGCCCCAGCCGCGTAGCCGGGGATAGCCTCTCGCAGCGGCCCACCCGGTTTTTGGAGCAGCACCGGCCCGACAGCCTTTCACAATTAGAACGGTCGATCTATAAAAACGTCGATACCCTTCAGACTATCAAGTCGTTTCAGCGCACGCTCTCGCTGTTCACGTTTTTGTTTTCGGGCTACAAGTCGTTCGGGCCGTTTGAAGTGGGGCCAGCCAACACGTTTTACAGCTTCAACCCCGTGGAGGGCTTCCGGCTGCGGCTGGGCGGGCGCACCACGCCCGAGTTTAGCAAGCGGCTGTACTTCGAGACCTACGCGGCCTACGGCTTCAAAGACGAGCAGTGGAAGTACTTCCTGAGCTCGACCTACGCGCTCAACGGGAAGTCCATTTATACCTTCCCGCAACACTTCATTCGGGCTAGCTTTCAGCGTGATACCCGCATTCCGGGGCAGGAGTTGCAGTTTGTGCAGGAGGACAACTTCCTGCTCTCATTCAAGCGCGGGGTCAACAACCGCTACCTCTACAACGATGTGTACCGGCTCGACTACATTAAGGAGTTTAGCAACCACTTTTCGTACACCTTGGGTTTTCGCAAGTTGCAGCAGTCGCCGGCCGGCGGACTGTATTTCCGCAGCCACGACCAGGACGGCCCGTACTACGTGCCGACGCTGACTACCAGCGAGCTGTCGCTGACGTTGCGCTGGGCACCTAAAGAAGCATTTTACCAGGGTAAGCTATACCGCACGCCCATCATCAACCAGTTTCCCATTTTCACGGTGCGCGTGGCGCAGGGCATCAAAGGCTTTTTCAACGGCGAGTATACGTATACCAACGTGGCCGCCAATGCCACCAAGCGCTTCTATCTCTCGCAGCTCGGCCATTCCGACGTGACGCTGGAAGCCGGCTACGTGGCGGGCCAGGTGCCATTTCCGCTGCTCGACATCCACCGCGCCAACCAGACGTACTCGTACCAGCTCAACTCCTACAACCTGATGAACTTCCTGGAGTTTTCGAGCGACCACTACGCCAGCCTGTTCATTGACCATAATTTCAACGGCTTCTTCTTCAATAAGCTACCGCTCATCAAAAAGCTCAAGCTGCGCGAAACCGCCTCCCTCAAGCTGCTCTACGGCGGCATTCGGCCCGAAAACAATCCCAGCGCGCATCCCGAGCTCTACGAATTTTTGCGCGATGCCCAGGGCCAGCCCACTTCTTTCGTACTAGGCCGCCAGCCCTACGCCGAGGCCAGCGTAGGCGTAGCCAATATTTTCAAGCTATTTCGCCTCGACATCGTGAAGCGCCTCACCTATCTGGATAATCCCAACGTGGCGGAGTGGGGATTGCGCGGCCGCTTCAAGATTGATTTTTAAGGAGTACGACATGAATTTTACCGCTATTCGCGACGCCCTGCAAGCCGGGATCTATACCGTTATCAATCCCTTCGTGCGGCTGCTCATCAAGCTTGGCTTCACGCCCAACGCCGTTACGCTCACGGGCTTGCTGCTCAACATCGGCGTGGCCGTCATCTTCATCATTGGTGGCGAAGAAGGCAACCGGGGCGATTTGCGCTACGTGGGCTGGGGCGGGGCGCTCATTCTGTTTGCGGGCCTGTTCGATATGCTCGACGGGCAGGTGGCCCGCCTGGGCAACATGAAAAGCGAATACGGGGCCTTTTTCGACTCGGTGCTGGACCGCTACAGCGAGCTGTTTACGTTCCTGGGCATCTGCTACTACCTGGTGGCGCACCACTATCTGCTGGGCTCGCTGTTCACCTTCATCGCCCTCATCGGCTCCATGATGGTGAGCTACACCCGCGCCCGCGCCGAGGGGCTGGGCGTGGAGTGCAAGGGCGGCCTCATGCAGCGGCCCGAGCGCGTGGTGCTCATCGGCGTGAGCGCGCTGGCCTGCGGCGTCAGCTCGGCGTGGCTGGGTGGTGATTATAAGCTGTTTGTGCCCGGCATACCGTTTCACGTATTTGAAACGACGTCCATTCTGACGCTGCCCATGACCGTGCTGGCCGTGCTCTCGAACATCACGGCCGTGTCGCGCATCCAGCAAGCCCGCCGGGCACTGGAGCAAAAAGCCGCGGCCAAGGCCGATTCGACTAAACTAGTAGCAACTATTATGTTACTAACAAGCGCCTTGCTGGCTGGCCCTGATGCGGAGGCTGCTCCGCATCAGGGCCAGCCCATGCTCACGTTTCCGGTGCCGACGGGCGTGGCCAACCAACTGTTTTACTTGCAGCGCGACCCCAATATCAATACGGTTATCTACCAGCTCAACGTGAACCGGGCTGGCCAGCCCGACGAGGACGAGCCGGTGAGGGTATTCTGGATTCGCTACGCCGAGCAGGGCGAGCGCAAGGACCTGAATTTTATCCAGCGCAAATTTGCCTACGGCCTCACCGCCAAAAAGGTGGGTACCGATAAATACGCCCTCAAATTTGCCGCCTACGACAAGGTGCCCTTCACCCTCATGAAGTGGAGCGCCGACAATTCCTTCCACGTCTTCGCCACGGTGGCCAACAAGCAAATTGTGCTCAGCCGGGTGTATTTGCGCATTGAAGGCGGTACGTTTTGGGTGCCCAACGTCCGGTACATCGAGCTGAAAGGTTGGAACGCCGCCACCCGCCAGCCCGTGACGGAGCGGCTGGCCGTGTAGTCGGGCAGCTTTTCGCTAGTTATTCTTTTGCGTATGCTTCCTTCTACTGCCCCGGCCCGCCACGCGGGCCGCTGGCTGGTGCCGGCCTTGTCGCTGGCTTACTTGCTGTTTTCGTACCTGCTCATTGGCTTTCGGCCCGAGCAGCTGGTGCTGGTGGGCCTCTGCAACGCCTGCTATTTCCTGTCCGCCACGACGCGCCGCTTCATTACGGGCTTTTCCATCTTCGTCGTGTTCTGGATTCTCTACGACTACATGCGGGCCTTTCCCAACTACGCCTACCGGGCCGTGGACGTCGCGCAGATCTACTTCACCGAGAAAAGCCTGTTTGGCATTACCCAGCAAGGCCAGGTGCTGACGCCCAACGAGTTTTGGCTACGCTACCACCAGCCCTGGCTCGACGTGCTGTGCGGCGTGTTTTACCTGTGCTGGGTGCCCATTCCGCTGGCCTTTGCCGGGTATTTGTTCTTTACCAATCGCCGGCTATTCTTCGCCTTTGCGCTCACGTTTTTGCTGGTCAACATCCTCGGCTTTATCATTTACTACCTGCACCCGGCTGCCCCGCCGTGGTACGTGCAGGAGCACGGGCTGGCCTTTCAGCCGCTCACGATGGGGAGTACCGCTGGGCTGGCCCGGTTCGACAGCTTTTTCGGCGCGCACATCTTTCAAGGTATTTACGCCAAGAATGCCAACGTCTTTGCGGCCATGCCCTCGCTGCACTCGGCTTACCCGGTAGTGGTGCTGTTTTACGCCGTCAAAAACCGCATGGGGCTTTTCAATGTCGTGTTTCTCACTATCATGCTGGGGATTTGGTTTGCGGCCGTGTACACGAGCCACCACTACGTGCTGGATGTGCTGGCGGGCATCGCCGTGGCGTTGACGGGCATTTTCATCATTCGGCTGCTACTGGCTAAGAGTCAGTTATTCAACCGGTTTGTGGATAGCTTCTGGCAGGCTACTGCGGCACCTCAGCACTAGCCGGCTGGTGCAGAAAGTCCAGCACGAGGGCCGTCACTTCCGCTGGCTTCTCCTCGAATAGGTAGTGCCCGCTATCCAGCAGGCCCACGACCTGCGCCCGGTCGGCCACGGCGGGCAGGCTCATCTGCAAATGGCCGTAAGACACGTAGCTACCGATGCCCAGCACGGGCATGGCGAGGCGGCCGTAGGTGGCGGCGTCGGCAATGTCTTGGTTGAGGGCCTGGTACCAGGCAGAAGCCGCCCGAATATTGTCGGGCTGATTGTACACGGCCGCGTACACCGCCCGGTCGAAGGCCGACATGTTGCGCTCGTCCAGCATCACGTAGGCAAAGAGGTAGTCGAGCAAGTGGTGAAAGCGCCCGGCCAGCAGCTGCTCGGGCAGGCCCGGCACCTGGTTGAAGGCCATCCACCACACGTAGGGCTGCTGGCCGTCCATCTTCTCGCCAAAAGTCCCAGGGGCCGGCAGCAATGGCATGTAGCGCAGGCCCTCGCTGGGGTGGGCGCCGTCGGCCACGATGAGCTTTTCGGTAGCCTCGGGATAATTAAACGCGAAGCTGCTGGCCACCATGCCGCCGATGTCGTGGCCCAGCAGCGCGGCCTTCGTCACGCCCAGGTGGCGCAGCAGCGCGTAAATATCCTGAGCCATAGTCTTCTTGTCGTAGCCTGCGGTCGGCTTGTCGGAGCTACCCATGCCCCGGATATCCACGATGATAACCCGGTAGTGCCGGGCCAGCTCGGCAGCGATAGGGTGGTAGGAATACCAGGTTTGGGGCCAGCCGGGCAGGCACACCAGCACCGGGCCGCTGCCGCCCGCCACGTAGTGCAGCCGGACGCCGTTGACGGTAGCGTAGTGATTGGTAAAGCCGGGCAGGCGCTGAATGAGCTCTTCGTCGGAGTAAGAAGCCGGGTGAGCAGGGAGGTGAGCTGACATAAGGGAGAGAAAAGGTGAGCGCAACGGCCAGCCAGCCGCTGCTTTGACTACCCCAAAGGTCCCCCAGGCCGACACGCCCGGTTGCCCGATTCTTGCGCTTTACTTACGCATTCTTGCGCTCGTGACTTCCGGCTTAGCGCTGCTGCTGAAACGCCCGCGGGCTCATGCCAACCATTCGCTTGAAGGCCGCCGTAAAGTGCGCCGGGGAAGCAAAGCCCAGCGCGTCGCCGATGGCGGCCACCGGCAGCTCACCGGCCCGGAGCAGGACACGGGCTCGCTTAATTTTCCACTCCAGCACGTACTGATAGGGTGCGCGGCCCGTGGTGTACTTAAAGCGGCGGGCAAAATGAAAAACGCTCAGGTTAGCCAGCTCGGCCAGCGCCTCTAACGTGATGGTTGCTTCAGCGTGCGCCTCGACGTAGGCATCTACGCGGGCCAGCACGGTCGCGGAAAGCTGCCCGCCGGTAGCCCCGCTGGGGCGCCGCTCGAAAGTGGCGTGGTGCTCGATGAGGTGATAGCTGAGCGCCGTTGCCAGCGACTCAATGTACAAGTGGCCCAGAGTGTGCGCCCCGCCCGCGGCGGCCAGCAGCTGCGTGCTCAGCTGCGCCAGCAGCCCATCGTCGCAGCGAAACCGTTCGTGCAGCGCGAAGTAGTGCAGGCCCAGGTCGCGGCGGGCGCGGGTTTCCAGCGCCTGCGCATCGAGGTGCACGTGAATGATGTCGGCCGAGCCATCCCAGCCAAACGGCCCGTACTCGCCCGCTGGGTACAGGCCCACGTCGCCCCGGCGAAACTGGTCGGCCTCCACCCGGGTGCCGGTGCGGCGGCTGGCTACCACGGGCTGCGTCCCCTGGTGCACGAGCAGCAGGTGCTGCGCGTGGTAGTGCGCCGGTAGCGTCATGGGAGCCAGCTGGTAGTGTTCGAGCCGCACGCTGGGCCAGTTGAGCGCCGCGCTGCTGGCCAGGGCCGGGCGCTCGTACAGCTCCGAGGTATAGGTGGTAATCGCTGTCATAAGATGCAAGCAGCATAGTCGCAGGAGCGCAGACGCGTAATTCGTAAGCACGGCTGCACGCTACCGGAATAGTGCTGAAAACCGTGCTAACTGATACCGGAGCCTAATGGTTGGGCGGCGCTGCCGCTGGGCCGGCCACTTGGCGGGGTGTGGATAATAAAGAGCACCTCGCCCAAAAAGCGGAGGCCGTCAGTATTGCTGACGGCCTCCGCTTTTTTGGGGTGAGGTGCTGCTTTAAATCTTCGTCAGGGTGAGCTCGCTAGTATCCCCGCTCATCTTGTAGGCGGCTACTTCTTTGCCGCTGCTGTCACGTACCACCAGCTCTTGCGAATCAACAACGAGATGGCTGCCAAACCACCAGTTATTGCGCATGCCCTTGCTGCCCTGGCCGAAGCAGAGCTGCACGTTGTATTTGCCGCCGTTTACTGCAAAAACGCATTCCATGGCAAACGCGAAGCTTAGCTCGCCCGGCTCCGAGTCGCCGCTGGTAGGGCAGTATTCGTGCCCGTCGCCGCCGCACCAGCCGTTGAAGGTCTGCGCCACGCCAGTGCTGCTATCTTGATCGCACAGAAAAGTTATCGTCCAAACATTGGTGCTCTTTTGCGCCGTCGGAGTCCCCGAATACTGCGCACCCGGAGTAACCGATAAATAGTTCTGACCCTGCCAGGTCATGCTGATAATATCATTGCAGTAAACTTCTACTACGTTTTTGTCAGGGCTGCTTGACATGGTAAGAGGAGAAAAAACTGCCTACTCTATTCGAGGGCTTTTCGGCGGCGGCCCCGAAAGCGTCGTGCTTTCTGATGCAAAACAAGCGCTGTACATCAGGCAGTTAGTAGCGTATATTTCCCCGATTTACTTAGCGAGTAGAAGTACTGGTTAGCCCCCGTAGTTTTACCCGTCGAGCTAGCCTGCGTATAAATACTAAATACCAAAGTCAGAAACGTGCGTAGTTCAGCGGCGCGTTGTCTGCTTGGCCAACTCAGTCCGAAAGGTTTGTTCGCGCTCGTCCACGAAGGTCCGGTAGCCGGCGGGGTCGATAAACGGATTGGATTTGGCCGATAAGCGTCGGGCATATTTCTCCGGCAGGTCGAAGTACACGCCATGGGCCCCCAGAAAAACGTCGCAGGGCAGCGCCCGCAGCGTACGAAAGGTCTGCTCAAAATCCTTGGCCTGGCTGGGGTACCGCGGGTCGTCAACTAGATTATTCCCGTCGTTGAAGCCGGCACCCCCCACGATAACGACGTGCCGCACCCGGCCAGCCTCCGGGAGGTCCATCGTCCAGGTAGTGGTGCCTTTGGTGTGGCCAGCCGTCAGGCGGGCCGTTAATGTCGTTTGGCCCACCTTTACCCGGCTGCCATCGTGCAGCACGCGGTCAACTTTCACGGGCTCAAACCATGCCGTCGAATCGTTGAAAAAGAAAAAGTCGTCTCGCCCGCCCGATTCCAGCGTGGCGACGTCGGCGCTCATCACGGCAACCTGGGCGTGCGTAGCCCGCTTGAGCGCGGCCATGCCCCCGGTATGGTCGTAGTGGGTCTGGCTGGTAAGTAAGTATTTTACATCCTGCGGCTTGAAGCCCAGAGTAGTAATGTTCTGGCAAATCTGCGGGACGGAAGACGCCAGGTTCTCGTTGAGCAGAATGTGTCCCTGGGGCGTCGCAATCAAATAAGCTGCGAGGTCTTCGCTGCCCACGTAGTAAAGGTTGCCCATGATGCGAAAGGGCGCGTGGTTGGTCGTCCAGGTGGCGGGTACCTGGGCCTGGGCAGAAAATCCAGCGCTCAGCAGTAGCGCGGCCAGCGCGAAGAAGCGGGTAAGCATGCGGTAGGGGGAGAGTGCAAGGGGTACAAAGAAATACCGCCCCGCATCAGGAAGCCCCGTCGGGGTAGTATCCCGGCGTGGTTTGCCGAGTACCGTAAGCTACCGCGAGCGCTTAGCGGTGGCGTTACTGGGTAGCCTCCACCCAGTTGTTGACGTAGGTAGTGCCCTGCTTGATAATGCGGCGGGCCACCACGCTCAGCACGTAATAGTGGGCAGCCTCACCCCGGGCGTTGGACTCAAAATGCTCTTCGTACCCTACGCAGTACGCTTCTTCCAGCACCAGGGTAAGGGGCAACGATACCCCGTCGAGGGCCTCGAATACGACCCGGGCCGGCAGGGCCATGTGCGGCGTGTAGGCCCAGGTGGGCAGCAGCACGTCGTGGGGCCGGTTTTCGAGCACGAGGCGCAGCTCGCCGCTCGTGGGCTGGGCATTCACGAGGCCCCGGTCGGTGGTCTCTTGGTTCATGTGCTGGGTAAGGCTCCGAACCGTATAGGCGGTGTCCTGGACCCAAAAAGTAGCAGCGGCAGAATTCATGACGAGACAAAAAAGGTGAGGATGGGTAGCCAGGCGGGCCGCTCAGCCGCTTATTCAAATGGGCCAGTTGTTGTCAATGACCAACTCGTTTTCTACGTGCAGCTGCCGGGCCGTGAGCAGGATGGACATGCTCCCGGCAAACGTCTCCGCGCCCCCGGCCGTAAAGTGCAGCCCTTGGTTGACGCACAGCGCATCGACAAATCGTAGGGTGCGGGCCGTGCTCATGCCATCGGTAGCATCAGCTACTATTCTGCCGCTGAGCTGCTTACGGGCGTCGGCCATCCAGGCATCTAGTAGCGGGTGCTGGAGCTTGTCGATAACCAGGCTGATTTTACCGGCGAGAATACTATTCTGGGGGCGGCTTTGCGCGTCGGTAAATTGTACGATAGCCCAGTGAAACTCTTGAACTATCAACACTTCACCTTCCAGGTACAATTTGGCAGAATGAGCCATCGGAGAAGCTAAAACTTGTGGAAAAGAGAGAAGACGAAACTAGCGCGGCCGGGTGGCGGCTGGGTAGCCCGAAGGTAGGGCCAAAGACTTGCGCACCGGTCCGACGGCCTTCCTCCCTCACCAAGCTTCATCCAGTAGTACCGGCGTTTGCGTAACGAAGTATTGACGATTGAGGTTATTTACTGAAGTTGAGTTAGCGCTGGTCGGGCCAGCCGGCAGTCTTTTCGGCTATAACTTACCAATCAAGGCTGTCCTTCACTACTCCGTTGTTTTGCTACGCCTATGATTCCTCCCTATCTGGAGCGCCGCTCACCGGGCACCGCGGCTCGCCCTGCGCCACCGAGCCCAGCCACTGGCTGGGAGCAAACCCGCCGCAGCCTGGAGGCTGCCCGACTCTACCG
>CAJYVK010000198.1 GCA_913778455.1 uncultured Hymenobacter sp. | reverse complement strand
GGTGTTCGTCACGAAATAGGCCGCGCCGCCCAGCACCTCCGCCTCGTCGCGCACGGCCTGCTGTTGGCCGCCGCGCCGGCTTTCGAAGGTGCCGGTGTAGCCCAGGGCCAACTGGCTGTGGGCGTTGGGGTAGTAGAATAGCCGGGGGTGCACCGTGAGGTTACGCACCCGGGGCACGTCCACGAAGCCATCGCCGTCCACGTCCACGTCCTGCTGCTGCGTGAGGCCAGCGAATACCGAGTAGCCGAAGCGCTGCCCGCGCTGCGCCGCGAAGCCGTTGAGGTTGGTTTCGCGCAGCGTAGTTTGGTTGAGCGTGGCCGTGAACTGCGGCGTGCCCAGCGTGGGCGTTTTGCTGACCAGGTTTACCAACCCCGCGATAGCCCCGCCGCCGTAGAGGGTCGAGTTGGAGCCTTTTAATAATTCAATCTGCCGCAAGTCGAGCGGCGGTACCGACAAGATGCCGAAGCTGCCCGCAAAGCCGCCGTAGAGCGGCAGCCCGTCGCGCAAAATCTGCGAGTACTGCCCCTGCAAGCCCTGAATGCGCAAGTCGGCGTTGCCGGTAGTAGGGGAGGTGGGCTGAATCTGGGTGCCCGCGATGTCGCCGAGCAGGCTGGCAATGTTGCCGGGCTTAATGCCATTTTCCTCTTGCATTTCCTCCTCGCCCAGTACCTCGATGCGCTCGGGCTGGTCCTCGATGCGCGAGTTGGTGCGGGTGGCCGTAACCACTACCTCGTCAATCTGGGCGGCGCTAGGGGCCAGCAGGAGCAGCAGGGGCGCGCTCCCGGCCACCGGGGCCGCCACCAGGCGGGGGCGGTAACCCAGCGCCTCCACCCGCAGCCGGGTGCCGGGGGCCGGCGCGGGCGTCAGCTGCACCGTGCCGCTGGCATCGGTGGTGCCGCCGAGCCCGGTGCCGGGCACGCCCACGCTGGCCCCGATAAGCGGCTGGCGGTTAGTAGAATCGCGCAAAATGAGGCGCAGGCTTTGGGCGCGTAAAGTAGCTGGCAGCGCCAGCAGTGATAGGAAGCAAAAACGGCGTAACATGGAAGGGCAAGCAGACCTGACCTACCCGGCCAGGTTTTTGCCCGCAAAGCACGATGGGTATGTTGGGGAAATTCTGAAGCGCTTGCTCGCCGCTGGTTAAGAAGCGTCTTGAGTTAGTTTTTAGACATGAGACATGAGACATGAGACATGAGACGTTAGACATGAGAAAGCTCTGTGAGGTGGTCGAGTAAAAACAGCCAGTGCGAAGTCTTACCTTCCACTGCCTATGCCCGACAAGACCAATCCAAGCGGCCCGCCGCTGACCCGCAAAAAATATACGCCCGCCTTTAAAGCCGAGTGCGTGCGCCAGGTGACCGCTGGTGCCCGGCAAACGGACGTGGCCCGTGCTCAGGGCTTGTCACCCGCCTTGCTGGGCCGCTGGCAGCGCCAGGCGTTGGCCGAAGCCGTGCCGAGTAGTAGTGAGCGCGAAGAGATTAAGCGCCTGCGCGCTGAGCTCAAACGCGTGGAGCAGGAGCGCGATATTTTAAAAAAAGTCGTGACCATCTTTGCGCAACCGCCTCAAATATGAGCCGTTACCAGTTCATCGAGCAGGTTGCGGCCACCGAGCCTGTGCAGGTGCTCTGCCGCGTGCTACACGTCAGTGCTGCCGGCTATTACCAGTGGCGGAAGCGGGCAGACCGACCAATACCTGCGTGGGAGTCTGCGGCCACCGCTGCCTTTTCCCGCCATGCCCAGCGCTACGGCACCCGACGCCTGCGGGTCGAATTGCGTGCCGAAGGGCATGTCGTTGGGCGCTACGCATTACGCACTTGGCTGCGTCGCCGCGGCTTGCGGGCGCTGAGCACGCGACCCCAACGCCCACGCACGACCGTTGCTGACCCCGCGGTAGTTGTAGCTGAAAATCTGTTCCTTGGTCAACCTACTCCCACTGCCCCGAATCAGGTCTGGGTAGGCGATATCACCTATCTGCCCCTGGTCGGCGGGCGCTGGTGCTATTTGGCCACCTGGCGGGATACGTGCTCGCGGCGCGTAGTCGGCTGGCACCTCGACCAGCAGATGCCCACTGAGCTGGTGCTCACGGCCCTAGAACAGGCGCTAACGTTGCGCCAACCGGCTCCCGGCCTGATTATTCACGCCGACCGCGGCAGTCAATATACCAGCTTGGCTTGCGTCTAACGTCTCATAGCTCTGTAAGCTACTAAACGCGCGCTACTTTGCGCCCATGACCATTGCCGACCTGCGCCAGCAGCGCCTCATTATTTTTGAAGCCATCAGCGGCAGCCGTGCCTACGGCACCAACCTGCCGCACTCCGACACCGACCTGAAAGGCGTGTTCGTGCTGCCCGAGGAGCAGTTTTTCGGCCTCGACTACCTGCCCCAGGTGGCCAACGAAACCAACGATGAGGTGTTCTACGAGCTGCGCCGCTTCGTGGAGCTACTACTCAAAAACAACCCCACCGTGCTGGAGCTGCTCGGTACGCCGCCCGACTGCGTCGTCTACCAGCACCCGCTGTTTGCCCGGTTCCGGCCCCAGGATTTTTTGAGCCGGCTCTGTCGCCAGAGCTTTGCCGAGTACGCCGTGGCCCAGATTCGCAAGGCCAAGGGGTTGAATAAGAAGATAAATCACCCCGAGCCGCCCGGCCGGAAGGCCGTGCTGGACTTTTGCTACGTGACGGTGGGTGCCGGTGCGCAGCCCGCCGCAACCTGGCTGGCCCGCCAGGGCCTGCGTGCCAGCCAGTGCGGCCTAGCCAACGTGCCGCACCTCACCGACCTCTACGCCCTGTTCGTAGACCACACGCTCACCCAACGCCTGGGCTACCGGGGCCTCGTGCGTGACCCCGAGGCCAGCCAGGACGTGCAGCTCTCGGCCGTGCCGAAAGGGGAGGTGCCCGTCGCGTATTTATCCTTCAACCGCAACGGCTACAGCTCCTACTGCCGCGTGTTTCGCGAGTACTGGGAGTGGGTCGAGAAGCGCAATAAAGAGCGCTATGCCAACACTGTGCAGCACGGCAAAAACTACGACGCCAAAAACATGCTGCACGTGTTCCGCCTGCTCCAGATGGCCGAGGAAATCGCCCGTGCCGGCCAGCTGCACGTGCGCCGCCCCAATCGGGAATTTCTACTCCAGATCCGCCGGGGCGAATTTGAATACGCTGAGCTACTGGCCGAAGCCGAGCAACTGGTTGAGCGCGTGGACGCCGCCTTCGCGGCCTCCGCGTTGCCCGACGTGCCCGATACCGCAACGGCTGAAGAGACCTTGCGGCAGGTGCGGCGAGCATTTTATGCGCAGCGGCCGGGACCAGCATCCAGGCCGGAAGTATAGGGTATATCCTTGCAGCGGTCGGCGACCGACAATGCCTAGCGGGAGATTTTTTCAAATTATTACACAATCGTTTGTCTTGCAAAATAATTGTTATCGTTTACATTTACCGCATTAAAGCCATTGTATTAAACAATCGTTTGTGTTGATCTTGCTGGGTTGACTGAAGCAAACGTTTTTTACAGCGCTCTGCTAACCGGCTGAATAGTTCCTCTGGCTTTCACTCCTTTTCCCACCCTTCATGCTGCATTTTACTTCTCGTCTTGGGCCCAAGAGCCTGTTACTGGCCGTTACGCTGCTGGCTAGCCCGGCGACCCCGGCATTGGCCCAAGTCGTACCACCCGTAACCATCGGCGTCGATTTTGCCCAGCCCAAGGGCCCCATGCAGCCGCTGTGGGCTTACTTCGGCTACGACGAGCCCAATTACACCACCATGAAGGATGGCCAGCAGCTGCTTACCGAGCTGGCTGCCCTCAGCCCGGTGCCGGCGTACGTGCGCGTCCACAACCTACTGACTACCGGCGACGGCACCGCCGCCTTCAAGTGGGGCTCGACCAACGCCTACACCGAAGATAAAAACGGCCAGCCGGTGTACGACTGGACCATCGTGGACCAGATTTTCGACAGCTTCCTCAAGCGCGGTATGAAGCCGATTGCCCAGCTGGGCTTCATGCCCGAGGCGCTCTCGACGTACCCCGTACCCTATCGCCACCACTGGAAGCCGGGGGATAATTACAACGACATCTACACCGGCTGGGCCTACCCGCCCAAGGACTACGCCAAGTGGGGCGAGCTGGTGTACCAGTGGGTACGCCACAGCGTGGCCCGCTACGGCGAGGCCGAGGTAAAAACTTGGCGCTGGGAGCTGTGGAACGAGCCCAATATCGGCTACTGGCAGGGCACGCCCGAAGAATACCACAAGCTCTACGACTACACCGAGGCGGCCGTGCACCGCGCCCTGCCCGCCGCCCGGCTGGGCGGCCCCGAAACCACCGGCCCCGGCTGGGACAAGGCCGCCGCTTACCTGCGCGGCTTTCTGGAGCACTGCGCCCGCGGCCGCAATTACGTGACCGGCCAGCCCGGCACCCGGCTCGATTTCGTCACCTTCCACGCCAAAGGCGGCCCCAAACTAGTTGACGGCCACGTGCGGATGAACATGGCTACGCAGCTCAACGACGTGGCCGAGGGCTTCAAAATCGTAGCTTCCTATCCCGAGTTTAGCCGCCTGCCCATCATCATCGGGGAGTGCGACCCCGAGGGCTGCGCGGCCTGCGGCGTGCAAACCAATCCCGAAAATGCCTACCGCAACGGCACCATGTACTCCAGCTACACGGCCGCCAGCTACGCCCGCCTCTACGAACTGGCCGATTTTTACAAGGTGAACCTGGAAGGCGCCGTGAGCTGGTCGTTTGAGTTTGAAAACCAACCCTGGTTTGCCGGCTTCCGCGACTTGGCTACCAATGGCGTCGATAAGCCCGTGCTCAACGTGTTTCGGATGCTGGGCCGGATGGGTGGCCAGCGCGTGGCCGTCAGCAGTGCCACCGCCCTCACGCTGCCCGACATCCAGGCCCAGGCCCAAAATCAGCGCCCCGACATCGGTGCCCTGGCGGCCTTCGACGCCACGGCCCGCACCGCGACCGTGCTGGTCTGGAACTACCACAACGACGACCTGCCCGCCGCTGCCAGCCCCGTCGAACTAACGTTGCGCGGCTTGCCTACGGCCCAGCCGCGCATCCAGCACTTCCGCATCGACGCCGAGCACAGCAACGCCTACGCGGCCTGGCTGAAAATGGGGTCGCCCCAGCAAGTGTCTGCCGCGCAGCGCACTAGCCTCCAGCAAGCCGGCCAGCTGGCCTCGCTAACATCGCCCGGCACGGTGAAAACCCAAAACGGCCAGGCCGTGGCCAGCTTCTCGCTGCCGCGCCAGGGAGTGTCGCTGCTGCGCCTGAGCTGGTAGCCGGCGTGGCAGCTGCGACTATTTGTGCGGTCATAAAGCGGTCCTAAGACGGCTCGCCACTTGGTAGTGCGTAATCTGAATCTCCGGCTGAGTATCAGGTTACGCACTACCAAGTGGCGAGCCGTCTTAGGACCGCTTTATGACCGCACAAATAGT
>CAJYVK010000197.1 GCA_913778455.1 uncultured Hymenobacter sp. | reverse complement strand
TGCCGGGGCTTCGTCCAGCACATCCAGTAGGGAGGCTACCGCGCCGGCGGCGTGGCGGGAAGAAGTCGGTCCGGGCACTTGCATTGCCGCAGGCTGGCTCTCGGCGGGCTTAGCTGCTAAATCCGTCTCGGCGGCCAGCTGCTCACGGCTTTCGGCTTCTACGGCCTCCAGCTGGTCAGCCTCCGCCTGCAGCGCGGCAGCTTCCTGCGCCCGGAAGTCTTCTTCGGGCAGCAGGCGGGCCAGGGCGCTGCCCGGCGTGGGAGGGGCGGCCGCTGCTGGTGGAGCCGCGAGTGTGCCGGCCCGCTCGTAGTGAAAGAGTGGCAGGGAGTGGTGATTGCGCGTGGCTGCTGGTACTGCCGGGGCCGCTGCGGGCCGGCCAAGGCCTTTAAAGCGCCACCATAGCAAGGCTCCTAGCGCAAGGGCAGCAGCCAGGACCACAAACAAAAAAGTACCGGTGCGCATACCGCCTCCCATACGGAGAGGGCGATAATTGAGTTAGTTAAAAGTTAGTAAAAACTTAAAATTAACTTATACGTTAGAGGCGGCAGCGTAGCCGGAGCCGGATACCGGCCGGGTAAGACGGGATTATGGAGGTAACAAGATTTGGTTTTTCCGAGCGGCGAATTGCAGCGAGTAGCTGGCGCAGTGCGTCCTTTGGGAATTATTCGCTCTTAAGTACCGCCTGCCCCGCTTTCCCGCATGCTATCCCCCGACCACGCTGCCGCCCCCCTGGGCTTTCCCGATTTGAACCTTGCCGTGCCCTATGTCGAGTGCCTGCGCTATGTGCAGCATCGGCTCAAAGCCATCGGACAGGGTGAATTAACCAGTTTCTGCACCCAGCATGGCCTTACCTATACGAACGTCGTCAACCTGAAAAACGGCAAGCTCAAGCGCGATGAGCCGCGCTTGGTGCAGCGGGTGCTGCGCGCCCTGGGGGTGCCCACTGAAATCGTGCGCATCGATATCGGCACCGGGGCTAACCAGTATGTTTTCCCCACGGCGGAGCTGCTGGCCAAGTTTCGTGAGCAGCTAACCTTTTTTGACGCCACCGCCCAGCGCGCGGCCGCAGCCGCGTCTGATTCCCCTACCCCCTAATCCCGGATAGCTTTCCACGGGTCTGGCAATCAGCCGGGCGCGGAGCTGCTGGGCTCCTCACTTCCACCCAGCAACTCCGCGCCGCATGAATGCTCCCCGGGAAAATGACCCCACCGAACTAGACCGCTTCAAGCGCGACATCGACCTGGTCGACTACGCCCAGCGTCAGGGCTACGCAATCAAGAAGGAAAGCCGGCGCGGCGACTGGCACCACCTGGTAAAGGACGAGGAGCACGTCATCGTCACCCGCAAGGGCGACCACCAGGTGTACCTCAATACCGGCGACGACCGGGATGCCGGCAGCATCATCGACTTTGCCAAAACGCGGGGCGGCGACGGCCACGGCCTGAGCCTGGGTCAGGTGCGCCAGCAGCTGCGCGAGTACCTAGACGGCGCGCCCGCCCCGCGCCGCGAGTACGCCACTCCACCCGAGGCGGCCCGGCTGAGCAGCCTGCCCGTGGGCGACCCCGCCCAGGAGCAGGCCGCCGCCGAGGAGCGCAAGACGCGCCTGATTTCCGAAGTGCTGGGTGTGAAAAGGGAGCTGACTGACCGCAGCTACCTGCACAGCCGGGGCATTGAGGACAGTACCCTGGACAGTCCGGCCTTTCAGGGTCGCATCTTCACGGCGCAGCAGAACGAGCACAAGAATACCGCCTTTCCGCTCTACAACGAACAGGGGCTGGCCAGCGTCGAGCAGAAAAACGAGCACTACAAAAGCCTGCTGCCGCTACCTAAGAACGGCATCTGGGTATCACACCCCACCGAGGGCAAGGACACGCCGGTGGAGCGCGTGGTGGTGAGCGAGTCGGCCATTGATTCGCTGTCGCACTACCAGCTCAAGCACGGCCAGGATTCGCGCAACACGCTCTACGTGGCCACCAGCGGCACCCCCACCGAAGCGCAGATTGCCCTGATTCAGCGGGTAATTGACAAGCAGGAACCCAAAGAAGTGGTGCTGGCCAACGACCGCGACGCCGGCGGCCGGCAGTTCAACATCAACTACCTCAACGAGCTGCAGCCCGCCCGGCCCTTCGTGCCGGTAGGTGAGCAGGCGGCCTATAAGGAAGCTACGCGGCCCGTGGAGTGGCACGCCACGTCGGACAAATACCACGTGAGCCTGAAAGTGAGCTTCCAGCACGAGAGCGCCGAGCAGGGCGCGCAGCAGGTGCAGCAGCTCAGCGAACGGGTGGCCCGCATGAACAGCACCCAGGAAAACGGCCCCGCCCTTGCCGTGGAGGTGCAGCGCAGCACCGACACGGCCACCATCGTGCGCCTGACGGTGGCCCGCGCCGACACCGCCCAGCTGGAAGTAATTGCGCAGGAGTTGTACCGCCAGCGCGAGCAGCTGCGCCCCGAGCCCGAGCGCCAGCAGCAAAGCTTTTTGCGCGTGGACTACCCGCTGGCCAAGGACTTTAATCAGGAGTTAGCGTACACCCGCCAGGGCCTCACGGCCGAGCAAATCCGGGCCGAGGCCCAGCGCGAGGAGCAGCAGCGCGAGTCGGAGCGCCAGCAGCGCCTGGCTGACACTCAGCGCCAGCAGCGCGAACAGCGGGAGCAGGAACGCCAGCAGGCGCAGGCCCAGCGCGAGGCCAGCCCCGAGGCCCAGCGGGCGCGCCAGGAAAATGACCGGCAGTTCACGCAGGCCGTGGTAGGCGCGGCAGTAGCGAGCGCCGTCGACTCAGAAGAGCGCCCGTTTCGCTCCTATCAGACCGAGCAGGAAGCGGCCGAGCACACCGCGCAGTTTGTGCACGCCCGCGATGCTGGCCTGGTGCTCCTGAAGGAATACATCAACGACAACCCGCCGCCCACCGGCCGCAAAGTCGACGAGGCCGCGTTAGCCGACAGCCGCGACCGGGCCCGCTATGCCGCCGCGCTGGCCAGCGCGGCGGCGGAGAAAACTGCCACGTGGAAGATTGACGAGCTAACTCCGAATACCACCGGCCGGGCCGAGGCTTGGAAAGAAGTGCTCGATAAATCCGGGTACTCGATGCAGACCAGCGAAATTCGCAGCACTGTGGATGAGCAAGGTATCCGGCGCGCCGAGTTCGACATGACTTATCGCAACGACCAGCCCGACATTGCCATCATTCACGCCATTGTAATCAACACGAATGCACGGGCTGAGGCGGGGCTGGAGAAGTTTGCCGGGGTAAGCGTAGCCGAGTCTGAAGCCGACCGGGCGGCGCGCCAGGTGGCTGCCGAAGCCGCCGCCATTCAGCCGCACAACCGCGACCGCAGCCTCGATGTAGCCGCTAAGCCCGCGACCGAAGGCCAGGTGGAGCGTCAGGCCGCGACTGGTGCCACGCCAGAGGTAGCCGCGCCAGTAGCACCGATGCCTGCTGCACTGCAGCCGGAAGGGCCAGCTGCAGCTCCCATCTTCATCTACCTGAACACCGTACCGAGGTCGGATGGGTCCATTCACGACCGTGATACCAGCGCTCAGGCCGCCCATTATAGTCTGTATCAAATTCAAGTTGATACGCAGGACCCCAAAAAGGCCATTCTGCTGCCCGCGCCCGGTGCCGACCCGCAGTTGATGAGTGGCTACCATCAGGTATTGCGGCCGGCTTTCGACCTGAGAGGCCTACCCCAGCCAGGCGATGCCTATGTGGCTGTCACCAGCCCAGCTCAGCTCGCACGCACCGATGAGGGCTGGCGTATCACGGAGCGCGGCCAGGCCGGCTTCTCTCCTACCCCGGCTGCCGAGCGCAGTGAAGTAGCGCGGGTTCCTGAATCAGCCAATCCGGCGCAGGGCGTGGGGAAGCAAGTCGTCATCAAAGTCGACGAGCCCGCGCCCACAGCCGATGCCCGGGGTCAGGCCGAGGCGGTAAAAGCCAGTATTACGGCCAGCGGAGCCAAAGCCGGTGAGGTACAGAGCACCGTGGATGCCCAGGGTATTCGCCACTCCGAAATGCAGGTTTCCTACCGCACCGACCAGCCTGAGATTGGCAAAATCAGCCGGACGCTGGATGCAGTTGCCCAGCAAAATGGAAATCAAGTGGTGGAGCACGGCAGCGACCGAGCCGAGCGCCAGCAAGCGGCTGCCACCGTGCAAGCCGGCCGGGCGACTACCTCTGCCCAAGTGGAACGGTAAGCTGGCGCGGCACACCCCATTGATAAACGAAAATGTTTAGCTGCCGGAGTACTTGGCCAGTGAAGCTAACGCTTTACAGGCCAAGTATTTTTATGTAAGCCAGCCGGTGTTTGCAAGAGCCGGCCTCTGGGAATGCGGAGCTATTACTGGTCATGAGTTGAGCTACCGACACTGGGTGGAATACTCGTCCTTAAAATTTCATTGATTTGCTGATTTAGCGTTCCCCACTTGCACACATGAAAAATCTTTCATACATTTGTCCTGTCCTATGAACGCTACCCCCCCCGCGCCGCTGGTTGAGATGGGCCTCGACATCGAGAAGATGGAGAAGGTGGCTTTTATCCTCAAGACGACCGCGCACCCGACGCGCATTGCCATCGTGCAGCTGCTGGCGGCCCACGACAGCCTGGCGGTGGGCGACATCTGCGAGCGTCTGGGCGGGGCCGAGCAGTCGCTGACCTCGCACCACCTGGCCGCCATGAAGAGCAAGGGCTTGCTCAGCAGCTCGCGCAGCGGCAAAAACATCTACTACTCCCTGAAGATGCGCGAGGTAATCGACGTTATTCAGTGTCTGGCTAACTGCACATTCCTGTAACTACCACGCCCTTTTTTTGCCCTAAAACATGAACACAAGTTCATGTTTTCATGTGTTAAATCTGCCTGCTATGCTGCCTTATTTCGGTTATTTCGCCGCCATTTTCATTGGCTTGTCGCTCGGGATTATGGGCGGCGGGGGCTCCATCCTCACGGTGCCGGTGCTGGTGTACCTGATGGGCGTGAGCCCGGTGCTGAGCACGGCTTACTCGCTGTTTGTGGTGGGCAGCACGTCGGTGGTGGGGGCGGCGGGCTACTTTCGCAAGGGGCTAGTGTCACTGCCTACAGCGCTGGTGTTTCTGGGGCCGTCGCTGGCGGCGGTGTTTCTGGTGCGCAAGATGCTGATGCCCAGCTTGCCACACGAGCTGCTGCGGCTAGGCAGTCTGGTGGTCACGAAAGACTTGCTGGTGCTGCTAGCCTTTGCCGTGCTGATGGTGGTGGCCGCCACCTCCATGATTCGCCGCCAACCGGCGGGCAGCGTGGTTGCCGAAGATGCCGCTGACAAACAACCGCTTAACTATCCGCTGGTGCTGGGCATCGGGCTGGTGGTGGGCACGCTCACGGGCTTCGTGGGGGCGGGCGGCGGCTTCCTCATTATCCCGGCGCTGGTGCTGGGGGCGCGGCTGCCGATGAAGCTGGCCGTGGGCACCTCGCTGGCCATTATCGCGCTCAACTCCCTCCTCGGCTTCACCGGCGACTTGAGCGCGGGAACGCCCATTGCGTGGCCGTTTCTGCTGGGATTTCTGGCCTTTGCGCTGGGCGGCATCGTGCTAGGCACCTACCTAGCCCGCTTCATTCCAGGGGCGAAGCTCAAGCCGGCTTTCGGCTGGTTCACGCTGGCCATGGGCACGTTCATTCTGGCCAAGGAGCTGCTGTTTCACCACGCCTAACGGCTCCTGTTTTGCTTTTACTCTCCCGTTTTTTCGTTGCTTCCCATGCAAATCGAACAGTTTGAAGATAAGGGCCTGGCCCACTTCTCCTATGCCATTCTCAGCGAGTGCGCCCGCGAAATCGTGCTCATTGACCCGGCCCGTAATCCGCAGCCGTACTACGACTATGCCCAGGCCCACGACGCGAAAATCGTGGCCGTCATCGAAACGCACCCGCACGCCGACTTTGTGAGCAGCCACCTGGAAATTGCCCAGACCACTGGCGCGACCATCCGCGTGAGCCGGCTGCTGGGAGCCGACTACCCGCATGTTGGCTTCGGCGACGGTGATTCCTTCACGAGCGGCAAGCTCACGTTCCGCGCCCTGAACACGCCCGGCCACTCGCCCGACTCCATCAGCATCGTGCTTAGCCGCGCGGGCCGCGACGTGGCCGTGTTTACCGGCGATACCCTGTTTATCGGCGACGTGGGCCGGCCCGACCTGCGCGAAACCGCCGGCAACCTGACCGCCCGGCGCGAGGAGCTGGCCGGGCAGCTCTACCACAGCCTGCGCAATAAGCTCTTGCCGCTGGCCGACGACGTGCTGGTGTACCCCGCCCACGGCGCGGGCAGCCTCTGCGGTAAGGCCCTGAGCGGGGCCAACAGCAGTAGCATCGGGGCCGAGAAAATAGGCAACCCCATGCTGCGCCCACTCATCGAAGCGGCTTTTGTGCAGGAATTGCTGGCCGACCAACCCTTTATTCCCAAGTACTTCGGCTACGATGTGGTCCTCAACAAGACTGGCGCGCCCGCCTACGCCCCCGGCGTGCAGCAGGTGAAGCGCTTAGCCCCAAGCACTGCGCTGCCAGCCGGGGTGCTGATAGTAGACACGCGGCCCGAAGCCATGTTCAAGCAGGGCCATGTTGCCGGGGCCATCAATATCCAGCAGGGCGGCAAGTTCGAAACCTGGCTGGGCTCCCTGGTGGGGCCGCAGGAGTCGTTTTACCTGCTCGCGGCCGACGAGGCGACGCGGGAAGACCTGATTCGAAAAGCTGCCAAAATCGGCTACGAGCCGCTGATTGCGGGAGCCCTGGTGGGCACGCCGGCCACCGACGCGACGCTGCCGGTGCTGGACGTGGCCGCCTTCCGCCGGCACCCAGCGCAGTACACCATCGTGGACATCCGTAACCCGGTGGAGCACCGCGATGAGCCCATTTTTGCCGGCTCCCTGAACATTCCGCTGCCCGAGCTGCGCGAGCGGGCTTCGGAAATCCCGACTGGTAAGCCGGTGGTGGTGCACTGCGCCGGCGGCTACCGCTCGGCAGCTGGCAGCAGCATCGTGGCCGCCGCGCTGCCTGGCACCGAAGTGCTGGATTTGGGCGAAGCCGTGAAGTCCTTCCAGCTTGCCCCGGCGACCCACTAATAGGCTCGCCCTACCCCCTCATTTTCCCAGCTACTGCTAATGTTTAACTTTTTAAAAGCGGCCGCGCCCGCCTACCACAACCTGACACCGGCCCAGTTTGGCCCCGCCGTGCGGAAGCCCGGCGCGGTGCTGCTCGACGTGCGCCGGCCCGACGAATTTGCCCAGGGCCACCTGCCCGGCGCGGTAAACCTTGACGTAACGGCGCCCGATTTTGCCCGGCGCGTGGCCGCCCTCGACCCGGCCAACCCCACCTACGTGTACTGCCGCAGCGGGGCGCGCTCGGCCCAGGCGGCCAAGCAGCTCACCGCGGCCGGCTTTGCGCACGTGTCGAACCTGCTCGGCGGCGTGCTCGACTGGCCGGAACCGCTGACTACTACCTAAGCCGCCTCTTTCCCGACAAATTCGCTTTTTATGCTTGATTTTCTGTCCCAGTCCTGGCCCTGGTACGTGGCCGGCCCCTTGATTGGCCTGACGGTGCCCGCGCTGCTGCTCGTGGGCAATAAGGCGCTGGGCATCAGCAGTTCGCTACGCCACATCTGCGCGGCCTGCGTGCCGGCTGGCATTCCATTTCTGACCTACAACTGGCGGGCGCAGGCTTGGAACCTGTGGTTTGTGCTCGGCATTGCGCTGGGCGGCTTCCTGGGCTACCGGGTGCTGGGCCACCCCGCCACGGTAGCCATTTCGGCCGCCACGGTGCACGATTTGCGCACGCAGCTGCACCTCACCGACTTCTCGGGCCTGCTGCCCAGGGAGTTGTTCTCCCTCGATAATCTGGCTAACTGGAAGGGCTGGGTGTTTCTGGTGCTGGGCGGCTTTCTGGTGGGCTTCGGCACGCGCTACGCGGGGGGCTGCACCTCGGGGCACGCCATTTCGGGGCTCTCTAACTTGCAGTGGGTGTCGCTGGTGGCCGTCGTGGGCTTTTTCGCGGGCGGGCTGGTGATGACTTGGTTTATCTACCCGCTGCTGTTTTCCTAGGCCATGAAAAACCTTAAATACCTGGTGCTGGGCACCTTATTCGGCATCATCCTGACCAAGAGCGAAGTGGTGAGCTGGTTTCGGATTCAGGAGATGTTCCGCTTCCAGGCCTTTCATATGTACGGCGTCATCGGCTCGGCCATCGTGATGGGCATGGTTTCCATTCAGCTCATTAAGCGCTACCACCTGCGCACGCTGAATGGCGAGGAAATCCAGCTGGCCGACAAGCAGTTCAGTCCCGGCGTCTGGATTGGCGGCTTCCTGTTTGGCCTGGGCTGGGCCCTGACGGGCGCGTGCCCCGGCCCCTTGTTTGCCCAGCTGGGCAGCGGCGTACCAACCGCCGCCGTGATGATACTAGCCGCCCTGGCCGGCACCTGGACCTACAGCGCCCTGCGCGAAAGGCTACCCTAGCCAGGCCGGCCGTGCTGGCCGAGGTGCGGACTGTTTTGACTCTTGCAGCCTGCTTGGTTCAGGGGCTTTACCCTTTTTTTTAACTCGCCCGATGAGCTATTTATTTCGCTGGCTAGTGGCCGGCTGGCTAGTGGCCGGCGGCCTTACCGCCCAGGCCCAAACGATGCCCACGCCCGCCGCGAGCCCCGCGCCCGCCCTACCCCCACCCGATGCAACGGTGGCGGCCAAAGCGGCCCGGTTTGAGGGCGCGCCGGCCACCAAGGCGCACTACCGCGCCGTGTACCAGCTCGACAGCGACGACCCCAAGCTTATCAGCAAAACGCTGCATAACATGCAGAACGCCCTCAACGACCCGCGCCTGAAGGGCAAGCTGGAACTGGAGCTGGTGGTGTTCAGCGGCGGCACGGTGGCCTTTCGCCAGGGCCAGCCCTACGAGGCCGACGTGCTGGCGTTGCAGCGGGCCGGCGTCATTCTGGCCCAGTGTCAGAACTCGCTGACGGCCTACAAGCTAACGAAGGCGGACTTGCTGCCCTACGTTTCAATAGTGCCCACCGGCAACGGTGAGCTGATTATCCGCCAGGCCGAGGGCTGGGTGCTGGTGCACCCGTAACGGCCCTTTTCACTCTCTTTTCCGATGCCGGTTCAACTGGGTTTGCGCGCCAACTGGCCGCAGTTTGCGCTGCTCGTGGTGGTCAATGCCTTCGTGGGGGGAATGGTGGGGCTGGAGCGCACCATTCTGCCCCGGCTGGCCGAGCAGCAGTTTCACCTGGTGGCGCGCTCGGCCATTCTCTCCTTCATCGTCGTGTTTGGGCTGACCAAGGCGGTGGCCAACTACTACGCTGGGGCCTGGGCGGGCCGGGTGGGACGTAAAAACCTGCTGGTCATCGGCTGGCTGTTCGGCCTGCCCGTGCCGCTGCTGCTGCTTTGGGCCCCGAGCTGGGGCTGGGTCATCGCGGCCAACGTGCTGCTGGGCCTCAACCAGGGCCTGGCTTGGTCGAGCACGGTGGTGATGAAGATGGATTTGGCCGGCCCCCGGCGGCGCGGCCTGGCCATGGGCCTGAACGAGTCGGCTGGCTACCTGGCCGTGGCGGCCACGGCCCTGGCTTCGGGCTGGCTGGCCAGCACCTACGGGCTGCGGCCCTACCCCTTCTACCTGGGCATCGGGCTGGCAGGGTTAGGCCTGTTGGGCAGCCTGCTGGTGCGCGATACCCACGCCCACGTGGCGCTCGAAGCGGTGCAGGCTCCAGCCGGGCCAGTCGGGCCGCCCCTCTCGTTCTGGGACGTGAGCTGGCGGCACCCCAACCTGGGCTCCGTAACGCATGCGGGCCTCGTCAACAACCTGAACGACGGTATGGTGTGGGGCCTGCTGCCGCTGCTGCTGGCGGGCAAGGGCTTTTCGCTCAGCCAGATTGGGGCCGTGGCGGCCCTCTACCCGGCGGTGTGGGGCGTGGGCCAGCTGCTGACCGGCCCGCTGGCCGACCGCTTTTGCAAGAAGGACCTGCTGTTCGGGGGCATGCTGCTGCAAGGCACGGTACTGCTGGCCATGCTCTTCGCCGATTCCTACGCCGCATTTTTAGGGCTGGCGGCCTTGCTGGGGGCGGGCACGGCGCTGGTCTACCCTACTTTTTTGGCGGCGGTGGCCGAGTACGCGCCCGCCCCGCAGCGGGCGCGCAGCGTGGGCATTTTCCGGCTCTGGCGCGACGCGGGCTACGCCGTGGGGGCCCTGCTCACGGGCGTGCTGGCCGATGCCTTTGGGCTTTCGGCGGCGCTGGCAGCCATCGGGGGACTCACGGTGCTTTCGGCGCTGGTCATTGCCCGCCGCATGTACTGTCTGCCGGAGGTGGGCGCACCGCTACCCCCGGCGGCGGGCTGCGTGCGGCCGGGGGTAGCGCTGTTATTTAGTCCGTATAGTATTGTGCAGCATTCGATTATATAAGGTGATAAGCTTTCGGCTTTTCCAGCGCAGGTCGAACCGCTGCGCGGAAATTATGCACGTTGTGGGGGTGATTTTAGTAAAACTGCTGGCCTGCAATGGAGTACACTCCTGGCAGGGCCCGCGTACCATAGCGGCCCGCTCCTTTGCTTATGCGTTTATCCCTACCCCTGGGGCTTGCCGTTCAGTACTGGCGGTTGCTGGCGGGCCTGCTGCTTGGCTGGCTGGCCACCCAGGCGGCCCACGCCCAGCAGGCGCGGCCGGCGGCCTACGCGGCGCTCTACAGCGACCCGGCCGGCGCGGCGGCCCGTCCCGACCGCCACCTGGTGCGCTACCATTTGCGCGTGACCGATACTACCCTCACCATCGGCGGGGTGCGCAGCCGGGCCTTGGTAACCAATGGCCAGCTGCCCGCCCCGACCCTCACCTTCACCGAGGGCGACACGGCGCTTATTTACGTGCACAACGCCAGCCGCAAGAGCATCTCGTTTCACTGGCACGGGATGCTGCTGCCCAACCAGTACGACGGGGTGCCCATCCTCACGACCACGCCCATCGGGCCGGGTAAGACGCTGACCTACAAGTTTCCGCTGGTGCAGCACGGCACGCTCTGGTACCACTCGCACACTATGCTCAACGAGCAGCTGGGCCAGTACGGGGCCATCGTGGTGTACCCGCCTACCCCCCTGACTACCCCCGACCACGTGGTGCTGCTCTCGGACTGGACTAAGGAGCGGCCCTGGGAAATCCTGCGCTCGCTCAAGCGCGAAACCGACTGGTACGCCATCGAGCGCCGCTCGGTACAGAGCTACGCCGGGGCGCTGGTGCAGGGCTACCTGGGCACCAAGCTGCGCCAGGAGTGGAAGCGGATGCCCGGCATGGACCTGGCTGACGTGTACTACCAGCAGGACCTCACCAACGGCCAGCCCAGCCAGCAGCTGCCCGCGGCCCGGCCGGGCCAGACGGTGCGCCTGCGCGTCATCAACGGCTCGGCGGCCAGCTACTTTTGGGTGCAGTTTGGGGGCGGCAAAATGCGCGTGGTGGCCGCCGACGGCATCGACGTGCAGCCCGTGGAAGTGGATAAGCTGCTGCTGGGTACCGCTGAAACCTACGACGTGGAAGTGACCCCGCCCGGCCCCGGCCAGTACGAGCTGCGCGCCACCTCCTGGGATATGTCGCGCCACACCAGCCTGCTGCTGGGCACCGGCGCGCCGCACCCGGCCCCCGATTTGCCCCGCATCAATTACTACCAATTGGTGCAGGAGATGAACGGCATGATGCGCCAGATGTCCGGCATGAAGATGGGTCGCGCCCCGGCCGGCATCCCGGCCCCCGCCGTGGTAGCCGCCGGCAGCGCGCCCCCGCCCCCCGGCCCCGGCATGAAGATGGGCAGCATGAAGATGGACGGGAACAGCCAGCCGACCAGCGCCATGAAGATGGATGCTAGCCCGCAGTCGGCCAACCCGATGCCCATGAGCGGCATGGCCAAAAGCAGCCCTACCCCCAAATCTGCTGCTATGGGCGGCATGAACATGGGCCAGCCAGTCCCCGCCGATTCGGCTGCCAAACCCGCGATGGCCGGCATGAAAATGCCCGCCACCAAGCCCGCCCTGGGTAGTGGCGGCATGGACATGGGCGGCCAAAGCCTGGCGATGGGTAGTAGCAACATGGGCGGCATGAAGTCAGCCCCGCTTGGCACGTTCGTGACGGGCCATAAGCAGCTGCAGGCGGCTTTCCCGCAGGAAACGCTGCTCGACTACACCATGCTCAAGGCCCCGCGGCCGACGACCATTCCGGCCGACCGGCCGGTGCGCACCATTCACTTGTACCTCACGGGCAACATGTTCCGCTACGTGTGGAGCATCAACAACGTGGTGATTTCCAATGCCGACAAGATTGCGATTAAGCGCGGCGAAACGGTGCGCTTCGTGCTGCACAACACCACCATGATGAGCCACCCCATGCACCTGCACGGGCACTACTTCCGGGTCATCAACGGGCAGGGCGACTACTCGCCCTTGAAGAACACGCTCAGCGTGGCCCCCATGGATTTGGTGACGCTGGAGTTCGACGCCAACGAGTATAAAGACTGGTTTTTTCACTGCCACCTGCTCTACCACCTCGATTCGGGTATGGCCCGCATCATTCACTACGAGGGCGACTCGGTGCGGACGGATAACCCGGCGCTGCTCGCGCGCTTCATCGGGGCCGACCGCAAGCTCTTTCCCTACGCCGAGGCCACGGTGCAGAGCCAGGGCACCTTCCTGCAGGGCGGCGTGCGCAACTCGTACTGGCTGCTGCGCCAGGAAGCCCGCTTCGACTGGCACGGCGACTACGAAACCGAAACCCACTTGCAGCGCTACCTCGGCCCCAAGCAGTTCGTGGCCGTGTACGCGGGCCTCGACTTCCGCGACAACTCACGCTACCTCAACCCCGACGTGCAGAAGCGCAACGAGCAGGGCCAGCGCCTCAATTCCAAAGACTATCGCCAAGTGGTGTGCGTGGGCGTGCGCTACTTCCTGCCCCTGCTAGTGTGGTCGGACCTGCGCCTGGACAGCGGCGGCAAGCTGCGCCTGCAACTGGAGCGCGACGGCCTACCCATTACCCAGCGCCTGCGCGCCGACCTGATGGTGAACTCCGACCGCGAATACACCGTCAACCCCTACTACATCGTGGGCAAGTACCTGGCCCTGTCGGGCAGCTACGACAGCGACTACGGCTGGGGCGCGGGCGTCAAGATTATTTATTAGGGCAATGCTGACGCGAGTACGCCGCCCCGACCCAGCTGAATACCCATTCATAAGCCATTCACGGCCAGTCGCTAGGTTTGTCCTTCTATGAAACACCTCTGCACCAGCGGGCTGCTGCTGGCCCTTGCCGCGCTAGGGTTCGGGTGCGCCCGGAGCGCCGAGGCCCCCGCCCCTACCCCTACGCTACCCGCCCACACGGCCTACTTGCGCCTGGCCGCCAACGGCACCAACCAGGCCCTGCCCCTGCAGGCGGCCATCGACTCGTGCGCGGCGGCCGGGGGCGGCACGCTGGTGCTGCGCAAGGGCACCTATACCACGGGGCCGGTGTACCTGAAGAGCGCCGTCACGCTCCAGCTCGACACGCTGGCCACGCTGCTGGCCTCGCCCGTGATGGCCGATTTTACAGTGGGCGGTAAAGTAGTGAATCTGCTCAACGGCCCCGGCACAGCCATCCACGACGTGGCCCTGACCGGGGCAGGCACCATCGACGGCAACGGGGCGGCGTGGTGGGCGGCCTTCCAGGCCAACAGCGCGCTGGTGCGGCCCCGCCTCATCGGCATTGCCAACTGCCAGAACCTGACCGTGACGGGCCTCACGCTCACCAATTCGCCCTCGTTTCACCTGGTGCCCAGCCAGTGCCAGAACGTGGTGATTACCAAGGTTAAAATCAAGGCCCCGGCCACATCGCCCAATACCGACGGCATCGACCCGGCCAACTGCGACGGCGTGACCATCACGAACTGCCTCATTGATACCGGCGACGACAACATCGCCATCAAGGGCGGCCGGGTAAGCGGGGCCCTAGCCGGGGCCTGCCAGAATGTGACCATTACGGGCTGCACCTTCCTGGCAGGCCACGGCCTGAGCATCGGCAGCGAAACCTCGTCGGGGGTGCGCAACGTGGCCGTGAGCAACTGCACCTTCACGGGCACTACCAATGGCATCCGCATCAAGTCAGAGCCGGGTCTGGGTGGCCTGATTCAGAACGTGAGCTACCGCAACATAACGATGACGAACGTGCCCAACCCACTCATCATCAACATGGCCTATGCCCTCAACCCGAACAACGGCTACCCCACCGACGTGCCCCAGGTGAGCGGCATGACCGTGGACCAGCTCACCGCCACCGGGGCCAAAAACGCCGGTAGCCTCGTGGGCCTGGCCGCCGCCCCTATCCAAAACCTGACGCTCGCGCACCTCACCATCGCGGCCCAAACCGGCCTGGTACTGCAAAACGCCACCGGGGTGACGATGAGCAGCTACACCATCACCACGGCCAGCGGCCCGCCCGTGCTAGCCACCAATGCGCAGGGCACAGGTTTTTAGGTGATTTACTTAATTCAGACCAACTTGCGGCGCATCTGGTTTTGAATCGCGGCCGGGCCGCGTGTCGCCCGGGCCGCGAGCAGCTTGTTAGTAGGCGCGGCAAAAATCCAGCAGGCGCTGGGCGGCGGCCGGCAGCGGCTCGGCGGCTCGCCAGGCAGCCAGCAGCTGCCGCGCCAGGTACAGGCCCCGAATCGGCACTTCTTCCAGCTGGCCGCCCAGCAATTCGGCCGCTACTCCTCGGCGCGTAATAAAGCTCAGCGTGCCGGGCGTGGCATACAGATAAGCCTTGATATCCTCGTGCGCCACGAAGTGCTGCGGCGGCGTCGGCAGCTCGGCCAGTAGCACGCCCTGGGCCCGCAGGCAGGTTTCGACCACGTCGAGCATGCCCGAACCGGGCTCGCTCAGCACCAGCGGGTGGGCCAGGGCCTCGGCCAGGCTCAGGGGCGCGGGCGGCGGCGCGCCGGGCGTGGGCTGGCGTACGGCAATTATTTCGTCGTAGAGCAGGCGCTCGTATTGCAACGTAGGTAGGCGGGCCGTGCCCTCCACGAAGCCCACATCCAACTCGGCCCGCTGCAGCGCCGCCGCTACCTGCTCGGAGTTGAGGGGAAGCAGCGTGACGGTCAGGGCCGGCTCCTGACGCTGGAAGGCGGCCAGCAGGCGGGGCAAGACGTAGCGGGCCAGCGTGGCGCTGGAACCCAGCCGCAGGGTAGTAGCCGGAGCCATTGCTAAATTTAGCGTGTTGATAAAACAAGTAATGGAAGACCTATCTTCTCTTCATCAGGCGGAAGCTTATGGGGCAAAGGTGCGGCACACCTAGTGAAGTCGGGGTGGATTGCGTGGCGTAGCGCGGCCTGTGCTCCCGCCGGGCACGGCCCCCTACCCCCTGCTTTCCCCGCGTAGCAGCCGGCGGAGGGCCAGGTGGCGGAACCGGGGTCACGGGTAGCTTTACTGACCTGATTCCTTTTTCGTCAAGCTAAGTGAGTATGCTCTGGTCATCGCCGCAGCCAAACTTTACCAGTCCGGCCCTGCCGAAGCATTTCAGTTTCCGGTTCTGGGTGGCGGCAGTCGTGACCGGCTTGGCGGCCGGCCTGGCGGCGGGGCTGCTCATGAAGCTGTTGCGGCTGGTGCAGCACCTGGCCTGGGCCTACCAGACCGGCGATTTTCTGACGGCCGTGCAGCACAGCTCGGCCCGGCACCGGGTATTACTGCTCAGCCTCGCGGGCGGGCTGACGGCCGGCGGCCTCTGGCTGGCCCGCCGCTTCTGGCCCAAGCTGGGCTGGGGACTTTCCTCTGGCATCTGGCTGCACGCGGGCGCGCTGCCGCTGCTGGCTTCTCTTTATAACGGGGTGCTCTCCGTCGTGCTCGTAAGCCTGGGGGCGGCGCTCGGGCGCGAGTCGGCTCCGAAGGAGGCGGGCGCGGCCTTCGGGGCGGCCCTGGCCAACCTGGGCCGCCTTACCCTGCCCGAGCGGCAGCTGCTGGCCGCCTGCGGGGCCGGGGCGGGCATGGCGGCCGTCTACAACGTCCCGTTTGGCGGGGCCCTCTTCGCGCTGGAAGTGCTGCTGGGCTCGCTGGCCTTGCCCGCCGTGCTGCCGGCGCTCATCGTCTCGTTTATCGCTACCTGGGTCTCGTGGCTGCTGCTGCCACAGGTGTCCACGTTCACCGTGCCCGTGGCGGCCGTTACCCCGGCCCTGCTCGGTTGGAGTGTACTCTTCGGGCTGCTGGCCGGGGTGGTGTCGGTCGGCTACGTGCGGCTGGTGGGGCTGGCCCGCCGCTACCAGCCCGCTGGCAGCGCCCGCTGGTGGCTGCCGCTGGTCGTGTTCGCCGGCCTGGGGCTGGCCTCGGTGCCGTTTTCCGAGCTGCTGGGCAACGGCCGCAACGTGGTGCAGAACGCCATTGACAGCCGGATGAGCCTGGCGCTATTCGGTAGCCTACTGGTGCTGCGCCCCCTGGCCACGGCCGCCTGCCTGCGCGCCGGGGTCCCCGGCGGACTGTTTACCCCGACGCTGACTTTCGGGGCCTTGCTGGGCGGCCTGGCCGGGCGCGGCTGGGCTCTGGTCTGGCCGGGCTCGGTGCCGTCGTCATCACTGGGGGCGTATGCCGTGGTGGGTGCGGGGGCCATCCTGGCCTCGGCTACCCAGGCCCCCTTGTCGTCTATCCTGTTGATGCTGGAGCTGGGTACGCACGTTGACCAGCTACTCATGCCCCTGCTCATTGCCACAGCAGTGGCCACGCACGTAGCGCGGCGGCTGGAAGCCCGGTCGATTTACGCCGTAGCCGGGGC
>CAJYVK010000196.1 GCA_913778455.1 uncultured Hymenobacter sp. | reverse complement strand
CCATCAAGCAAAACTTGTTTTTCGCTTTTATCTATAATCTGCTGGGTATTCCTATTGCGGCGGGGCTGCTGTACCCCATCTGGGGTATCCGCCTCTCGCCCATGCTGGCGGCTGGGGCAATGGCGCTCAGCTCGGTTTCGGTGATGACCAATTCGCTGCGGCTGCGGCTAGTGCTTCCCCAACCACTTCCCCTGCGCCGGTGAACTAATGCAGTTTTAGCGATTGGCAGTAGCCTTACGGACTGTGTAATCCGCATTGTGGTAGTCTATTTAGCGCGGGCTGCGCGATCCGTAGTGCCCCTCCCCAGCCCAGCTTTGCACCACTTCCCTGCCGCACCATTTTCAAGCAACCATGAGCACTCACTCAACCAATCCGCGTCTAGCTCCTCCCCGGTGCAGCGTCGATTACGCCTTTCAGCGCATTGGGGGCAAATACAAAGGCCGCCTTATCGCCTACCTCGCGCAGGGCTCGACTCGTTACGGCCAACTGCGCCGGTACTTACCCGACGCCACACCCAAGATGCTTACGCAAGCGCTACGGGAGTTGGAAGCCGACCAGCTCGTCGCCCGGCACGCGTACCCGGAAATTCCCCCCCGCGTAGAGTACACGCTGACGGCGGCCGGCACCGAACTCCTACCCTTTATCGCCCTGCTTAAGGAATGGGGTGAGCGCCAGATGCAGTTGCAAGGCATTACGCCCCTCCCCCACGCCCCAGTACTATCGAGCACCACTGACCTGGCCGACTACTAGCCCCAAGCTCCCCCAGTGTAGGGTAAGCTTTAGCTTGCCTGGCGTAAGGCTTGGCCGACTAATAGCCTCAGGCACAACAGACCTTTTTTGAATTTAGAAGCTATTTTTTCTGCCTGATTCTCAATTTTAGTATAGTCCCGGTAAGTGGGGCACTAAAAAGTGCCTACTATTTTCGCCCGGAGGGGCCCAATACTTTCGCTTGCGAATCTTCATTCTTTCCAAGATGCAAGCGATTATTATTGCCGAAGCAGGTGGCCCCGCCAACCTGCTTTTCGCCGAGCTACCCCGCCCCGAGATCGGGCCAACGGAGGTATTGGTCAAAACTAAGGCTCTCAGCATTAATCCCGTTGACGTCAAGGCGCGGGCCAGCGAAGATATTTTAGCCTGGATTTTCGGGCCGCAGCGCCCGGTCATCCTCGGCTGGGACCTGGCCGGGGAAGTAGTGGCCGTCGGGGCCGAAGTGCAAACCCTGCAACCCGGCGATGCCGTGTTCGGCCTGGTCAACTTCTTCGGCGCGGGCCGGGCCTATGCCGAGTACGTAGCCGTACCGGCGCACCAGTTGGCCCGCAAGCCGGCCGCAGTATCCTACGAGGTCGCCGCCGCGACCACGTTGGCGGCCCTCACCGCCTGGCAGGCCCTGGGGCAGCACGGCCACGTGCAGCCGGGCAGTCGGGTGCTCATCCACGGCGGCGCGGGCGGAGTCGGCCACTTTGCCATCCAGCTGGCCAAGCAGTTGGGGGCCTACGTGCTCACTACCGCCTCGGCCAGGAATCGGGAGTTTGTGTTGTCGCTCGGGGCCGACGAGCACGTAGATTACGCCACCGAGCGCTTCTGGGAGCGCACCCCCGACGTTGATTTCGTACTCGACACCGTGGGGGGCGAGGTACTGGCGCATTCGCTGGCAGTCGTCCGGCCCGGCGGCACCATCATCACGCTACCCACGCCCGCCATCGAGCCCGAGCTCAGCGCCCAGGCGGCCGCGCAGCGCGTGCAGCTCGCCTTCATGATGGTGGCCTCCAGCGGCCCCGGCATGCAGGCGCTGGCCGACTTACTGGCCCGAGGAGCCATCCGGCCGCACATTGCGGCGACCTTCCCCTTCGCCGCGATGGCCGAGGCGCACGCGTACCAAGAAACGGCCCGGCCGGTGGGCAAAGTAGTCGTGACGCTGTAGCGCGGCTAAGCGGCTAATACGTCTTGGTCATATCTTCCGGCACCACGATGAGGTAATCGGCCAGGGCCACATTTTCCTTATCTAATTGCTGCAGCTGGCTCTGCGTTACCACGCTCAGCGTTTTGATGCGCAGCGGCGCCTTAGCCTGGGTGCGCAGGTAGGCCACAATGCCGTCGTGGTGGTCGGAGTGGTACGAGCCGTTGAGGTGCAGCAGCGTCTGCCCCGGCGTGAGGCTAGTGCGGATGCTGTAGGCCATCGTGGCGTCTTTCAGCGCCTGAGCCTCAATGATGTTACGGGCTCCCACACCGTGCGCCGAGGCGTCGCCGCCAAACATGGCCGCCATGTTTTTGTAACCCGGCAAGGTGAAATCGACACTGAGCGGCAGCGGGGTCAGGTAGCTTTTTTCGGCCGCAGGCAGCTTGTCGAGGGCCGCGAGCGAGCCGCGGGCCACCTGCTGGGCGTAGCGGCGCGGGGCGTTGGTCGCCACCACCGGCAGGTGGGCCTGGCGGGCAAATTGCAGCAGCGGGCGGTAGTCGGTCGCGTAGTTGGGCCAGGGCCGGCTCTGGCGCTCAAACGCCGAGTCGGGCACGGTACCAGCGGCGTAGCCCGCCACTAGGGGCTGCACGTCGCGCTCAAACATTTCGAGGCCCAGCACCAGCTTGCCGGGACCTTTGAGACGTGCCAGGTCCTTGGCTAGCTGCAATTCCAGCCAGTGCGCGATGGGGTCGTTGTGCTGCTCGCCGAAGAGCACCACGTCGGCCTGCGCCAGCTGGGCCAGCAGCTGGTCGTAATCGGCAGGTGCCCCCTGGGCGGTAAACAACCGGTAGGCCGGCCGGTCGCCAGCCGGCGCAAAGGCCAGCAGCGGCAACAGCAGTAGGCTAATAAGCAAAGGGCGCATCACTCGACTAATCATGGCACAAAAAAACGTCAGGCCGCAGTAGGAAAAACCGCTGGCCCGCTTCGGTGGCTTGCAAACCAACGAAACATCCAATTGCTTTTCCTAGTGCGGCCTGACGCGTTTTGCTTAGGCTCCTACCCTAGCCTTTGTAAAACATCCACTTCGACAGCTCTTTGTACGTCACCTTCTTGCCGTACATCAGAATACCAACCCGGTAGATGCGGGAAGCCACCCACACCGTGCCGACGAAGCCCACCACCAGCAGCCCGATGGAAAGGGCCAGCTGCCAGGCCGGCACCCCAAACGGTAGGCGGATCACCATCGCCACCGGCGAGGTAAAGGGGATCATCGACATCCAGAAGGCCACCGGTCCGTCGGGATTACGCAGAATGACCGAAAAACCCAGGATGTAGCTCAGAATGAGTGGCATGGTAATCGGAAACATGAACTGCTGGGTATCCGTCTGGTCATCCACGGCCGCGCCCACGGCCCCGAAGAGCGCCCCGTACAGCAGGTAGCCGCCCAGGAAGTAGGCCACAAAGCCAAAGACGATGGTCCAGATGGGAATATTGAGCTTGCTGGCCTGTTCGAACGCGCTGCCTATCACGTTGGCCCGCTTGGCAGGGTTCATCTGCTCGGCCGAGGCCGTGGCCTGGTCGGCCACGGTAGCGGGGGCATCCCTGGGAGCCGCGGCGGCTACCTCGGTCTTGGCCTTACCGAGCTCATCCTGCATCAGCAGCGGCACGAGCACAGTGGAGGCCCCCCAAGAAAGCAGTCCCCACAGTAAAAACTGCGTGAGGCCCACCGCCGCAATACCCATGATTTTACCCATCATCAAGTCGAACGGCTTCACGGCCGACAGCATCACTTCCATCACGCGGCTCGACTTTTCCTCGCCCACCCCGCGCATAATCTGCACGCCGTAGAGGAAGATGAAAAAGTAAATGAGGATGGCCAGCACCGAGGCGATGCCGGTGGTCACGCCCGAGTTGCTGTCCTTTTCCTTACCCGTCTCGTCGAGGCTTACCGAGCTGAGCGGCACCTTGGCCCGCAGCTGGTCGAGCTGGGTTTGGTTGAGGCCCGAGCGCTGCATTTTCAGCTCGGCAAAGGCATCATTGAGCGCCTTTTGCACCCGCGATTCCTTTTTCAGGCTGATGTTGCCTTTGCCAAAAAACTGCACCCCCTGCGGGTCTTGCACATCGAGGCCAGCTGGTAGGTAGAGCAAGCCGGCGTGCTTTTTCTGCTGAAAGCTCTGCTTGGCTTCGGGCAGCGAGCCCTCCACGGGCACAAATTGCAGTTGCGGCGTAGACAGCGGCACGAGCTTGGCCGCGATGTTCAGGCCGCTGGCGTCGCGCACATCCACTACCTCGGCGCTTTCGTCGGAGAGGGCCAGCTTGCCCACCAGCACCCCAAAACCGGCAATAATGAAGGGCACCAGCAGCGTGAGCACGACGAAGGCCCGTTTGCGCACCCGCGTCAGGTATTCGCGCTTGGCTACGAGTAAAAATTTAGAAGCCATAGGTTTACAAAAGGGCGTTGGCGGTTTCGGTTAGCGTTTCGGGCATGGTTTCGCGCACGCGCCGGATAAAGATTTCGTTGATGCTCGGAATCTGCTCGCGGAAGGCGTATACCTGCACCCGCCCGATGAGGTAACGCAGCAGGTCATTGGGCTGGGCACCAGCGTGCAGTTGGATGCGGGCGTAGAAATGGTCGTTTTCGCGGGCCTTCTGCTCAATCACCTCGAAGTCAGGGTGTACCACCATGAGCTGACCCTGGCCCTCCACCTCGTAGGTATTGGTTTTAAACTGGTTACGAATAGCCGTCACCGGCCCGTCGAGCACCTTGCGCGAGCGGTTGATGAGGGCGATGCTGTCGCACATCTCCTCTACCGACTCCATGCGGTGGGTCGAGAAAATAATGGCCGCCCCCTCCTGCTTGAGCCGCAGAATCTCGTCCTTGATGAGGTTGGCGTTGATGGGGTCGAAGCCCGAGAAGGGCTCATCGAGAATAATCAGCTTGGGCTCGTGCAATACGGTGGCAATAAACTGCACCTTCTGCTGCATCCCCTTGCTGAGGTCCTCCACGTTTTTCTCAGCCCAGGCCTTGATGTCGAAGCGCTCCAGCCACTGCCGAATGCGCTGCACGGCATCGGCGCGGCTCAGCCCGCGCAACTGGGCCAGATAGATGAGCTGCTCGCCCACTTTCATCTTTTTGTAGAGGCCCCGCTCCTCGGGCAGGTAGCCAATCTGGCCGATGTGGCTGGGGTTGAGCTTTTCACCGCGAAAAAACACTTCGCCCGCGTCGGCCCCCGTTATCTGGGTGATGATGCGAATGAGCGAGGTTTTACCCGCGCCATTCGGCCCCAGCAGGCCGAAGATGCTCTGCTCGGGCACGGCCAGGCTCACGCCGCTCAGGGCGGTGTGAGCCGCGTACTGCTTGCGCACGTCACGGACTTCCAGAATCGGCCGGGAAGTAGGTTGTTGCATGAGAAAAAGGTGTAAGAATAGAAGGTGATGTAAATGTAGGAGCGCTGGCCAGCCAGCCCAAGCTGGGCTACCCCAAACGGTAGCCAGCCGACCCTAAGCGGTAAAAAACGCCGCTGAGCCGCTCGGCTTCGCCGCCCGCGCTAGGCCACCGTGGAGGATGCATCCAGCTCGTGTAACTGGCCCTCAAGCCGGTCTAGGTGCTGGCCGTAGAGCCACTGTAGGTAGCGCTTAGTACCGTGCGCAATGGGCAGGTAGAGGACAAGGCCCAACCCCGTGAGTACGGCCACCAGCAGCCAGATTTTAGTGGGCGTCACTACTTTCAGCACGTTGGTAACGCTCATTATTCCCATCAGCAACAGCGTCAACGGTATCATCGCCAGCGTAAGGCGATAGTAGAAGCGCACGAGCAGGCGCAGGCCGCTGGTCAGGCGCAGCAGGTGCCCGCGCAGGTCGCCGGCCGGGTCGCTCATGCTGCGCAGCAGCCCTAGCTTACGGTGAAAGTAAAAGACGCAAATCAGGGCTATCAACCCCAGCAGCCCCCCAAATAGCCGCACCCACAGCGCAGGGGCCAGCGCAGCCACTAGCCCCCCTATTGCCAGGACGCCGTAATTGAGCCCTAGTTCTATGCGGGCGTTGCGACGTAGCCGGGCAATGATACTGCTCGATTTTTGGTCCAGCAGTAGGCGTAGCTCGCCCGGACTCAGGAGCGGCGGGTCGGTTGCTGGCTGGGGCCGCTGCCACTGGCGGCGCAGGTCATCGAGTTCCATGCTAATGGTTTAGTTGAGATATTAGTGGTGAATGAGCTGCTTGCGCAGCTTTTCTTGCACGCGGTGCATTTTCACGCGCACGTTATTTTGGGTAATGCCCAGAATGTCGGCCATTTCGTCGTAAGGTCGGTCTTCCAGGTAAAGCAGCACAAAGGCCTTGTCCACGTCGGAGAGCCGGTCGATGGCGCGGTAGAGCGCGGCCGTTTCTTCCGCTTCGTAGGCGCTGGCCTCGCTGGGCTGGGCCAGGTGACGGGCGGCGTCACTTTCCAGCCCCACCGAGGCGGGCCGACGCGTGCGCTGCCGCAGGTTGCTGATGGCCACGTTCAGGGCGATGCGGTAGAGCCAGGTGCTGAGCTTGGCGTCGGGCTGGGGCACGTAGCGCGGCCAAGACCGCCAGAGCTGCAACACGATTTCCTGGAACAGGTCTTGGCGGTCATCGGCATCCTGACAATAAAGCCGACACACGCGCCGCACCAGCGGCTGATAGTCGTGTAGGGCAGCCAAAAAATCGGCAGACGGGGCAGCGCTCATGAGGTAACGATTTCGGCAGGGTCTATCGCCAAAGGTCGTACTTCATTACAGACCGCAGCTTTAATCGCAGATTTAACGGATTCAACGGATTGCGCTGATACGGCCGCCAGGACCGCAGATTTAACGGATTTAACGGATTGCGCTGATACGCCCGCCAGCCTGCGGCGGTGGGCTGACTAAGTCAACGTTTCGCTACAGTCAGTCCCTCTGGCATAAAACAAGAGAAGCCACCCAAGTGGGTGGCTTTTCTTGTTCGCAATAAATTCTACTCAACCGCTGGCCTAGTCAGCCCGCCGCCGCAGGCTGGCGGGCGTATCAGCGCAATCCGTTAAATCCGTTAAATCTGCGGTCCTGGCGGCCGTATCAGCGCAATCCGTTGAATCCGTTAAATCTGCGGTCCTGGCGGGCGTATCAGCGCAATCCGTTAAATCCGTTAAATCTGCGGTCATGCGAAGTACTCCTTTACTTTCTCAAAGAAGCCTTTCTCGTTTTTACCGGGATGCGGCGTGAAATTGTCCGAGTCGCGCAGTTTCTCCAGCAGCTCGCGCTCCTGGTTGCTCACGTTCTTGGGCGTCCACACGTTGAGGTGGATGAGCTGGTCGCCCCGGCCGTAGCCGTTCAGGTCTTTGATGCCCTTGCCGCGTAGGCGCAGGATTTTACCCGGCTGGGTACCGGCATCCACCTTGATTTTCACCTTGCCCTCAATGGTGGGCACCTCTAGGCTGGCACCCAGGGCCGCATCAATGAAGCTGATGTACTGCTCGAACATGATGTTGTTGCCATCACGCTTGAGGAATTCGTGCGGCTCCTCCTCAATCTGAATGAGCAAGTCGCCGGGCACGCCGCCGCGCTCGGGGAAATTGCCTTTTCCTGTCATGCTCAGCTGCATGTCGTTGGCTACGCCAGCCGGGATGTTGATGGGAATTACTTCCTCGTGCAGTTGGCGGCCGTCGCCCTTGCACACGTCGCAGGTGGCTGAGATAGTTTTGCCCTCGCCGTGGCAGGTAGGGCAGGTGCTGGCGCTCACCATCTGGCCGAGCATCGTGTTTACTACCTTCTTAACCTGGCCGCTACCCTGGCAGGTGCCGCAGGTTTTTAGCTCGGTGCCGTTTTTGGCCCCGGTACCGCTGCACGGCTGGCAGGCTATGTAGCGCTTCACCTTGATTTTTTTCTCGACGCCGTTAGCTACTTCTTCCAGGTCGAGCTTGAGCTTGATGCGCAGGTTGGAACCCTTTTTCACGCGCCGGCCCTGGCTGCGGCCGCCCCCGAAGAAGCCGTCGAAGCCCCCGCCCCCGCCAAAAATGTCGCCGAACTGCGAGAAAATATCCTCCATATTAGGTGAGCCGCCCCCACTGGCCCCGCCCACGCCCTGGTGCCCGAACCGATCGTAGCGGGCCCGCTTATCGGCGTTGCTCAGTACCTCGTATGCCTCGGCAGCCTCCTTGAATTTATCCTCGGCCGTGGGGTCGTCGGGGTTTTTATCGGGGTGATACTTAATAGCCATTTTACGATAAGCTGACTTTATGACGTCACCTTCCGCGTTCTTCGCTATTCCTAATACTTCGTAATAATCGCGCTTTACCGTTGCCATTTTTGCAGAGATATTATCACGGCCAAACGCTGGACCGCCGCTAAAAGTGCGGCCGGCGGCCCAGCGTTTGCCCTAAGTTTATTTATTGACCCAACACCACCTTGGCGTGGCGGATAACCTTGTCGCCCAGATAGTAGCCTTT
>CAJYVK010000195.1 GCA_913778455.1 uncultured Hymenobacter sp. | reverse complement strand
CACCTCGCCGCCCACCTGGCCCAGGGTTTTAGCCAAACGCCCAAAACACTGTCGTCCAAATACTTTTACGATGCCACCGGCAGCCGCCTGTTTCAGCAGATAATGGGCCTGCCCGAATACTACCTGACGCGCACCGAACTGGCTATTTTTCGGGAGCAAGGAGCCGCCATTGGGCGGGCGCTGGGTGCCGGGGCCGCCGGCCAGCCACTGGCCGTAGTCGAGCTAGGCGCTGGCGATGGCCTGAAAACCAAACTGCTGCTGCGTGAGCTGCTGGCCCAGCCGGCTCCCATCACCTACGTGCCGGTTGATATTTCTCCCTCGGCTCTCGACGAGCTGGTGGCTTCGCTGCACGCCGAGCTACCCGGCCTGCCCACCGAGCCGCTGGCCGCCGAGTACGGCGTTGCGCTGACGCAGCTAGCCAGCCGGCCGGGTGCCAAGGCTGTGCTGTTTGTGGGCTCCAACCTCGGCAATTTCACGCCCGACGAGCAGGTGGCTTTTATGCGCGAGCTGGCCCGGCCCCTCACCCCGGCCGACCGCCTGCTGGTGGGCTTCGACCTGCGCAAAGACCCGCGCCGCATCCGGGCGGCCTACGACGACGACCAGGGCGTCACGGCTGAGTTCAACTACAACCTGCTGCGCCGGCTCAACGCCGAGGCCGGGGCCGATTTTGAGCTTGACGCCTGGCAGCATTTTCCCGACTACGACCCCAGCACCGGGGCCATGCGCTCGTGGCTGGTGAGCCGCCGCGCCCAGACCGTGCGCCTGACCAGCCTGCCTGGCCAGTCCTTCGAGATTGCCGCCTGGGAGGCCGTGCATACCGAAAGCTCGTACAAGTTTACCCTGCCCCAGATAGCCACCCTGGCCGCCGACGCGGGCCTGCGCGTGGTGGAGGTGTTTCAGGACGCGGCCGGTGACTTTGCCGACGTGGTTCTGGCGCTGGCGGAGTAGGGCGTAAATTTGCGGTCGCAACCCCTGTAAAAACGTCGTGCCGCGCCCCGCGCCGCATCTGCTAGAATCGTTAGCGGCCCCAGCCCTGGCGGTGCGAGCAAGATGCGGGGCGGGGCGCGGCACGACGTTCTACCCTACCCGATTATGCTCGTTAAATCCCACCTCCGCCCTACCCTATTGCTCGCTTATCCCGTGGTACTCAGCCAGCTGGGGCACATCCTGGTGAGCGTGTGCGACTCGGTGATGGTGGGCCAGACCGGCAAGCTGCCGCTGGCCGCCGTGAGCGTGGGCGTGAGCACTACCACCGTGCTCATGGTGCTGGGCCTGGGCATCAGCATGGGCGCAGTGCCGCGGGTGGCCGCCGCCGATGGCCGGGGCGACCACGCCGCGCTGGGCCATCTGCTGGTAGGCACCATCTGGCTCAATACCCTGGTGGGCGTGCTGCTGGCCGGCCTTAGTCAGCTGCTGCCGCTGGCCATGCCGCACCTGCACCAAGCGCCCGAGGTAGTGGCGCTGGCCACGCCCTGGGTGCGGGTAGTGGGCCTCTCGCTGCTGCCACTGATGGTCTTTCAGGGCTTCCGGGAATGGGCCGAGGGGCTGGGGCTCACGAGCCAGGCCATGCAGCTGTCCATCCTGGGCAACGTACTCAACGCCCTACTCTGCTACGCTCTAATCTTCGGGCACTTCGGCTCCCCCGCCCTGGGGCTGATGGGCGCGGCCTGGGCTACGCTCATTTCCCGGGTAATCATGGCCTTGATGATGGCCCTGTTTGTACTGCGGGCCGAGCGGCTGCGCAGCCGCCGCCCCGCCGAAGCGGCCACCTGGCTGCGGCCCGGCCTGGCCGAGCTGCGCGGGCAGCTGGCCCTGGGCCTGCCCATCGGCGTGCAGATGATGTTTGAGGTGGGCGCTTTCGCCACGTCGGCCCTGATGATGGGCTGGCTGGGCGTAACCACCCAGGCCGCCCACCAGATTGCCATCAACGTGGCCTCGGTAACGTACATGGCGGCCAGCGGCATTGCGTCGGCGGCCACCATTCGGGTGGGTAATCTGCGCGGCGGGGGCGACCTGGCCGGGGCGCGGCAGGCGGGCTTCGCGGCCTACTGGCTGGCCTTCGGCTTCATGGGAACGATGGGCCTGCTCCTGATTGTACTTCGACACCTCATTCCGACGTACTACAACACCGACCCGGCCGTAGTGGCCCAGGCCGCTACGCTGCTCACCATCGCGGCGGCTTTCCAGGTATCGGACGGCCTGCAAGTGGTGGGCCTAGGGGCGCTGCGCGGGCTGGAAGACGTGAAAGTGCCCTCCGTGGTGGCGCTGCTAGCTTACTGGGCGATTGCGCTGCCGCTGGGTTACTGGCTGGGATTTGAGTTGGGCATGGGGGCGCCCGGCGTGTGGCTGGGCTTACTCACCGGTCTTACCATCGTGGCAGTAGTGCTGCTCCAGCGCTTCCGCCAGCAGAGCGAGCCGGGTCGCCGCCGGCCGGGGGTTGGTAGCCCAACCCAGCCGGGCCAGCGGCTGGTGGCCGCCGAGGAAATGCTGACCACCGGCCAGCCCGCCGGCTAGGCGCGGAACTCAGAGCCCGGACTTCATTGTCCGAACATCAGCCGACGACCTCCTACCTCACCGGCTGATTTTGACATTCGACAGCTCTTTTTCCTGATGACCAGTACCTGGTGGAAACCCCTCGCCCTCTTATTGTTGCTGGCCGGGCCAGCCGCCGCGCAGCAAGTCAAGCTACCACCCGGGGCCATCCGGTGGTCGGCCAGCCGGCCGCTCACGGTGGCCGATTTTAAGGGCCGCCCCAAGCCTAATCAGGGCCACGCGGCCCTGACCTCGGCCAACATCAACACGGGGGCCACTTGCCGCAGCAACGTCTTTGCCGGCACGGCCCAGGCCAGCTTCGACCCCGCTACCTCCTGGGTGCGCGAGCCGCATACTATGACGCCCGCGCTGCTGCGCCACGAGCAGCTGCACTTCGACATCGCCGAGGTGTACGCCCGCCGCCTGCGCCAGCAGCTCGGGGCCATGCACACGGCTTGCGACCAGCTGGGCTCGACTTTCGACCGCATCAGCCAGAAAGCCTACGCCGACTGGCAACAGGCCGAAGACGCTTACGACCGCGACACCAACCACGGCCTGCTGCACGAGCGCCAAGCACAGTGGGAAGCCCAGGTACGCCAGCAATTGCTCGACCTGGCCGCCTTCGCCGAGAAAGACGCCTGAGGTACTTCTGCTGGCTCAGAAAGTACGTCTCACTGGCGCGAGTTTAGCGCAGCGTAACTCGTGCCAGGCCATGAGTGGAGGCTGCGCCTCCACTGCCGCAGCGCGGCAAGCTGCGTAAGGAGGCTTTACTACTTTTACTTGGTAGTGATATTCCATCTATCCGTAGCTTGCCGCGTTGCGGCAGTGGAGGCGCAGCCT
>CAJYVK010000194.1 GCA_913778455.1 uncultured Hymenobacter sp. | reverse complement strand
ATTTTACCTTTGTGCGATGCGCCGTCGCCTTCCGTCATTTTTACTCGCTGCCAGCCTGGGGTTAGGCCAACCGGCGCGGGCGCAGGTGGGCGTGCCGCCACCCGAAACTGGCATCAATCAGGGGCGTTTTATCGGGGTAATGGTAGGTACGGTGGCGGTTTATGCGCTGACTACCTATTTCTTGGGGAAAACGTGGTACACCAAGCGCGTGCCCTTTCACTCTTTCAACGACAACGGCGAGTGGCTTCAAATGGACAAGGTGGGCCACGCTACTACGGCCTACGCAATTAGTCGAGGCGAGTACGAGCTGTTTCGCTGGAGCGGCGTCAATGAGCGGGCCTCGGTGCTGAGCGGCGGGCTCATCGCGCTGCTTTACCAGACCACCATTGAGCTGTTCGATGGCCGCTCCGAGGGCTGGGGCTTTTCCAAGGGCGATATGGTGGCCAACCTCACCGGCATCGGTCTGTTCATGGGCCAGCAGTACGGCTGGAGCGAGCAAAAAATGGGCTTGCGCTACGGCTGGCGGCAGAGCATCTACCCACCGTACCGGCCCAACTTGTTGGGTAAATCAGTGGGCAATCAAATGCTGAAGGACTACAACGGCCAGCAGTACTGGCTGTCGCTCAATATTGCCTCGGTGCTACCGGTGGGGCCGTCGTTCCCGCGCTGGCTCAACCTCGACCTGGGCTACAGTGCCAGCGGCATGACCGGCGGCCACGCCAACCCACCCTATTTCGACGCCGACGGCAAAGAAGTCAAATTCACCCGCTACCGGCAGTTCTACCTTTCGCCCGACGTAACGCTGGCCCGCCTGCCCGGTCTCAACGGCCGCGACGTGCAGCCGCTGGTCAGCGCCGGGCAGTTTTTTAAAATTCCGGCACCCTCGCTCGAATTCAATCGTTTGGATGGCCTGCGCTTTCACCCGCTGCTGCTGCCCAAAGACTGAGCGGGCGCCATTATTTAGCTATGTCTGAACCCATTATTCGCCTCGCCACCCGCGCCTCGCGCCTGGCTCTGTGGCAAACCGAGCACGTAGCCGCCCTGCTCAACCAGGCCGGGCTGGCCACCGAAATCGTGCCTATGCAAACCATCGGCGACCAAGTGCTCGACCGCTCACTGGCCAAAATCGGTGCCAAGGGCGTTTTTACTGAAGAGCTGGAAGAAAGCCTGCGCCGCGGCGATACCCACCTGGCCGTGCACTCGGCCAAGGATGTGCAAAGCACCATTCCGCCCGATTTGGAATTGCTGGCCTTCCTGGAGCGCGAGCAGGTCAACGACGTAATTATCAGCTTTCAGGAAAACTTCGACATTACGCGGCCGGGCATTCTGCTGGGTACCAGTAGCACCCGCCGCAAAGCCCTGCTGCGTCGATTCTACCCCCACGCCAACACCGCCGAGGCGCGGGGCAACCTGCAAACCCGCGTGCGCAAGCTGGAAGAAGGCCAGTACGACGCCTTGGTGCTGGCTTACGCCGGCGTGCACCGCATGGGCTACGATCACCTCATCCGGCACGTGCTGCCCACCGACCAGTTTGTGCCGCCCGTGGGCCAGGGTAGCATTGCGGTCGAAAGCTCCCGCTTTCTAGATAACGAGTTGAAGCAGCGCATCAAGCAAGCGCTCGACCACCTCACTACTCACCGCTGCCTGCTGGCCGAGCGGGCCTTTTTGCGCACGATGGAAGGCGGGTGCAGCATCCCATCGTTTGCGCTGGCTACTCTCACCGAGGCGGGCGACGTACGGCTGCACGGCGGGCTCATCAGCCTCAGCGGCGAGGAATATATCGACTTCACCCAGTCGGCTCCCGCCGCCCAGGCCGAGGGGCTGGGAATGGCCGTGGCCGAGTACGTGCTCGGCCACGGCGGCACGGCCATTCTGGCGAGTATCCGCGAGCAGCGGGGTGAGCAATAGGAAGCCGCCGAAGCCGCTGTGCTTATAGCTTTGTAGCAAGATTTACAGCATAGGTATGAACTGGAAAATAGGAACGGCCCGCCTCGTCATGGTGGCAGTGGGCCTGCTAATCAGCTTTGGGGCGTGGGCCGCCAAAAAGCCGCGCCTCAGTAAGAAGGACGAGTTGGTAACCATCAGCACCAGCCTGGGCGACATTCGCCTTATCTTATTCAGCGATACGCCCTTGCACCGGGCTAACTTCCTGAAAAAGGCGCAGAGCGGCTACTACAACGGCACGACCTTTCACCGCGTCATTCCCAATTTCATGGTGCAGGGCGGCGACCCCAATTCCAAGGACGGCGACCCCAGCAACGACGGCCAGGGGCCAGCCAACGAGCCCACCATTCCGGCCGAGCTGGCCGCCGGCCACCGCCACGACTACGGCGCCGTAGCCGCCGCCCGCCAGGCCGACTTTGTGAATCCGCAGCGGGCCAGCAATGGGAGCCAGTTTTACCTCGTCGGCAACCACCAGGGGGCGCATTTTCTGGATGGGCAGTATACGGTGTTTGGCCAGGTGATTCAGGGCCAAGAAATTATCGATAAGATTGCCGCCCTTCCCCGCGACCCCCGCGACCGCCCCCTGACCGATCTGAAGATGACCGTGCGCGTGGAAAAGCTTAAAAAGAAGAAAATCAGCCAGCTGTACGGCTATTCCTACTAGGTGCCCATGAAAGTCCTTCTCACCGGCTCCAACGGCTTGCTGGGCCAGAAACTCGTGGCCCTGCTGCACAATGCCCCCGGCGTAGCGCTCGTAGCCACGGCCCGGGGTGCTAATCGCCTAGCCACCAACTATCCCACGCTGTACTACCGGGCGCTGGACGTGACCGATGCCGCTCAGGTGCAGCAGGTGCTAGCCCAGGAGCAGCCCACGCACGTTATCCACGCCGCGGCCATGACGCAGGTAGACGACTGTGAGCTCAACCAGGACGCGTGCTGGGCCCAAAACGTGACGGCGGTGGAGTACCTGGCCGCCGCCTGCGCCCGGCTAGACATCCACCTGACGCACCTGAGTACCGATTTTATTTTTAACGGCACCGAGGCGTTGCTCACCGAAGAGGCGGAGCCCGATCCCATTAGTCACTACGGGGCCAGCAAGCTGGCAGCCGAGCGCGTGGTGCAGGCCACGGCCGGGCTACGCTGGGCCATTGCGCGTACCGTGCTTGTGTACGGCACCAGCCTGGTCGCGGGCCGTAGCAACCTGGTGCTCTGGGTGCGCGACTCGCTACGCAAGGGGCAAAAAATCAAGGTAGTGGATGACCAGTGGCGTACACCCACCCTGGCCGAAGACCTGGCCCAGGGCTGTTGGCTGCTGGCCCGGCACGCGGCCCAGGGTATTTATCACCTTAGTGGCCGCGAGCTGCTGACGCCTTTTCAGATGGCCCAGCGGGTGGCGGCGCAGTTCGGGCTGGATGCCAGCCTGTTGGAGCCGGTTACCAGCCAGACCTTTACCCAGGCTGCCCGCCGGCCACCACGCACCGGCTTCCGCATCACCAAGGCCGAGCGCGAAGTAGGCTACCGCCCCCACACCTTCGCCGAGGGCCTGGCCCTGGTACAGCAGCAAATTGGCTGATGTCTGCCGGGCCAGGGTGGCCCAGTATCTTACTCTTAGGCAAAAAAAAGCCCGCTGGCAAGGCCAGCGGGCTTTCTGTACTATAAGCCTTCCGCTTCAAAAATATGCGTTCTTAAATAGCTGGACGTTGATAGGAGTAATGAATGTCTGTTGATAACCAAATTCTCTGTGCATTAGTGCGATGATTGCTCGGGCCATTCGCCGATGAGCAGCCCCCCGACGAGCAGCGCGGTGTGCTGGCGCAGGGCTATTTCACCTTGGGCACGTGGCACCAGGCGACCGTCGAGCGTAGTAAAGTCGCGTTCGGTCAACTGGGCCGGCGTTTCGGCTGGCTGGGAGGCCAGGCCGGAAGTCTTTTGCCGGGTGGAAATAGCGCTTTTCATAGCCGCTAGGATAAATGATAGTGCAAATAGTACGACTAGTCGTAATGCTATTAATGTAAAGCCGATACAAGATTAGGGCAGAATCTGAGCCTCAGAAAGGACAGAATTAGCCTTTTTGTGACATCCGTAACGTTCTATGCTGCTGCTGGTAAAAGCTAAAAGCACCAGGTAGCTGCGTAAAACAGGGCTGGTTACTAAGGTTGTTTTAAGGTGTAATTTATTGTTTGTAAGTTATTTAGGCTAATATTGCTAAAATAATCAAAAAAATATTTTGCCAATATTTGTGACATTTGAGGCGGTCTAAGCGGCGGCTGACGGTCTATTTATTCGTGGCTGGAGAGGCCAAAACGGCTAGTTTTTGCAGGGCCAGCAGGGTCAGCAGTAAGGCCAGACCGGGAAATACGGCCGCCCACCAGGCAGTAGTGTCGTGGCGTACGGAGGCCAACTGGCTACCCCAACTCACCACGTCAGGCCCTTGGCCGATACCTAAAAAGGCCAGGGAGCTTTCGAGCCCCACCAGCCCGGCCAGACTCAGCGGTCCGAAAGCCAGCAGGGGCCGGCAGGCATGGGGCAGCGCATGACGCCACCAGATGCGGCTCATGGGCAGCCCACTGGCCTGCGCCGCCTCGATAAAAGGCTGCGCCCGTACCCAGTGCATCTGGCCCCTGACCAGGCGTGCCGTTTCGGGCCAGGCCAGCAGGGTTAGCAGGGCCAGTAGCTGGCCGGTAGTGAGCGGTGGCCCGGCCGCCAGCGCTACCAGCAACAGCAGGCGCGGTACCGACCCCAGCAGCGTGATGATACCCAGCACCAGGCTGTCGAGCGGAAGCGCACAGGTGTAGCGCCGCCGGGCGGCCGGATGGCGGGCGACGCGCCAGGTCAGCAGCGTAAGCGCGGTGGCAATTCCTAGTAGGATGCATAAAAAAGCCGTGCCGGGCAGGCGCAAACCCCACCAGGCGGCTACCAGTACCCAGCCCCCGGCGGCGATGGGTAGCCGCAGCCGCTGATTACCCCAAAAGCCCGCCGCCGCGCCGGCCAGGGTACCAAGCAAGGTGGCCAGCGCCACGGCTGGCAGGGTCAGTAGGACCAAGCGCTGGGCACCGGCAACCAGACCCGCTAGCACGTCGCGCCCTAAAGCGTCGGTGCCTAAATAATGCCCCGAGCCCGTGGCGGGTGGGGCGGCTACTAGCAATAAGTCGGGCGTAGTGGGAGACAGGGGTAGCCACGGGGCTAGCAAGCCCACGATAAGCAACAGCAAGAGCCAGCCCAGGGCCAGCCCAGCAACCGGCCGCGTGCGCAACGAAAACGACCCGGATGACATCATGAAGGACGAAGGCGAGGGTCGATTAGAAAATACAGGATGTCGGCCAGCAACAGGCCCAGCAGCCGGGCCAGCGCCGTAAGCAGGACGCCGGCCACTACCAGCGGATAGTCGTGGGCAGCGGCGGCTTCTGCCAGCAGGCGGCCGCTGCCGGGAAAGGCAAAGAGTACCTCGACCACTACGGTGCCGGCCACCAGGGCCGGGAGCAGGTCGGTAAGCGTGGTAAGTAGTGGGAGGAGGGCGTTGGGCAGGGCGTGGCGGCGCAGCACTTGCCCCAGCGGGAGACCCTTAGCACGGGCCGTGGTGGCGTAGCCGGTAGTGGCTTCGTGGCGCAGGGCCGCGGCCAGCGGTAGCGTGAGCTCGGGCAGTACGGCCAGCACTAAGCTAACCAGCGGGAGGGCGGCGCGGCCAAGCCAGTAGGCGAGGAGTTGCCCGCCGTCTTCCGTCGGCGTCTGAACGGCGGCAGGTAGCAGATTGAGAAGGTCAGGGTTAGCAAACAACAGCAACAACCCAAGGGCCACCAAGAAGAGGGGCGTTATCTGCAAGCCATTGAGTAAGCCAACGAGCAGCCGGGCCCCCGGGCTGCCGGGGCGGCGGGCGAGGTAGAGCCCCAGCCCGAGAGCCAGCCCCGCGGCTAGCCCGGCTGCGCTAGCCGCCAGCGGTAGCGTGAAGCGGAGTGCCTGCCACAGTAGGGCACCAACGGGCTGGCCATCGCGGTAGGAGCGGCCTAGGTCGCCGTGCAGCACGGCCACGGCCCAGCGGTGATACTGGTTAGCCGGGCCGTGCCAGTACCACTGATTTGCCCTGTGCGTGACGTAGAAAACGGGAAGCTCCAGCCCCAGCCGGCGACGTACGGCTAGGCGGGCGGCCTGCTGGCTGGCCACCGACTGGTCGGCGGCTACCGGCCGGCCCAGCTCACTGAGATCGGCCACGACTAGTTGGTCGGGGCCACCGGGCAGCTGGCGACTCACGATAAAAACCAGGGAGGTAATGAGCCAGGCAACCCCAGCGGCGCGGGCCAGCCGCCCGAAGAGCCAGCCCCACATACTACTGCGAATTAGCCAAAGGCGTCGCAGCGTCGGACCACGATAAGGCCGTCAGCGCGTAGCCGGGTTTCAGCCCGGAGGGAACTACGTGCTGCAACTGGCGATTGACAACCAGGCGCGTAGGTAGGTAGAACAGCGGCAGTAGGGGCATTTCGTCGCGTAGCACGACTTGCAGGCGGCGCAGCAAGAGGCGCTTGCGACGGGCATCGCCCTCCGCCGGAATGGCCAGTAGCAGGTGGTCGGTAAGCGGAGTGCTGAAGCCGGTGAGGTTGCCGTTGCCGATGGTGCTGGAATGCAGAAAAGTGGCGAAATTGAAGCCTAAAGGACTGCCTTTCAATAGGCGCACGTAGACGTCAAAATCACCCGCTTGCAGCGCAGTGGTAAGCGCCGAGCTTTCGGCTGGGAGCAGGGTCACGGTAATCCCAATGCGGGCGGCAGCGGCCTGAAATTGCAGCGCAGTAGTGGCGAAAGTAGTTTCCTCGGTTCGGTAACGAACGCTGAGTGCCAGCGGATGAGTTGCCCCTGGTTGCCACCAGTGGCCATCGGCCCGGCGCTGCCAGCCAGCCTGGCGCAGCAGCGTCATTGCTCTGTCCGGTGCCAAGCTGGGGAGTGATAAACTATCGTTGTAAAAGGGGCTGCCAGGCGGCAGCAAGCCCACCGTGCGGCGGCCCTGGCCTAGCTGAGTAGCAGTTGATAAGCCAGCGGGATCGAATAAGCAACTAAGCGCCTGTCGAACGCGCTTGTCGCGCAGAATCGGTCGCCGGGTATTGAAGCCAGCCGTGAGAATATCGTAAGACGGCTGCGAATAAAAGGCAAATTCTGCTCGTGCTTTGGGCGAAGCTTGCAGCTGCTGAAAAATGCGAGCGGGTACTTGAGGATACACGTCTATCTCGTGGCGCCGTAGTGCCAAAGCCGTGGCATCGTCGTCGGGCAGCACAGCAAATACCAATTCTTGTGGGCGAGCCTGTAGTACTGGGGGAGCGGATTGCACCTTATCAGCCCACCAGTGCGCTTTGCGTCGAAACCGTAGTTGATGATTGGTATCCCACGCTGTCAAACGGTAGGGGCCGCAGCCGGGTAGGTGGCTAGGCTCGCGGGCCAGGTTGGCTTGCCGATAGCGTTGCACCAACGCCGCCACGGCCGGGGCTGGGGGGCGAGCGGCGGGCCAGGCTTGCAGCTTCGCCAGCGGTAGGTAGCGCAACGTGTGAGCTGGATCGAGAGCCGACTCGGGTAGTATCGGAAAGTCGCCAGAGGCAATCATAATTTCCTCACCCCGCCCCCTGCATACGAGGGTGAAGCGACGGGGATTAACCGGGTCAAGGCGGACTTCTCGGATGAAGCCGTACTGCGCTCGGTTACCTTCATTTGGCAGCCCTGGGCAATGCAGCAGCTTAAGGGTAAAATCCACATCTGTAGCCAGTACCGGGCGGCCATCGTCCCAAGTAGCGGCTTGGCGGAGCTCATAGTCTAGAGCTGTGAGCGAGTCGGCGAGGACGCGAACTTGCGGCAGCGTTTGAGCCAGGGCTGGTGCATACTTATTAGCCTGAAAATCTGTTGCTAAAAGAGCCATGTGCAACAGGTTAGCCGCATCGATAGCGCTTGGATTAGGCAAGGCCAATGGATCAAGCGTGCTGGGATCGCGGGACCAGCGAATGGTGATAGGCGACGAAGCTTGCTTAGCCGGTGGCGCCGAGCAGGCACTAACGAGCAAAGTAAGTAGGCTACCTAACCAGAAATAGTTCATTTAGCGGCGACAGGAAAAAGTCGCCAGCAAGTTAGTCAGAAGCTGCTTAGCAAAACCGATACTTGGCGTCTCGCACAGCGCAACAGACGGCGCAACGGGGAGTAATTACTGAGCCGTAAAGTCGCCGCCCCAGCCACCGCCACCAATTGGCTTAGCATCACCGCCCCAGCCACCGCCGCCAATTGGCTTAGGGTCGCCACCCCAGCCGCCGCCACCGATTTGCTGATTGTCGCCACCCCAGCCGCCGCCACCGATCTGTTGAGTATCGCTGCTGCCGCTTTGCGTATTGGCGGGTTGAGTAGTAACCGAGAAAAACTGGAACAGTGCGATGGCAAGGAGCTCGAACATGTTGAAGATGAATTGCTAGAGTGATTTGTTGATGCAAAACTCATCTTCGTTTCGAGTCCTCAAAAGGAAATAACTCTCCTGCCTGTGACAGAGATTAATTCAAGGTAGAGTATAACTAATTTGAGAAAAAGAACAAAAAACAGGCTATGCTTGTCCTTCTTTTCGACCGCACGCTAGACCAGTCTGGTGCAAAAGCGAGCAAAATGTGACATCATATCGTATAAATTGCGCACACTACACCAAGATGCAAAGCTTGGTAAAATTGCCGCCGGCTACAAGGACATTTGGCCTGTTTTTGTACGCGCAATTTTTAGGAGTTTTTTTATAGAAAAGGCCATTTAAACGCTCCTAACGCATCTTTTAAATGAAAGAAATTGCCAATTTGGCGCGAATTGTGACATTGCGCCGGACTCGGCAGCGTTCATTACTGGACTTAGACGCCACTCGTCTGGGGAAAGAAGAGCGGTTGATGCAGGAAATCTCCGTCAACCCGGGTATTACCGCTTTGCAACTCACGAAGTCCCTGTACGGGGCTAATTCGGTAAACAACCAAGCAGCTATGCGGCAGCTACGGGCCCGTGTGCAAGATAAGCTGCTGAACCACTTATTCTTTCTCGATCATTCTGATCCCCGACTAGTTATATCGCGGCGCTATGAGGTAGAGTGCCTCAATTTGCTACACAAGGCTACCATTCTGTACATGGAGGGCGAATACTCGCTCAGCGAGCGACTATTGCGCCGCTGTATGCGGGCGGCCGCACTGGGCGATTTTACGGGGTACGAGGAGCAGGCTGCGCAGCGGCTACAAATCATTTACGCTGAACAGCGGCAGCGTAGTAAGTATGAGAAAATAGAGCAGGAATTGGCTGTCCTGCGACAGACTATTGACTACGAGCAGGAGGCGGAGCGTATTTATTTTGACGTGCAGTTGAGTATTGAGGACGCCGTGGCCAAGCGTCAGCAGATCCTAAGCCAAATGCCGGGCTACTTGCAGCGGCTGGAAGAACTACACCGGCTAGCACCCACTTACACTACATTTCAAGCGCTCTACCGGGTGCGGCTGGCCTACGCCAGCCTAGCGGGGCGCTACGAGGATATAATCCGGGAAACGGAGGAGGCGACGGTGCGCCTGGAAAAGGGCGAAATCAACGCGCGTCGCTTCGACCAGCGTTTCAACAATTTTATGAACGTGTACGCGTACTTACGCGGCCGCCGCCCCAAAGAGGGGCTGAAGCTGGCCGAGAAGTTCGCCGAAACCATTCACCCCACGTCGAGCAACTGGTTTTACTTCCACGAGCACTACCTGCTGCTGGCTTTGCACGCCGGCGAGTATGAACAGGCCGTTCAGCTGCTGCAATTGGTGCATAAAAACCCTTCGTACGGTAAGCTGCGGCCCGCCGCTATGGAGCGTTGGGATTTGCTGGAAGCTTACACCGAGCTGGTATTACCCGCCGAGCAAGTGTCGCTGAAGCGGCGCAATCAACTGGCGGTGTTTGCGGCGCTTACGGTGCCCGAGTACAGCCGCGATAAGCGCGGCTACAACGTGGCCATTCTGGTGTTTCAGTTGGTGCACTACCTGCAACAGCGCCTGCTGGAGCCCGTGCTCGTGCGTTTGGAGCGTCTGCGCAAGTATCAGCAGCGCCACCTGCGCGACGCGGCCACGCTGCGCAGCCGCACCTTTTTGCGGCTTCTGCTCCTGCTGCCCGAGGCCGAATTCAACCCCGCGCAGCTGGCCGTGCGTGGCAAGGTGCTGCTGCACACGTTGCAGGAGGCAATCTTTACGCGGGAGGCCGACGCCGAGGTGGAGATTATCCCGTACGAAGACTTGTGGGCGTTGATTATGAATATTTTGCGGCAGGGAACGCCCGAGTAGCGCCGGCTAGGGCTCGACTACTACTTCCTGGCTCACGCAGTTGCTGGCCGGGCAGGAGCCGGCCCCGTAGCCACGCAGGCTCATGCGAACCGGGAAGCGACCCGCCTTGCGAAAGCTGTGCTCGACGCGGTGGCCCTGCTGGGTGTAGCCGTCGCGAAAATCCCAGACTACGACTACCGACTGGCAGTCGGGTAGCACCGAGTCGAGGGCGTCGAACGTGACGGGCTGGCCCACGCGGACCTTGAGCGTGGGGCCGACGCTGAAATTGAGCACCGGCTTGCGGGTCAGGTCCACGTCGAACGTGCGTTCGGCGCGGCGCACCTCGCCGGTATTGGTTACTGCCACGTCGAGCGTTACCCGGTAGCGGGCCCGCGCGGGGTAGCAGTGCGAAACGGTCAGGCCCGTGAGGGTGGTGCCATCGCCCATATTCCACCGATATTCGAGGGGGCCGGCGCCGGGGTCTACCGAGCGGCTGGCATCGAAATCGACGCACAGCTCAACCGGCTGCATCGGCCCGCAAACGGCCGCTGCGGCAACTTCGGCATCGGCCGAGGTGGCCTGGGCCGCCGCCGCCAGCGGCAGGGCCAGTGCCGCTAGCAAGGCTGGGTAAAAGAAGGTACGCACCAAAAAATAACGTTAGTGGGGCAAGAAAAACGGGCTAGCCAGGGGCTTACAGCCGGTTGAGGCGCTGCGAGAGACCGCGCATGTACGTCTGGCCGATGGGGATGTACTTATCGTTGATGATAAGAGAGTTATCTTCAAGCGCCTGCACGTAGGCGATGTTGATGATGAACGAGCGGTGCACCCGCACGAAGCGCTGGGCCGGAAATTTTTCCTCAATGGCCCGCATGGTGCTGTACACGATGAGCTTGCTACGGGTCGTGACGAGGTGTACGTAGTCGCCGAGGGCTTCCACGTAGAGTACATCGGCAAAATCGACGCGCACCAGCTTGTTATCAACCTTGACGAAGGTGTACTCGGCGTTGGTGTTGGTAGTAGTCGCGGCTGCCTCGGCCTCGTCGGCCGCCCGCTGGGTCGTAATGTTTTCCAGCACCTTGTTGGCGGCCTGTAAAAAACGCGGGTAGGAGATAGGCTTGAGGAGGTAGTCGGCCACGGCAAATTCGAAAGCCTGCACCGCGTACGACTGGCTGCTAGTGATGAGCACCACCTGCGGCGGGTCGGGCAGCGTGCGCAGCAGGTCGAGGCCCGACATGAGCGGCATTTCCACGTCGAGAAATAACACGTCGAAGGCCTGGGTGCGCAGCATTTCGGCGGCTTCGATGGCGCTGTTGCAGGCGGCGGTAGCTTCCAGAAAAGGCGTGTTGCCAATGCAGGTACGCACTATCTGCACCGACATGGGGTCGTCGTCGACTACGAGGCAGCGCAGCGGGGCAATAATATCGGGCTCAGTAGCAGAAGGTGGCATGAGGCAGCAGGAAATCGACCGAATAGACTAAGCAAATGTAGGGCTTACCCGGGGAGATATGGCTGGTTTACGGCGATGCGCCTAGCCCTTGGAGACTGGCGGGTACGCACGCTAAGCGAGCTTCAGGCCCGCTCCTGAAGCAGCGGATATAATTGAGCAAGCTGTTGATGGACAGTGGCTAATAGGGGCTCGCAATAGGGGCAGCCCGGCAACCGGGCATTTCGCTCCAGCTCGTCGAGCTGGGCCCGCAGGCCGGGCACGCCGAAATAGGCTACCTGGCCCTTGAGCTTGTGGGCGGCGGCCGCCAGGCCCGGTAGGTCGTGGGGGTAAGCGGCTGCCAGCACCTGCTCCAGAGCCGGCGCTTCGGCAAGAAAGGTATTGACAATCTGACTAATAAATACCTGGTTGCCGCCCGACAGTTCTTCTAGTTGCTGCCAACTGGGTTGCAGGGCCGGCGGGGTGCTGGGAAGCAGCGGTTCGGGTGGGGCGGCAGGGTGCGGACCAGCATCGGTGGCCAGCCGGCCGGTAAAGTGAGCCAGCCGGGCGTAGAGCGCCGCTGGCTCAAAGGGCTTAGCCAGGATGTCGTTCATGCCCGCGGCCAGGGCCAGGCTGCGGTCTTCGGGCAGCACCGAGGCCGTGAGGCCGATAATAGGCAATTGGGCACCGTCGGGGAAGTACTCGCGTAGGGTGCGGGCGGCGGCGTAGCCATCGAGCTCGGGCATCTGGATGTCCATAAACACGGCGTCGAAGAGCTCGGGGGCAGCCAGTACGCGCTCCACGGCCAGGCGGCCGTTTTCGGCAATGACGACCTGCACGTTCCAGTTTTCCAGTGTTTTGCGGGCTACGAGCTGGTTGAGCGGGTTGTCCTCGGCTACGAGTACGCGCAGGGCAGGCTCGAAGGCGGGCAGGGGGCCGGCCACGGCGTTGAGGCGGGCCTGGCTGGCTTCGGCCACGGGGTAGGTCAGCTCAAAATAGAACTGCGAGCCCACGCCTTCCTCACTACTTACGCCGAGCTGGCCGCCGTGCAGCTGCACGAGGTTGCGGGCGATGCTCAAGCCCAGCCCCGTGCCGCCAAACTCGCGGGTAGTACTGGCGTTGGCCTGCGAAAAATCTTCGAAAATGGCCGCCAGCTTGCTGCTTGGAATACCAATACCCGTGTCTTGCACCTCGAAGCGCAGGGCGACGTGGCCGGCGGCGGGTGGCGGTCCGGGGGCTAGTCCCACGCGCACGGCCACGCCCCCCTGCCGCGTGAATTTGAGGGCATTGCTAACTAAGTTGACCAGCACTTGCTGCAAGCGCACGGGGTCACCGACCACGGCGGCGGGTACGTCGTCGGCCACCTCCACGTGCAGGTCCAGCCCCTTGCTATCGGCGGCGTAGCGGAAGAGCGTGCTCAGCCCGCGCACGGCCTCGGGCAGGCCGAAGGCTACTTGCTCCAGCGTCAGCTTACCGGCCTCCATCTTCGACGAGTCGAGGATGTCGTTGAGAATCACCAGCAGGTTTTGCGACGAGCTGCCGATGGCCGTGAGGTATTCGCGCTGCTCGGTGGTGGTGGGCGTTTGCTGAAGCAGGTTGGTGAGCCCGATGACGGCATTCATCGGGGTGCGGATTTCGTGGCTCATGTTGGCCAGAAACTGGGCCTTGGCCCGGCGCGAGGCCTCGGCCGCGTCGCGGGCCACCAGCAGCTCAGCGTTGATATGCTCGATGTCGCGGTTTTTCTGCCGCAGCTCGCTCGTCCGGGCGTGCACCGTTTGCTCCAGCTGGAGCTTCTGGCGGCGGAGTACTCGCTCGCGGGTGCGCACCACGGCGACCAGCAGTGCCACGGCAGCCAGCAGTTCCAGGGCCAAGGCCAGCGGCGTGCGCCACCAGGGCGTTGCAATGCCGAAGGTGCGCTGCGCCACCGGGCTCCAGGGGGCACCCGGTGCATTGCGGCGTACCTGAACTTCAAATACGTAGCGCCCCGGCCCCAGCCCCACCAACTGCGCCTCGCCCACGGGGCTGGGGTGGCTCCAGTGGTCGGCCAGCCCGCGCAGGCGGTAGCGGTAGCGTAAGTCGGCCGCGCTGCCTGGTGCCAGGCTGATGCCCTGAAACAGGAAGCGGACGCGATGCTGACCGGCCGGCAGCTCACCCAGCGTCGCCGGCCGGTTTTCCCCATCGACCTCGGCCCCGGTAATAACCAAACTGGGCGCCGTGGCCTGGTAGGTACGCAGGCGGGCCAGGGAAGCCAGGTCGAGGCGCAGCGCCCCGCCCCGCGTGGCCAGCCAGGCCAGCCCCCTGCCCAGAGCAACGGGTGGCAGGAAGTTTTGCGCCAGCTGATTATCGGGGGCAGTGAGCGGAGTCGCCAGGTGCCGGGTGTTGAGCAAGCTCAGCCCTTGCGGGTGCACCAGCAGCAGGGAGCCCGCCAACGGCCCTGGCAGGGGGAGCAAGGCGGTAAAAAAATCGTCGGGCAACGCGTTGGCTTCTTTGCCGAGATGCTGCCAGCGCTCGCCCGCCGCTCGCCAAAACAGCCCCTGGCCCTCAGTGCCTATCCAGATGGTGCCGCCCGCGTCCTCAGCTAGGGCGCTTACATCGAGGCCCACGGTATTGAGCTTGTGGTAACTAAAGCGCTGCCGCCCGGGCTCCCAAACGGCGAGCCCGGTATTGTGGGTCCCAATCCACACGCGGCCCGTGTGGTCGGCCAGTAGTGCGGTAATGCTATTGTGCAGCAAGCCATTGGCCGTGGTAAAATGCTGCACTGCCGGGGCCGGGCCAGCTGCTGGCGTATCGGGTAGCCGGTAAACGCCATCCGCCGCGGTGCCGACCCACAGGCCCACCCCGGGGGCGTAGGCCAGCGCTGTGACGGCCGAGCCGAGGGCCGCTGGCAGGCCCGGCACCGGGTGGACCGGCTGGCCAGGCAATCTGACCAGTACGCCGGTGGCGGTGCCGACCCACCAGCCCCCGCCCTGGGCCGCGGGGCGCGGTATCTGCGCGCTGGCGTCGGGGCTGGCTAATGGGCTGCTGGCTGGGGGCCACAGGCTCAGGAAGCGGTCGGCGTGCTGCCACAGGCCCTGGCCGGCGGTGCCGAGCCAGGCATTGCCCTCGCGGTCTTCGAGCAAGCAGGTAGGTACCACCTCGGGCGGCAGGGCCAGGTGATACCGGCGCTGATAGGCACCGAGGCGAGCGGTATCGGGAACTGGCACCCCTGGCTGGCCGATGGGCGGGCCGCCCCGTAGCGTAGCCGCCGCCCGCTGAAACGAACCGGTGTCGCGCAGCCGTACCGACCGGCCCCCCTGTGCGTGCGAAACCCAGAGCGCGCCGCTGGTTGGGTCTTGCCACAGGCCGGTTACAAAATTGTCGGCCAACCCGTCGCGGGTAGTGAGCGTGGTGAAGCGGCTGCCGTCGTAGCGCACCAGTCCCTCGGCGGTGCCCAGCCAGAGGTAGCCCTGCCGGTCTTGCAGCAGGCAGTAGATAAACGGCTGGCTTAAGCCCTGCGCCGGCCCGAATTGCCGCAGAAAAACTTGCGGCCCCGGGGCGCTTCGACTCAGCCGGGATAATCCCAGCAATACCAGTAGCAAGAGCCAGCCCCACCGGCGCGGCCCTAGATTAGTGAACAAAGACACGTAAAAACGAAATACTGTACTCGCAATAGTAATCTGATACGCAAGTTAGCCGCCCGACTCAGCTCAGGACGGGGATTTATCTGACTGTCAGCCGTGCTACGCCAAACCTGGGGAAATACTTCGTTAACGTGCCCGCAACCGGGGCGATGGGGGTGGGTGACCGCAAGCTAGGCTGTGTCACAAGTAGATAGGCTGAGTAGGGGAGTGGCCAAGCACGCTGGGCAACGACCGTTAAACTTTTTGCCGGCCAGCAAGATTATAGCAGGCGGCCTCATTAGGGCCGTAATTTTGTACGGGTCGGCGTTGGTGCCGCGCCTTTTATTTTTATACCTATGGCTGTTTACCCCGAATATATGGTAGCCCCCATCCGCCAGGATCTGGTGGAGGCTGGCTTCGAGCAACTCATGTCGCCCCAGGAAGTAGACGCGGCCCTGGCTGGCAACGAAGGCACCGTACTGGTGGCTGTCAACTCGGTGTGCGGCTGTGCGGCTGCTAAGGCCCGCCCCGCCCTCAAGCTGGCCCTGGCCAGCGCGGAGAAGAAGCCCACCAAGCTGGTAACCGTGTTTGCCGGCATGGAAACCGATGCCGTCGCCAAGATGCGCGAGCACCTGCTGCCTTATCCGCCCTCATCGCCCTGCATCGGTCTCTTCAAAGATGGCGAGCTGGTGCACATGATTGAGCGCTACCACATTGAGGGCTCCGACCTCATGCGCATCGTCAACAACCTGCAAGGTGCGTTCGAGGAATACTGCTAGGACCGCAGATTTAACGGATTAAACGGATTTCGGGGATATGCCCGCCAGCCTGCGGCGGTGGGCTGATTACCTGGATGCCGACGCAAACAGAAAAGGCCACCCGCAGGGGTGGCCTTTTCTGTTTGCAATTTTTGTTATTAGAACTATTAGAAAATAAGCGAGGTATAAACGTAGCCAGCTAGTCAGCCCGCCGCAGGCAGGCGGGCGTATCCCCGAAATCCGTTTAATCCGTTAAATCTGCGGTCCTAGTTGGCCACTTCACTGAGGAATTTGATGCGCACCAGCCGCACTTCCTCCTCGGTAAAGTCATCGGGGCCAAGCTCGTTCATCGCCACGGCGATGTTATCGCTCTGGGCCGACATGAAATAGTCGAAAATCTCCTCCTGCTTGTCCTCATCCACCGCCTCGCGGAGGTAGTAGTCGAGGTTGAGGCGGGTGCCCGAGTAGCAGATGTGCTCAATCTCTTCCATCAACTCGGCCATCGTGATGCCCTGGCTGCGGGCGATGCCCGCCAGATCCATCTTCTTGTCAATCTGCTGGATGATGTAAATTTTGAGCTTCGAGCGGTTGACCGTAGACTTGATGATTACATCGGCGGCCGTTTCGATCTCGTTGTCCTCCACGTACTTCTTGATGGCCGCCACGAAGGGGGCGCCAAACTTCTGGGCCTTGCCCTGACCGACGCCCGAGATGTGGGTAAGCTCGTGCAGGCTCTGCGGGTAGGTAGTGGCCATCTCTTTCAGGCTGGGGTCCTGGAAGAGTACGTAGGGCGGCAGGTTTTTTTGCTTGGCGACCTGCTTGCGCAGCTCCTTAAGCTGCACGAAGAGAGCCTCGTCGTGGCCGGCGGCCTGCTGGCTCTTCTCGCCTTCTTCCTCCTCCTGCTTCTCGGCCTCAAAGTCGTGGTCGCGAGTGAGCGTAATGGGGTGCGGATTTTCGATAAAGCCGATGCCCTTGTCGGTGATGTGCACCAGCCCGATAGAGTCGATATCTTTTGCCAGCAGGCCGTTGAGCAGGCATTGACGCAGAACCGACAGCCAGTGCTGCAGGTCGCCGCTCAACTCCTTGCCCTGGCCATACACGGGCAGACCAGTGTGGCCGTAGCTCTCGATGTGCGGGTTGGAGAGGCCCAGCAGCACCTGCGCCACGTGGTCGAGGCCGAAGCGGGCCTCGGTTTGTACCACGGCCCGCAGGGCCAGCCCCACGTGCGCCGTACCGTCGTATTTCTCCTTGGGGTGGCGGCAATTGTCGCAGAAGCCGCAGTCCTTGTCGAGGTGCTCGCCGAAGTAGTGCAGCAGCTGACGGCGGCGGCACACGGCGCTTTCCGAGTAGTTCGTCATTTCCAGCAAAAGCTGCCGGGCGTTGTCGCGCTCGGTCACGGGCTTATCCTTGCTGAATTTTTCGAGCTTCAGAATATCGTCGTAGCTGTAGAACATCAGGCAGTTGCCTTCCAAGCCATCGCGGCCGCCGCGGCCGGTTTCCTGGTAGTAGCCCTCGATGCTCTTGGGGGCGTCGTAGTGGATGACGAAGCGCACGTCGGGCTTATCGATGCCCATGCCGAAGGCGATGGTCGCCACAATCACGTCGCAGTCCTCGTTCAAAAACGCGTCCTGGTTGTGCATGCGGGTGTGCGGGTCGAGGCCGGCGTGGTAGGGTAGGGCCCGCACGTCGTTGACGCGCAGCAGCTCGGCCACTTCCTCCACTTTCTTGCGGCTCAGGCAGTAAATGATGCCTGCCTTGCCCTTCTGCTGCTGTACGTACTGAATGAGCTGCTTCTTGGTATTGCGCTTGGCGCGTACCTCGTAGTAGAGGTTGGTGCGGTTGAACGACGTCTTAAATACGCTCGCGTCGTCCATGTGCAGGTTTTTCTGAATGTCGAGCTGCACCTTGGGCGTGGCCGTGGCCGTGAGGGCGATGAGCGGAATGCGCCCCCCCAGGTTGTCGATAATGCCGCGAATCTTGCGGTACTCGGGTCGGAAATCGTGGCCCCATTCCGAAATACAGTGCGCCTCGTCGATGGCGACAAACGAAATGCTGGCTTTCTGCAAAAAGGCGATGGTATCCTCCTTGGTCAGGCTCTCGGGTGCCACGTACAACAGGCGCACCTCGCCATTGATCACGTCTTTCTTGACGCGGTTCATCTCCGTCTTGGTCAGCGTCGAGTTGTACACCTGCGCGTTCACGCCGAAGGCGGCCAACTGGTCGACCTGGTTTTTCATCAGCGCGATGAGGGGCGAGATGACGATGGCCGTGCCCGGCAGCACCAAAGCTGGCAGCTGGTAGCACAGGCTCTTACCCGCGCCCGTGGGCATAATAACGAAGGTATTATTACCGGCTAGAATATTCTGAATGACAGCCTCCTGGGTGCCCCGAAACTGCCCGAAGCCGAACACTTCCTTGAGCTTGGTCTTGATTTCAGCGTTAGCAACAACGGGTTCTGCAACGACGGTCAGTGACATAGACTAGCAGGTAAGGCGAAACGTAGGGCGTAAGGTTATTAGCGAAGATAAGCAGGAAGTGAAACTTTTTTCGAAAAAACGGCCTGTTACGCGTAACATTTCAGAAAAGTTCCCGGGCGGTCATGTAGAGTAAGCTTTCGCTTGCCCGGCGTCCGGCGAGTCGCGGCCTACCTTACGCCGGGCAAGCTAAAGCTTACCCGGCCCGGCCGTAATTTCGGCCGTGCAATCGATTCCCGACTCTCCCGCCGTTGATGTGCTGGCCGTGGCCCGGCAGGTACTGCTCACCGAAGCGGACGCTCTGCGCGACGTGGCCCAGGCCGTGTCCGCCACCCCCGACTTTGCCCGCTGCGTGGCGGCGCTACTGACTATTAGGGGCCGGATAGTGGTAACTGGCGTAGGCAAGAGTGCCCACATCGCCGGTAAGCTGGTGGCCACCCTCAACGGTACGGGCACTCCCGCGCTGTTCATGCACGCGGCCGACGCCATTCACGGCGACTTGGGCATGATTCAGGCCGAGGACTTCGTGGTGGCCATCAGTAAAAGCGGCGATACGGCCGAAGTAAAGGTGCTGGTGCCGCTGCTGCGCCGCAAGGGCGTGCCGCTGGCCGCCCTCGTGAGCAACGCCGACTCGTACCTGGCCCGCCAGGCCGACTACGTGCTGCACGCCCCCGTGCGTCGCGAGGCCTGTCCCCACGACCTAGCCCCCACTACCAGTACCACCGCCGCGCTGGCCCTGGGCGATGCGCTAGCCGTGTGCCTGCTCGAAAGCCGGCAGTTTTCGGCCCAGGACTTTGCCCGCCTGCACCCCGGCGGCACCCTCGGTAAAAAGCTCTACCTCACCGTGGGCGACCTCAGCCGCCAAAACCAGCGCCCGCAGGTGGGGCTGGCCGCGCCCCTGCGCGAGGTGCTGCTCGAAATATCGGGTAAGCGCCTGGGGGCTACCGCCGTACTCGACGCGGCGGGCCAGCTGGCTGGCATCATTACCGACGGCGACCTGCGCCGGATGCTAGGCCGGGGCCACCTGGCCGAATTGGACGCCCTCACTGCCCGCGACATTCTTACCCCCCAGCCGGCGACTATCGATATCAATGAGTTTGCGGCCGAGGCGCTGGCCCGCATGCAGGCCCGTAACATTACCCAGCTGATTGTGACGGAAGCTGGACAATTTGCCGGCTTTATCCACTTGCACGACCTGCTGCGCGAAGGCTTGGTTTAGCGAATTTTAGCCGGATAAAGCTTGAATTCGGGGCAAGCCGACTGGCTCGGGCGCCGGCCCGGGCTAGCGGGGCAACGCCTATCTTCGTCCCTAGTCTCTGCGCGTGCGCATCCCCTTACTATGGAACATACCTATCTCGTCGTGATGGCGGGCGGCATCGGTAGCCGCTTCTGGCCCTTCAGCCGCACGCAGCACCCCAAGCAGTTTCACGACGTGCTGGGGGTGGGCCGTTCCATGCTTCAGCTCACGGTCGACCGCTTCCGGGGAATTTGCCCGCCCGAAAACGTATTCGTGGTAACCCACCGCGACTACATCGAGTTGGTTCACGAGCACTTACCCGAGTTGCCCATGAACCAAATTCTGGGCGAGCCTATCGGGCGCAACACCGCGCCCTGCATTGCCTACGCCAGCTACGGCATTGCGCAACGTGACCCCGAGGCGACGCTCATCGTGTCGCCGGCCGACCACGCCGTGCTGCGGGAAGAGGAGTTTCGCCGGCTCATCCGCGAGGCCGTGGCCTCGGCCCGGCAGCACGAGGTACTGATTACGC
>CAJYVK010000193.1 GCA_913778455.1 uncultured Hymenobacter sp. | reverse complement strand
CCCCGCGTCCCGGGGTGGACGCGGGGCTTTTGCTTTAACTCCTTCCCTGTTACCGCTTGCACGCGGACTCGCAGCGTCCGCGCTACTGCTTAGCGGCGGCGGCGGGGCTTGGGGTCTTCGTCCTCGTCGTCGTCGTCGCCGAAGCTGGGCATGGTGAACATCGACGAGAGCAGGTCTTTGAACTGCGCCCCGGCGGTGAGCTTGTTGCGCGAGATGAGCGAGTGCTCGGCCAGGCCGTGCAGCAGGAACTCCATGAGGAAGTAGGTGGTCTCGGCGTCCTCGTTGGGGTGCAGCTCGGTTACGATGGCCCGCAGGCCGGGCACTTTGTCGAGGGCGGCGCGATAGTCGGCGGTGCTGGCATCGTGCAGGATGTCGAGCGTGTTGCCGTTACCAAACCACTCCTGCACCGTTTTGTAGGGGCTGGGGCGGTTTTTAAGCTTTTTGGCCTTGTCAGGGTCGGGGAAATAGTTCAGGAACAAGGTACGGATGGCCTTACCCATGAGCTTTTCGGCCACGATGCCCGCGCCCTCCTGCTCGCCCTCGTACACCAGCTCGACCTTGCCCGTAATGGCCGGCACGGCCGAGATAAAGTCAGCCACGCGCACGTAGGTGCTGCCTTCGCCATTGATAAGGGCGCGGCGCTCAGCCCCGGCAATCACCTGCTCGTAGGCTGAGATGGTGAGGCGGGCCGACACGCCCGACTTGGCATCCACGAACTCCGAACCGCGGGCCTCCACGGCCACCTGCTCCACGAGGTCGTGGGTGATTTCGTTGGTCGTCACCAGGCCGCGCTGCTCTTCTTTGATGCGGGCTTCCTGCTTAGTGATGCGCTTGCCGATTTCTATCGACTTGGGGTAGTGGGTGATAATCTGGGCGTCGATGCGGTCCTTGAGCGGCGTCACGATGGAGCCCCGGTTGGTGTAGTCCTCGGGGTTGGCGGTGAAGACAAACTGCAAGTCGAGCGGCAGGCGCACCTTGAAGCCGCGAATCTGGATGTCGCCCTCCTGCAAGATGTTGAACAGCGATACCTGGATACGGGCCTGCAAGTCGGGCAGCTCGTTGATCACGAAAATACCTCGGTGCGCCCGCGGAATCAGGCCGAAGTGAATTACCCGCTCGTCGGAATACGGCAGCTTAAGGGTAGCCGCCTTGATGGGGTCGGCATCACCGATTAGGTCGGCCACGGTCACGTCGGGTGTGGCCAGCTTCTCGGTGTAGCGGTCGGCGCGGGCCAGCCAGCTAACGGGCGTGTCGTCGCCTTTTTCCGCAATCAGGTTTTTGGCAAAGACCGACAGCGGCTGCAAGGGGTCGTCGTTGAGCTCCGAGCCAGCCACGACCGGGATGTACTCATCGAGCAGGTTGATGAGCAGGCGGGCGATGCGGGTTTTGGCCTGCCCGCGCAGGCCCAGCAGGTTGATGTGGTGCCCGGCCAGGATGGCGCGCTGGAGCTCGGGAATCACGGTTTCTTCGTAGCCGAAGATACCGGGAAACACGTCTTCCTTGTTTTTGAGTTTGGAAATGAGGTTATCCCGCAGCTCTTCTTTCACGGTGCGGGGCTGGTAACCACTGGCGCGGAGCTGGCCCAGGGTGCGGATAGTTTCGTGCTTCATTAGCCCTTAAACCCGCGGAGGGCGCTCCAGGTTCAGGCGAAAAAGCGGGCGGCGGGCCTTAGTTGACAAGCAACGGAAAACCGGTGGGTACTGAGCAGCTTCACGGCACTCAGCACCCTATCTTTGAGCTTCAGTCTGTCTTCAGATAATCAACAAAATCTCATGAAACAAACGCTACACTGGTTGCCCACCCCTACCCCCTTCTGGGTGGCGGCCCTGCTCCTCACCGGCCCGGCTGCCCTGGCTCAAAACGTAGGTATCGGCACCGCGATCCCCAACAGCAAGGCGGCGCTCGACATCTCGGCCACCGACAAGGGTCTGCTCGTACCGCGCCTCACCCAGGCGCAACGCCAGGCCATCACCTCGCCCCCGCAGGGCCTGATGGTATACCAGACCGACGGCTCGGCCTCGGGCGGCACGCAATCGGGCTTCTGGTACTACGCCGGCTCGCCGGCCGCCTGGGTGTACCTGAGCCCGGCCGGCGACAACCTGGGCAACCACTCGGCTACTCAGGACTTGGCCCTCAACAGCAATGACTTATTGCTGAACGCCAGCTCCGACGACAATAACAAGCTCGCCTACGACGCCACCACCGCCGGCCCCGTGCTGACGGGTGCCACCGGTGGCGTACTCGGCTACCGGGCCAACGGCGCCACCACCAGCGTGCTGCAATGGGCCAACGTGAGCGGCAACTCCCGCGTCGGCATCGGCCTAGGCAGCGGCGTGAGCCCCAGCCGGACGCTCGACGTGAACGGGGCCGTGCGCCTGCGCAGCCTGAGCACGGCCGGGGTAGTAACTACCGACGCCAATGGCATCCTCAGCAGCGAGGCCAACCAGACGCTGAGCATCAGCGGGCAGACGCTGAGCATCAGCGGCACCGGCGGCAACTCGGTGACGCTGCCCAGCGGCGGAGGTAGCCCCAGCGGCACGGCCGGCGGTGACCTCACCGGCACTTATCCCAACCCGACGGTTGCGACCGGGGCCATTACCACCGCCAAGCTGGCCGACAACGCCATCACCAATGCCAAGGTGGCCGACGATGCCATTGGCTTGGCCGAGCTGAGCGCCACCGGTACACCCAGCAGCAGCACTTATCTGCGCGGCGACAACACTTGGGCTACCATCCCTGGCAGTAGCGGCTGGAGCTTATCGGGCAACGCCACCGACGGCAATGCCTTTTTGGGCACTACCAACAACCAGGACCTCTTCTTCAAGCGCAATAATACTGAAGCGTTTCGAGTATATGAAAACGGGCGGATATCTCTGGGCAACAATACGCCCAGCTCCGGTTCGGTACTGCTGGGCTTCAACGCCGGATTTGCTAATACCTCCGGCGTGTATAACGTCGTCGTAGGGGCGCGGGCCGGGGAGAACATCAACAGCAACAACAGCACGTTTATCGGCTACGGGGCGGGGCAGCAAACCACCGGGGCCAGCAATACGCTACTGGGCTTCTACGCCGGCAACCGGCTGACTACGGGCACCGACAACGTCATCGTCGGCAATTCTGCGGGCTATAACGGCAGCAGCAATATCACCGGCAGCAACAACGTCGTCATCGGTACGGGCAGCGGCAGCAGCCTGAGCTCCAACAGGAATAATATTCTGCTCGGCGGCAGCGCGCAGGCCGATGCCAACCTCTACGACGCCTACGCCATTGGTAGCAACGCCACCGTAAGCCAGGCTAACTCCTTGGTCATCGGCACCGCGCGCGGCTCCAACGACGCCGTCAGCGTGGGCATCGGCACCGCGACCCCCAGTAGCTCCCTGCAAGTTAACGGCACCTTTGCCGTGGGGGTGGTGACGGGCTTCGGCGGCGGCACCAACGGCGGTCCTAACGGTCTCGACCAAGGGGATATTAATAGCACTACCCTTATTGGCGGCTACTACGGCCTGGCTCCTGGTACCAACAGCAACTATTACCAGCTCCCCAACCCCACCACCTGCCCCGGCCGGGTATACTACCTGCGCAACAACAGCACCAGCATCAGCGCCTTCCTGCTCACGACCGGGGGCAGCATTTACGGGGCCAGCAGCTCTGCGGCCGTATCGAGCACTACGGGCTACGAGCTGAAGCCTGCCGCCGCCTCGAAGACCGTCATTGCGATTTCGGACGGCACGAACTGGACCGTCGGCTACATCAACTAGGCCGCCGGGCAACCCAATGCAGGTTGTAGCCCTTACTTTGTACTACTTATGAAACAACTTCTTACTCTTGCCCTGCTGAGCGGCACCAGCGCCGCCCTGGCCCAGGACCTGACTAATAACGGGGCCACCATTACCCTCACGGGTGGGGCGGTACTGTCGGTGGCGGGCTCGCTGGCCAACAACAGCGGCACGCTCGACCTGAGCGGCGGCGGCAGCAACAACCAGCTCTTCGTGGGCGGCAACCTGGCCAATGCCAGCGGGGCGACCCTCACGCCGGGCACGGCCAGCACCGTCACGCTCAACGGCACGGCCGCCCAGCAGCTCCGCCTCAACGGAGCCGGGCTGGCCAATCTTACGGTCAACAACGCCAGCGGCGTGACCCTGCCAGCCGGTAACAACGCCGACGTGGCCGGTACCCTCACGCTCACCAACGGCATGGTGACCACCGCCCCCTCCGCCACCCTGCGGCTGGTGGACGGCGCCACGATCAGCGGCGAAAATACCAGCCGCTACGTGGCCGGCAACCTGGCCGCCGTGAAAGCCAGCGTACCGGGCGGCGCGGCCACCGCATTCCCCAACGGTCTCACCGTTACCCCGGCCACTACCCTCACCAACCTGACCGCCACCCGCACGGCGGGCCTCAACACCGCGCAGGTCAGCTACGGTACCGACGGCAGCGGCGCTAACAAGGGCATCGACCAAATCTGGCAAACCTCGGCCCCGCTCACCAACGCTCAGGTGGTTCTCAGCTGGCTGGCCGCCAACGACAACGGCCTGACCGGCAGCCTGAGCAGCGCCCAAGTGTGGGCACGCGCAACCGCCCCGCTAGCGGGCGCCAACTGGGCGCGCATCGGCAACACCCAGAACGGGACCGGCCGCAGCGTGACCGGTACGGTGCCGACTAGCGCCAATTATTCTTTCTTCACGGCCAGCACCACTGCGGCCCCGCTACCCGTTACGCTCTCGGCCTTTACGGCCAAGGCCGAAGGACCGGCAGCCGTGCGCCTGAACTGGGTTACCGCGTCGGAATTCAACAACGCCAGCTTTACGGTGGAGCGTAGCATCGACGGTGGGAGCTTCGCGGCTATCGGCACGTTGCCGGGGGCGGGCACCAGCCTCACGTCCCGCCAATACACGCTACTCGATGGGCAGTTGCCGGCGGGCGTGTCGCTGCTCTACTACCGCCTGCGCCAGGTGGACCTCGATGGCACCGCCCACCTGTCGGCGGTAGTTACGGTGGCCGTACCGACTACGAAGGTGCAGTTTGCGGCTTACCCCAGCCCGGCTCACTCGCACGTAACCGTAGTGGGCACGCCGGCCCGCGCTACCATTGTGCTGTTTGATGCCGTGGGCCGGCTGGTATTGCAAGCCACGGCCGACGACAGCGGCACCACGCGGCTGCGCCTGCCCGACGGGCTGGCTACCGGCGCCTACTTCATCCGGGCCGGGGCCAGCACGCAGCCCCTGCTGATAAACTAAGCTCAGCGCAGGTCCTCGCCTGCGCTGTTTGCAAATAGCCGGCTCCCTCGGGGCCGGCTATTTCCATTTCTCGGGGTATACGCTCACGCCCACCAGCACGAAGCGGGGTAGCCGGCCGACGGCCTCCTGGCGCTGCACGTTGGCCGCGAAGGTGTTGGTTTGGTAGGTTGTGTTATTGAGCAGATTACGCCCCGACACGAATACCCGCGCCCGGTCACCGCGCAGGCAATACCGGCTCAGCGTCGCATCCAAAAAGGCGTTGGCCGTCACGGGGCCTTGCGCGTAGGAGTTGATAAAGGCCGTCGTGGTCAGCTCGGCATAGAGGCGGGCACCCCACTTTTTTTCCAGCGCCAGCACCGGCTCGTGCCGAAAATTGCGGGCCACGGGCAGGTTGTCGGCCGTGCCTTGCTGCTGGGTGAGCGTAGTGCGCCAATCGAGCTTAGCCGTGGTACCGCGGCTGCCCTGCCACTTGATGCCCGCCACGGCAACGCCCAGAAACGTGCGCAGCCGCACGGGCTCGCCCTGCGTCACGACGTAGTTGCGCAGCCACTGCGCCGTGGCAAACGCGTGAAAGCTGTAGCTCTTGGCTTGATTGAACTGAAACCACAACAGCGACGCGGCCAAGCTCGGCAGCCGCAAGTCGGGCTGCTGATACGATTGGGTGAGAAAGCCCAGCGAATTGGGCTGCGTAGCCAGCAGCACCGGACTGTCATCAACGCCGTAGCGAGCGTTGAGCGTGAACCGGTTGGTTCCCAGCGCCGAAGTACCGCTGGCCTCCAGGGACTGGTGGCGGGTTTGCACCAGGTAAGGGTTACCAATTTTGATAAACTGAATGTTCGAGCTATCAGGCACGGGAAACAGCCGCTCGGGGGCCGGCAGCAGCTGGCTTTCGCCGTAGCGCACCGAGAGCCGGGTTACGGCATCGGGGCGATATTCAGCGAAAAAGCCCGGCAAGAAGGCCGTGCGCTGCTGCGTCGAGATGGTAGTTTCGGCCACCCGCCGCGTGCCCGACCAATGCCAGATCGTGGGGCTGAGCAAGGCGCTGAAGCGGGGCGTTTTGTAGTACAGCGAGGCCCGGGCCGTCTGCTGCTGATCGGTAGTCCGAAACTGCTCCAGGGTCAGGCCCGGTACCTCGTACTCCACCGGTCCGCTGGGTCGGTAGCCCCGCTGGGTAATGGGGGCCGACTCGTAGCTCCAAGTTACCTTGCCCTCCAGCAGGAGCTTGCGGCTTAGCGGCAGCGCGTGCAGCGCCTGGGCCTCCCAGCTGTGAGCCTGGTCCTGGCGCTCGATGCGGTTGCGAAATACGCGGGGCGGCCGCGCCCCGGCCTGCACCTGGTTGGTATAGTCCTGCTGCGTTTGCTGGGCTGCAAAGCCGTATTTCGCGTACACCGACGTTACCTGGGCCGGGCGGGCGTGGCGCAGCACCCAGGCCACCTGATTGGAGGTAAAGCCCGACTGCTCCCGGCTGGCGAGCTGACGCGCCAGCGTGCCATAAGTTAACCGGGTCGTATCGCGCCGCAGCTCCGTAGCCAGCGTACTGCGCAGGTCGCTGTCTTGCCGGCGCACGCCCAGCAGCGTAGCCGTGGTGAGGGTCTGGCGGGACGTCAGCGTCCATTTGCCATTCAGGTAAGCGGTGGCCTTGGTGCGGCGATACGCGTCTTCCGAAGTACCCGCTTCCTGCTGCCGAAACGGGTCGAGGTAGCGCGTGGTACTAAACGTGCGGCTCAGCTGCTGGCTGGTACGCTCGGCCAGCACGTAGCCAAACAAGTCGGCCTTGGGACCGCTCTGGCTGTAGTTCAACCCACCGTTCACGGTATTGACCCGCCCCACGTTGAGCGGCTGCTCCACGATGTTCTGCACGCCCCGGTCGGCCTGCACGCTGGTCGGGCGGGGCAGGGCCGTTTCCGTCACCGAGTAGGCGCCCTGCACCTGCTTCAGTACCGTGTTGCGCACCAGGGTGTTTTGGTCGTCGGCCGTCAGGGCCTGCTCGTAGATATTATTGGCCGTCGCAAAGGCACTCAGAAAGCGGCTGCCCTGCACCTGGCTCACGCGCCCGGCTGCCGCGTACGTGCCGTGGGTGCCGGCCAGCGCGTCTACCCGGCCGTAGCTGCCCGCCTTGCGGTCGTCTTTCAGGCGAATGTTCAGGCTGGCTCCCCCCTCGCCCCCGGCGCCGGGTATTTCCGACAGCTCCAGGTTTTTTATCATGTCCGCGTTAAGCGCTTCCAGCGCGGCCTTGGGATTGCCCCCGTACAAGGGCTTGCCCTCCACCGTTACCTGGCCGATGTTTTTGCCGAGCACCCGCACCTGGCCGCTGGCATCTACCGAGGCACCGGCCATGTTGTTGAGCAAGTCGGAGGCGCTGGCGTGCGGCTGGGTCCGCACGCTGTCTACCCGCAGCACCAGGGTATCGCCCCGGTACCGGGCCGCGCTGGCCGACTGCACTACCACCTCCCGCAATTCTACCTCCCGCGGCAACAGCCACACCCGCAGCGGGCCGCGCAAAGTGTCGGGACGAAAGCGGATGGCCTGGGCAAAGCAACCTTCGGCCTCAACCAGCAGGCTGGCCAGGGGGCCGGCCGGCACGGGCAATTGCAGGCACGTGTCGGCCGTCACCCGCAGGGAACGCTGCTGATTGATTTGCACCGTCCGGTGCGCTGCCGTCACAAACCGTAAGCATACCGTGTACCGCGCAGGTTGCTGAGCCCGGGCGGTCAGTGGGCTCAGGCTACCGCACACGGTCAGTACCACAGCAAGTAAGTAAACTATTTTTTGCATAAAAAAAAGCTGCGCGGCAGGGTAAAGCAACACGTCACGACGGTAAGCAGCGTAGCGGCCACCAGGGCAATACTACTAGTTTACCTACCCGTAGGTGTTGCTCAACTCCGCCACGCAGCCCCTTCACGCTAGCGTAAGACTGCTGAAGCCGTGGGCAATTTAGTTGCCAACGATGATGATGATGACCGTGCCATCATCGAATACGATGATGATAACGTCGGTCACCTCGGCTACCACCTTGGCGTTGGTATTGGCCGTGAGCTTGCTGGCCAGGGCCACCATTTCTTCCTTCGTGGCCACTTTGATCACTTTCTCAGCGGCGGGCTGCGCAACAGCCGACGGGGCGGTCGGGCGGGCCGTAGTGCTGGCAAACGAGGTAGTAGTTACACCTGCTACGAGGGCGAGTAGTACAAGAAGTTTTTTCATAAGAGTAAAAGTTGGGTATTGCTTGTGGTTGAGGATGTGTAGGTTGTGGCTCAGCAGCCTTGGGCCAAAGGTATTTTTATTTTTCATAAATCCAATAGTTTTTTCATGAAAAATTAATTTTTTTATTACTAATAGCTTAATCTGCTTAAATAAGGCACTTTTTGGGGATGCTATTTTTATTTGTAGCTACTTTCGGCACCAGCTTTGTCTGACCAGCTGCCTAATTTGACCAGTCCAAACTTTCTCACCATTCTTTTTCCTGCCTATGTCTGTCAAGAATTCCGCAACTACCGCCTGGCTGGCGGCCGGCCTAAGCGGCCTGGTCGCCCTAACGCCGGCGCAGCCCCGCACCGAGCGCCTGCCTTCGCTCCAGTTTTTGGTAGGCAAGAGCGTCACCAGCGAGGTGCTCCTGAAAAAGACGGAGGCACCCGCCGCCTCGGCGGCCCAGGGCACCGTGATGATGGCTGGGCCTTCGGAGCAGGCCATCACCCGGGTACTCACTATTAAGAAAAGCAAAACGGCCGATGAGCTGCTGCTGGAGCAGGCCATCAAACGCGTGCAGCTCACTATTGTATCGCCCCTGGGCCGGAGCGTCTACGACTCCGAGAACTCTTTCGAGCGCGATGCCGTCACGGCCGCCCTCGGCCAACGCTACGACCCTTACATCGCTAAGCCGCGCACCAGCCGCTACCCCGCCGGCACCCCACTTACCCCGGCCGCCCCAGACCCCAGCTTTGAGAGTATCTGGACTACTAACGTG
>CAJYVK010000192.1 GCA_913778455.1 uncultured Hymenobacter sp. | reverse complement strand
GACCACGGATTCCGCCGGATTTTTCGGATTAGTCGGATTTTGTGGCCCATTACCCGGTCGCTCTCCTTTCTGTAAACGTCTGTCGCAGCGACGCAGGAGGCAGGTTGTCAGGTTAGAGTAACTCTTTTAACCTGACAACCTGCCTCTTGCGGCGCTGCGACAGACGTTTTTACTGCTGTTTTATTCTAAAATAATGCGCTGGCACTGTCTCCAACATTTACCCAACGAAGGGCCTGGCCACGCCGCCGCCTGGCTGGCGGCCCACGGCCACCCGCTGACGTACACCCGGCTTTTTGAGCCTCACCCGGTTTTCCCGGCGCTGCACGAGTTTGATGGACTGTTGATTTTAGGGGGCGCGATGAGCGTGCACGACGAGGCCGAATTTCCCTGGCTAGCCCCAGAGAAAGCCTTTTTGCGCGAAACGCTGCGCGCTGGCAAATTCACGCTGGCCCTGTGCCTGGGTGCCCAATTGCTGGCCCAAGCGCTGGGCGGCGAGGTGCGCCCCAATCCCGAGCCGGAAATCGGCTTCTGGACGGTGCGCTTCTCGGCCAAGGCGCTCACGCACCCGCTGCTACGCGGCTGGCCCGACAAAGCCACGGTGCTACACTGGCATTTCGACACCTTTACGGTGCCGCCGGGGGCCGTGCGCGTGGGCATGTCGGCGGGCTGCGCGGCGCAGGGCTTCGTGTGGGGCGACGGCATTATCGGCCTCCAGTTTCACCCCGAAATGACCGAGGAAATGGTGGAGCAATTAATTGATTCCGAAAACCACGAAACGGTAAGCGAGCAGGAGTTTGTGCAAACCGCCGCGCAGATTCGCGGCAAGTTGAAATCGGTGTGGAAGGGCCGAAAGCTATTGGAACAATTGCTCGAAAACATGGTGGCGCTCCAGACCGCAGATTTAACGAATTAACCGCAGATTTAACGGATTAAACGGATTGCGCAGATACGCCCGCCAGCCTGCGGCGGCGGGCTGGCTAGCCAATAGGCATTTTTTAATTTAATTCAATGTCTTCGCTATATAGTCATCCCACCGCAGGCTGGTGGGCGTATCCGCGCAATCCGTTTAATCCGTTAAATCTGCGGTCTAGAATCCCTTGGGCAACTCGATTCCCTTGATTGTCTTATACAAGCTCAGCGCGTGCTGGTCGGTCATGCCGGCTACGTAGTCGCTGAGCAGGAGAATTTGCTCGTAGGCCGAGGCACCGGCCTGCGGGCCGATGGCGCGGTACTGGCTGGGTAGTAAGTCGAGCAGCTTTCTGGAGCGGTGGTTGTTTTTCGAGTCGAAGATGGCGCATAAAAACGTGTCGAGCAGGCCGCCGAGTACTTCGAAGCCGGCGGCTTCAATTTCGAGCACCGGGCGCGAGCGGTAGAGCTTCTGCACGCTCAACTGCTGAATTTCCTGGAGGAATTCGTAGCCGGTCAGCTCCTTTACCAGCGAGGCATCGTAGGTGCCGGCCAGGATGGCGGGCGCGTGCTGGGCAAAGTGGGTGGCGGTTTCGTCCACGAGCTGGCCGATGAGCGTGGCCCGCAGGTAGCCCAGCTCCTCCTGCCAGTCGCGCCAGGTGAGGCCGCTACTGCCGGTGCCCCGGGGGCGGGCGTTGGGCGCGGCGGCGCGGAGCTGCCGCAATAGAGCCAGCCCGCGCTCGTGGTCGATAAGGCCGAGTTTGAGCCCATCTTCAAAATCGATGATGCGGTAGCAGATATCATCGGCGGCCTCGACCAGAAAGGCCAGCGGGTGGCGGTGGTAGAAGCCAGCCGGCGCGTCTTTGGGCAACAAGCCCAGCTCCTCGGCCACTGCTTTGAAGTGCGGGTTTTCTGCCTGAAAATGACCGTACTTCTTTTCGCTGGCCCCACCCTGCCTCTGCTCCTCGCCGACTACCGACGGGCGCGGGTACTTGGTAAAGGCTCCCAGCGTGGCATAGGTGAGCCCCAGCCCAGCCGAGCCGCTACTGAGCGCCGGGTACGTGTGCGTAAGGATGCGAAAGCCCGCCGCATTACCCTCAAAATGCTGCAAGTCGGCCTGCTGGGCGGCGCTTAGGCCGGTGATGAAGCGCTCGGCGGCCCGGCTGGCAAAATAGGCGGAGATGGCATCCTCGCCCGAGTGACCGAAGGGCGGGTTGCCGATGTCGTGGGCCAGGCAGGCGGCGGCCACGATGTCGCCGCAGTCCTGGGCGAAGTCGGGCAGCTCTTCCCCGATGGCCGGGTCGGCTTCGAGCACGCGGCGGGCCGAGAGGCGGCCCAGCGAGCGGCCCACGCAGGCCGTTTCGAGCGAGTGCGTGAGGCGGGTGTGCACGAAGTCGGTTTCGGGCAGCGGCATCACCTGGGTTTTACGCTGCAAGCGCCGGAAGGCCGAGGAAAACACGACGCGATCGTAGTCGGCCAGGTAGGGCGAGCGGCCGGGCATGGGCACCTCGGCGGGGCGGTCGGGGTAGCGGCGGGTGGAAAGCAGGCGGGACCAGGACGTGTTCATTTAACAAGTAACAGGGATCATTTAACAGGGCGCAACAAAACCCGCCTGTTATGGCGAGCTTGCGTAGCAATCGCACTCATCACGAGATTACTTTGCAAGCTCGCCATAACGGGCGGGTTTAGTAGTTACTACCAGCTCTTGGTCTTCATGAAACACCGCCTACCCCTGCTCTTTGCCTTGCTCAAAGTGGTCTCCGGCCTGCTGCTGGCGGGCTACGGCACCTACGAGCTGCACCGCGACGAATACCTCTACCTCGACTACGGCCGGCACCTGGCCTGGGGCTACATCGAAGTGCCACCCCTCACGGCCCTGCAAAGCTGGGTAACGCTGGCGCTGGGCGGCGGCTTTTTCTGGGTTAAATTCTGGCCGTTGCTCTGGGGAGCACTCACCATTTACGTGGTGGTGCGGCTGGCCCAGCGGCTGGGCGGCCGGCCGTGGGCGCAGGCGCTGGCCGGCGTGTGCTTCCTCACCACGGCCTACGGGCGACTCAACCTGCTTTTTCAGCCCAATGCGTTCGAGGTATTCAGCTTTACCCTGGCTACTTACTTGCTGGTGCGGCACGCGCAGCCCGACGGCCGGCCCCGGCACCTCTACTGGCTGGGCCTGGTGCTGGGGCTGGGCATTCTGAATAAATACACCACGTTCTTCTTCGGCGCGGCCGTGCTGGTTGCGCTGCTGCTGACGGCCCCGCGCACGTTTGGGCGGCGGCCCATTTGGCTGGCGGCGGGCCTGGCCTTGCTGGTGGCCGCGCCTACGCTGGGGTGGCAGGTGGCGCACGGGCTGCCGTTTCGCCACCACATGGCGCTGCTGCACGAGCGGCAATTGGTGCACGTGTCGGCCGGCGGGTTTTGGAAAGAGCAGCTACTGCTGTGCTTCTCGGCGGTGCTGGTGTGGGTGCCGGGGCTGTGGGCGGCATTGCGGGGCCGGCCCGCGCCGGCAACCCGCGTGGTGGGCCTGGTATACGTGGCGGGACTCTTGATTCTGACCGTTTTGCACGGCAAGAGCTATTACGCCCTGGGCTACTACCCGACGCTGTTTGCGGTGGGCGCGGTGTGGTGGCAGGCTCAGCTGGCCGCCCGCCCGCGCCTGCGCGTAGCCCTGTTGGTGGTGCCGCTGCTGCTGTGGGTGCCGCTGGTCCGCGATATTTTCCCCATTCTATCGCCGACCGCGATGGCCCGCCTGAGCCAGCGGCCCATCCACCAAAAACTGGGCCTCACGCGCTGGGAAGACGGTAAGCTGCACGCCCTCCCCCAGGATTTCGCCGATATGCTGGGCTGGCAGGAGCTGGCCGATAAAGCCTGGCTGGCCTACCAGGCCCTGCCCGATTCGACGCGGGCCAGCACGCTCATCAAGTGCGATAACTACGGCCAGGCCGGCGCCCTCAATTACTACAACCGCAACCGGCCCATGCCCGCCGCGACGAGCTTCAACGGCAGCTACTTATACTGGTTTCCGCCGGTGCCGGCGCGACCCTGGCACCATCTGCTGCTCATTGGCGAGGGCTACCCCGACAAGATGACGCCTTATTTCACCACCTTCCGGAAAGTGGGTGAGGTAACAACCCCCTACGCGATGGAACGCGGCACGACTATTTACCTCGGCACCGGCCCCAGCCCTGCCCTGCTGGCCCGCGCCGCAGCCGAGCGCCAGACCGAGCTAGCAGCCTGGGAGGGCAATTTGAAGTAGCTACCGATTACTAAAAATTCGTGAACGCAACCATCGAGCTTGACTTACTGCTTTTTGCAGCTTATTTCCAATTTTACCTTCAGGATGAAGATAGTGACCCAGCACTTATCCACTGGACGACGGCAGAAGTAAATGCGCTGCTCGGAGTTACCCCGGGAAACGTTGTAGTGGGCACTGCCCGTAACTCAACTGTTCCCGTTAAAATCGCCGTCTTTGAGTTGGAGCCGCCCTACATCACCGATGAGCAAGCACTTGCATTACTCAACGAGTGTGATTTGACTGTCAGTTCAGGGAAGGTCATCGTTGCCGGCCTCAACGACTATCAGCCCGAGGCTCTGCGTCTGGCCCTACCTAAGGGCATTTACCGGATAAGAATTTACTATTACAATCTTGACGAGCTGAGCGAAGATGGTCTGGATGGCAACGACACGTATACCATTCACCTTTGGCAAACTGATGCTGCAAAGGGTACCTCATACCTCAAAGGATATTCGTCTGCTTCGCAATAATCAGCGTTGATAGTAGGTATTTAAAGAATTCACCTATTACTCCACTTGTTGTCAGGCCGAGCGCAGCCCAGCAGCCGTTTCACATTAATGAGGGCTGTTTAACATTGGGACTCCCTACGATTGCCGGGACCGCCTAGCGCTCCGGCTGGTTACCCTGCCCCAGCAGCCGCACGGTAGCATAGGCAATGAGCAAAAACGCCCAGAATACGACCGTCACGCCCCAGGTCTGCCAGTTGTGGAAAGGGTGCAGAAAGCGCTGTACGATATCGTAGAGCAGCGTGAAAGGATTGTTGAGAATATCCCAGGAGTTATAGCGCAGGTAGCGGCCCAGGTACACCCCGAAGGCACTCAGGCCCAGCGCCACCGTGACGAAGCCCCAGCCGGCCCAGAAGCCCAGGCGCTGGCGCACCAGCCCGTGCATGTCGAGCAGCGAGGCGAAGGCCAGCATCAGCCCGTTCCAGGCGCAGGACATAATGAGCGCCAGGTCGTACCAGTACGGCACGCCCGCGTGCGGCACCAAGTGAAACAGGTCGGTCACGAGGTAGGGCGCGTTGGGAAAAAACAGCAGCCACACCGCGCCTACCGGCAGCAGCAGCCGCGCCTGCGGCGGGCGGGCGGCCAGGCTCAGCGCCGCGCTCAGGGCAAACGGGATGGCGGCCAGGAACAGATTCCAGAGCAGGAAAACGAAGAGCGGACGACCGGTAATGAGTACGCGGGCGGCGATGAGCACGAAGCTCAGGGCCAGCGACAAGCCGAGCACAAACAGCAGCGGCAAGCGGCGGCGCAGGGCGGGCAGCGACATGGGCAGGGAGAGGTACATCGGCGGGGATGAGGAATGTGATACGGCGGTGGCAGCCAACCCGGCGCACCGATTGGCGCTAAGGTAGACAAGACTGGCGGCTGGGTTGCTTTCGGCCCCTCCCCGGTGGGGCGTACCTTTGCGGCAGCCAACCCTGGCTTTCTCTTCCGCATGACTTATTCGTACCGCGCCGTTGCCCACCTGCCGTGGCGGCGGCTGCTTGCGTTGCCCCTGCTGCTGCTGAGCCTGCTGGCCAGCGCCCAGGGCCAGCTACCCCGCTACCGCACCGGCAAAAGCCAGCTCGACCAGGGCCACTACGCCGTGGCCATGCAGGAGCTCGAGCCGCTAACCCAGCCCATCAACCACTTCGCCCAGGCCCCCGACGCGGCCTACCTCTACGCGGTGGCCGCCACCCGGCTGGGGCAGTGGGCCGAGGCCGAGCAGATGCTCAACCTCATCCGCAACCAGTACCCCACCTACCCCAACCTCAACGAGGTCTTGTATCTGCAAGGCCAGGTGTCGTTTGAGCAGGGCGACTACGAAAACGCCTTGCGCACTCTCGGCCAGCTACCTGCCGAGCAGTACGCCGCTCCCCGCGAGGCCATGCAAGCCGCTTACCTGGCCAAGCTGAAGGACCGCGCTACCTGGCAGCGGCTCCAAAAGCGCTACCCGCAGAGCAAGCTCATCGGCCGACTCTACGCTGATTACCTGCTGGGAACGGGCTCGCCCAGCGAGGCCGACCGCCAGCAGCTCGACGCCCGGGTTACCCAATTCAAGCTCGACCGCAACCGCTATAC
>CAJYVK010000191.1 GCA_913778455.1 uncultured Hymenobacter sp. | reverse complement strand
GTCGATTTTGGCCGGTGGCAGCGCCTCACGCCCGCCGAGCTCATCTGCCCCATCGATGTGCACGTCGAGCGCCAGGCCCGCCTGCTGGGCCTCCTGAAGCGCGAGAAAGTAGACTGGCAAGCCGCCGAAGAGCTGACGGCCAATCTCCGCCTGCTCGACCCCGCCGACCCGGTAAAATATGATTTCGCGCTTTTCGGCGAGGGGGTGGGGTAATGCCAGGTCGCAGTTGCCGATACAGGGAGTGCCCTTTATTCCGGCACCCTTAATCAACTTCTTGCCATGCTGCCCCAAACCTTCGAGCTCAATCTTTTCGATACTACCCGCGGAACTCGCTTAGCGGTAGTCATGATGATGGGGAGTTTTGCCCTGCTGGCTGCTAGCTTTTTGGTTATCGCATTAGTAGATAACAAATTGCTGACACTAGTAATTGCGGCTGGTATAGTAGGCGGCGGTGGCTACCTGGGGTGGCGTGCCTACAAGCGGGCGGCCGTGGTGCCGACGCGCCTCACCATCACGCCTACGCACCTGGACGTAGAGGATTTGCGCCCCGAGCCGCGTCTTTCGTATACTCTGCCCCTGGCCGATATTGCCACTTATCGCTACTCCAACTACAACGACGTGCAAGAGCTTCGCCTGACGCCCGTCGCCGCCCCCGTACTCAAGCTGCGCAGCGTCGGGAAGATAGCGCCCGCCGGCGATTTTGCAGGCATGCTGGCGGTCTTCGAACAGGCTGTCAGTGTGCTCCCCACCCCCAATGGGCTAGCCAGCCGCCGCGAAAAAAGCTTTTTCGAAAAGCCAGTTGCTACCTACTTACTAGTATTTTTTACGGCGCTGATAGCCGGGGCCGGCTGGCTGATTTTTACCAGGAGCCTGCCCATAAAAGGCAATATGCTCGTGACGCTAGGTACCTACCTAACTTACTTGGCCGCTTGGCGAGCCGCAGCTGAGCGCCGTAACGCCGCCTAGCCTGCGGTGGTAGGGTAGGCGGGTGCCTAGCAGAGGCTTAAGCCAGCAGTTGAGGCGGTTGCCAGCGGCCTCGGAGACCCGGCTGGGTGTCGGTGGCAGGGTACTACGTTGCGCAGGGAGAGGTAGAAACAGCCTGTTCACGTACTACGCGCTACCCCCGCACAATCCCCCCGGGTCGCGAATCTTCCGCCCCTCTTTACTGTTCTACCTTTGTAATCTAAAGTGCCAAAAACGCTCGTTTCTTTCCGACTTGTTAGTACCCCAAAATTTTGAAGCCAAAATCGGCTTCGCCACCCTGCGCGAGCTGCTGGAGCAGCTGTGCCTTTCGGCCCTGGGCCGGCAGTACGTGGCCAAGATGCAGTTTATTACCGACCACGAGCAGCTGAGCAAGCTGCTGGCCCAGGCCGACGAATTTCGGCAGTTGCTGGGTGGTGGCAGCGAGTTTCCCGGCGCCTTTTACTTCGACGTGCGGGTGCACCTCAAGCGAGCCTCCTTGCCCGGGGCCTACCTCGATGCGGCGGCGTTCTACGAAATCAAGATGAGCCTGCGTACCATCCGGGCGGCGCTCACCTTCTTCACCCACGCCCCCGAAGGGCTCTACCCCAACCTGCGCCTGCTGGGCATCGGCATTCAGGCCGACCGCAACCTGCTGGCTGCCCTCGATAAAGTAGTGGACGACGAGGGCCAGGTGCGCGATGATGCTTCGCCGCTGCTGCGCCAGATTCGGCAGGAGCTCATTCAACGCCAGAGTCAGCTGCGCAAGCAGATTGCCAGCGTATTGCGCCACGCCAAAAGCGAGGGCTGGATTGCCAGTGACCTGGAGCCCACCATCCGCGGTGGCCGCCTGGTGCTACCCGTAATCGCCGAGCACAAGCGTCGCGTGCGCGGTCTCATTCACGATGAGTCGGCCTCGGGCCAGACGGTGTTCATCGAGCCCTCCGAAGTGTTCGAGCTCAACAACGACATCAAGGACCTCGAAAACGCCTACCAGCGCGAGCTCATCCGCATTCTCACGGCCCTGACCGACCAGCTGCGTCCGCACCTGCCCGACTTGCGCAAGGCGTACGGCTACCTCGGCCTGCTCGATTTTATTCGGGCCAAGGCCCGGCTGGCCCGTGAGCTCGATGCCCAGCTGCCCGAGCTCAGCAGCAAGCCGCTCATTCGCTGGCGCGGCGTGCGCCACCCGGTGCTGTCGCTCACCTTCAAGGAGCAAAACAAGGCCGCTGGCAAAGATGGCGAGAAGCGCGAAGTGGTGCCACTCGATATCGAGCTGACGCCCGAGCAGCGCATTCTAGTTATCTCGGGGCCGAACGCGGGTGGTAAGTCGGTGTCGCTCAAAACGGTGGGCCTGGTGCAGTACATGCTGCAATGCGGCTTGCTCATTCCGTGCGACGACTACTCCGAAGCCGGCATGTTCGAGGATATCCTCCTCGACATCGGCGACGAGCAGAGCCTCGAAAACGACTTGAGTACCTACTCCTCGCACTTGCTGGCCATGAAGCAGTTCGTGACCGTGGCCAATAAAAAGAGCTTGGTGCTGATTGACGAATTTGGGACCGGCACCGAGCCCACCCTGGGCGGGGCCATCGCCGAGGCCGTGCTGGAGCAGCTGAACAAGGAGCGGGCCTTCGGCGTCATTACCACGCACTACACCAACCTCAAGAACTTCGCCGAGAAGACGCCCGGGCTCGTGAACGGGGCCATGCGCTACGACCCCGAGCGCCTGCAACCGCTCTACCGCCTCGAAATCGGCAAGCCGGGCTCGTCGTTTGCCATCGAGATTGCCCGTAAAATCGGCCTGCCCCGGCAGCTCGTGGAGCGGGCTACCCAACTCGTGGGTAAGGATAAAATCCGCTATGACCAGCTGCTCGAAGGGCTGGAGCGCGACAAGACCGAGCTCGAAACCAAGCTGCGCGAAACCGAAAAGCTGCAAAACGGCCTGCGTAAGTTTACCCAGGAGTACCTCGACCTCAAGAAGCACCTCGAAGACACCCGCCTCGAACGCCTGCGCGATGCCAAGCAGCAGGCCCAGAAGCTGCTGCGCGATACCAACCAGCAGATTGAGGCGACCATCGGCGAAATCCGCCGCTCGCAGGCTGACAAGGAAACCACCAAGCAGGCCCGCGAAAAGCTCGAAACCTTCGTGCGCGAAAAGCTGCAAGTGGAGCCGCCCAAGGCCCGCCCCACCCGCGAGCTCGCCCAGGCGGGCTCGCTGGCCCCCGGCGACCGCGTGGCCATTCTGGGCCAGGAGGGCCACGGCGAGGTGGTGAGCGTGAAGGGTAAAACCGCCGAGGTGCTGTTTGGCGGCATGAAAACCCTGGTGAAAGTAAATCTGCTCGAAAAGCTGAGCCGGGCCGAGGTGCGTGAGCGCGAAGCCGCGGCCCGCAAAGTAGCCGCCGCTAATGCCGGTGGTCAGAGCCTCGACCTCACCGGCCGCATGGCGGGCTTCAGCCCCACGCTCGACCTGCGCGGCGAGCGGGCCGAAGATGCGCTTACCAAGCTCATGGCCTATGTCGACGATGCCGTGATGTTTGGCATCCCGGAAATGAAGATCCTGCACGGGCGGGGCAACGGCGTGCTGCGCCAGGTAGTGCGCGACTACCTACGCCAAACCCGCGCCGTGGCCAGCATGAGCGATGAGCACGCCGACCGCGGTGGCGACGGCGTAACCCTGGCGGTGCTGAAGTAACTGGCAGCCAGCCGGTAAATTGGATAGGCTGTAGATTGTATAAAAAATAATACGCTGGTAGTCAGCGTGCTGAAAAGGTCAGCTATAAAAAAGCTACGTCGCTCTAAGTGACGTAGCTTTTTTATATACATCTTTGCCGGCAGCGGGATACTTCACTCTTTCCGCGTGCCTGGTCGCGGCTGGGCCCGAGCTTCCTCCTCCCTTTTCCACTCAGCTAAGACGCTGGCCCTCCGCTGGTAGCTTAGGCACTAAACCAATCGCCATGTTGCACTCGGCTGCCTTACCAGCTATGCAAGGGAACTGCGACGAGGTCGCGCCCGCTACTGGCCGTACTGGACAAGACGCGTTGCCGGTACGTCGGCGAGCGTGTCGTGAAACGGGGAAGGCTGCCCTGCTCCGCCGGGGCTGGGGTGGGCACCACCTACCGGAGACAACCGCGCTACTTAGTGGGATTTTTTACAGTATTGTTCGGCCGAACAAGGGGTCAGTGCGCTGGTACCCCATCGTGCGATAAAACCTGGCGCGCTACTCAATTCATCCCCTTTTTCCAGTTACCATGACCAAGAAATCGTTCGAAGCATTCGGTGGGCAGAACCAGCTCAGCCGTGCCCAAATGAAAAATGTAGCTGCTGGGCGCCGCCGCCAGGATCCTGCCTGCGACTGCTATTGTAACTCCGGTAGCCCCTACATGCAGGACGGCTCGTGCGTGTGCGACAGCGGCTATTCTATTCCCTGCGTAGTAGGTACTGGTAATCAGTAAAGTAGGCGAGGTTCGCAGCCTGTTTTCTGCGAGGAAGCGGCTCGGCTGGGTAGTCGGGTTGAGGTTATCCTAATTAATCCTTTTTACCGCCATGAAAAAGAAGTCAATTGATGCCCTGAATGGCCAGCGCGAGCTGAGCCGCACGCAAATGAAAGCCGTTGCTGCTGGCCTCTACCCTGAGTGCAGCGGCTGCCGTTGTAGCGACCGTAAGCCGGCGCGCTGGGACGGGGAGTACTGCTACTGCGAGACCGGTGCCATC
>CAJYVK010000190.1 GCA_913778455.1 uncultured Hymenobacter sp. | reverse complement strand
CTGGCTGGAGCCAGCCGCAATGCTGGTGCTGCTGGCCGTGCCGTTGTAGTAGCCGCCGTCGGCCCCGCTGGTGCGGGCAATGCTGCCCAGCTTCACGTAGTCGATGTACTCATAGGCCTGGCTGCCGCCCTGGCTGGTGCAGTAGGCGGTAGTAGTGCCCCCGCCGCCGGTGCTGCCGCCGTAGGCCGCGCCGATGCCCACGGCCGCCCAGGCGTTGGTCACGGCCTGGGTCTGGGTCGAAGTCGCGCCAAACAAGTCGGTCGCCGCCTGAATGGAGTAGGTGCGGGCGTTGGCGTAGGTCGAGCTGGCCGTCATGTACACGCTTTCCATGCGGAAGGTGATTTTGGCGGCGTCGGTGAGGCCAATGCCGGTCACGGAGTACGCCACGCCTTTCTCATCGGTGCCGGTTTTGCCCACGCTAATGAGGTAGTACCAATAGTTGAGCACGCCCGAGTTGGTGTGCACGCCGCCCTGGTCGTTGGCGTTGCTGGGTGAGGAGGTGGTCGCCGCCCAGTACTTACCCTTGTAGTAAGCCGGCTGGCCGTAGGTGTTGGGGCTGCTCATGGAGCGCAGCGCCCCGCCCGACTTCATCACCTCTTCGCCGATGAGATACGTCGATTTGCCGGTGAGCGAGTACCGATCTACCGTGTACTTCTCGATGCTCGCGCCCCAGATGTCGGACAAGCCCTCGTTCATGGCCCCCGACTCGTTGGCGTAGGTCAGGTTGGCCGTTTTTTCGCACACCGCGTGGCCGATTTCGTGGCCGCATACGTCGAGCGCCGCCAGCGGCTTGAAGGTGCTGGCCCCGTCGCCGTAGGTCATTTCCGCGCCGTCCCAGTAGGCATTCTCGAAGCCCACGCCGTCGCCGGGCGTGTCGTCGAAGTGCACGTAGCTCTTGATTTTGGCCCCCGCGTTGTCGTAGCTGTTGCGCCCGAAAACGGCCTTCCAATAGTCGTAGGTGGCCTGCGCCCCGAAGTGCGCGTCGCCGGCTACGTTGTCGTAGTTGGCGTTGTTGTACTCGCTGGCGGTCCAGTTGTTGTCGGCATCGGTAAAGTCAACGGCGGCGGTGTAGCTGTTGCCCTTCTTACAGTTGTAGGTCTCGATGCCGCTGCCGCGGGTGTACTCGCGCAGGCGGTAGGTGCCGGAGGTCGTCGATTCGTTGGCCAGCGAGCGGGTGCCGCTGTAGGCCGTGGCGAAGGAAGCCGTGGCTGCCGCCGTGGTCTGGTGCGTGCCCTTGGTGCCGCGCGTGGCGTGCTTGATGATGTTGTCTTGCAGCACCACCGCCCCCGATTGCGCATCCACGTAAAGGTAGGCGCGGCTCACTGGCTGCTGGGCGTACACGTTGAATTTCCAGGCCAGCACCAGCGGGCCGTTTTCGGGGTCCTTGCGGCTGTCGCGCACCAGTACCAGCTCCCCCTCGGGCTTGTAGGTCGCGGCGGCGTCGCTGGTGCGGGCCCGCAGGCCGGCTTCCTCGCGGGCGTCCTGCCACATGTACTTTTTGGCTCCCACGAAAGCCAGGGCCTTGGCCAGCGCGGCATCGGCGCTCAGCGCGGGCGTCACGCTCATGGTGCCGACCTTCTCGTAGTCGCCGCTGAGGGTTTCAATCTGGCCGCCGCGCGAGTGCGCCGTGTACGCGGCGTGCTCCACCCGCACGCCCTTGTAGTACTGCTCGAATTTTTGGTGGCTGAAACCGAGCTGGTCGGTTTCGGTGCGAGCGGGCCGCAACTGGTCGTCGGTGCCCAGGGCCAGCTGCTGGCGGATAACGAGGGCGCCATCGGTGGCCCGGGCGCTGGCCCGCCCGGCGGCCGAAAGCTGGATAAGGGTGGGCTGACCATCGGTGCCCATTTCGCGGCGGGCTACGCGGCCATCCTGGGCGCTGGCCAAATGGGGGAGGGTAGCAGCGGACATGGCAAGCCAAGCCACTGCGTGGTACTTGTGGGACATAGAATGTTGGTTTGGTAAAAGAGAGAGTGCAGTGTGCCCGAAGGCGTCGCAATTTATAGAAAACTTTCATTTTGCAAAATTTTCTAATTATGAAGATAAAATGAAGTAAAAAAGCCGGCAATCCTCCTGATTTCCACAGAATTTCTTCAGTAGTTTCTAAAAAATGGGTTTAAACTCAATAGGACTAGTTTTGGGCCGAGCGCTGTCGTCCAGAAACTAGGCTGCTTACCCAGCCGGCCAGCGGCATCTCCGAGCACCGAGTAGTAAGTAGGATAAAAGAAAGAGTGAATTTTTATTGAAAAACGTAAAAAGTAACCTCGGCAACAGGTGGCGTTAACCCGGGCTTTTAAGCTACGCGCTGGTAAGCTGAGCGCGATTTTTAAAGGAGCGTCTGCAAGCCGGCCGGCTTGTCGGAGTATCAAGTAGTGTAACACCAAGCTCCAGCTTAGTGAGGTATCTGGGTGCATTCGCCAAGCGCATTACCAAGCCGGAGCTTGGTGTTACACCATCCGGCACCCTTTTCTAGCCAAGCGCTGAGGTCATGCTAGCAGTCGTTTCTTCCCAATGGGGTGCCGCCCGCCCCCTGTCAGGTAGGAGCGCGTAAAAGTCCGCCCGCGCCAGCCCCGTGCCGGATGCAACTCAGCTCCGGTGCACACCGTTACGGCACGGTGCTTGTTTACCTGGGTAAGCATCCAGTTGATTTTAGCTTTTTTGCCATGAAAAATCTTCGCATTTTCTTCAGCCTTTTCCTGATTGCCGCCATCCTGGGCAGCACCTCCGCCGCGCAGGCGCAGCGCCGCATCAGCCCGCAGGCCAAGGGGGCCATCATCGGGGGGGGTAGCGGGGCCATCCTGGGCGCCGTTATCAACAAGCGCAACCGCCCGGTGGGTGGCCTCATCGGGGCCGCCGTAGGGGCCGGGGCCGGCTACGCCGTCGGCAAGCACATCGACAACCGCCAGAAGAAGCGGGCCGCGGCCATCGCCGCCCTGGAGCGCCAGGAGGCCGCCCGCGCCGCCGCCAATCGCCGGGCTTACCTGGCCGACCGCACCTCGACGGCTTCGGCCACCCGCAGCACGGGCGTAAACAGCTACGCCCCCGCCGCCGCCACGGCCGCCCTGGCTGGCACCACGGCCCTGGCTGCCTCGTCGGTAATGCCGGGCTACCCGGCCATGGCTACCGCCTCAGCCTACCTGCCCAACCAGGCACCGAACGACCCCAGCAACCCCTACGCCAGCACCACGTATCGCCAGCGCAGCTGGTAAGCCCAACCGCCGCCGTGCTGTACCAACGCCCGGGCCACTTGGCCCGGGCGTTGAGCTTCTTACCTCATTCTTCCTTTTAAACACCTCATTGTCATGCGTACTTCTCTGGCCCGCCTCGTGGTGCTGAGCGCCCTGCCGCTGCTGGCGGCGTGCAGCAAGTCGGCCGATTCTACGACTGCTGCTACCACTGCCACCACCCCGGCCGCTACGGCATCGGCCGTGAGCGCTGCCGACCTCGACCGGCAGTTTCTGACCGCCTGGAACAACAAGGACCTCGAAAAAACGCTGGGCTACCTCGCCGACGACGTGCAGTTCTTGCAGGGTAATGCCCACTTCAGCGGCAAGGCCGAAGTGAGCGACAAGTGGGTGCGGGCTACCCAGGGCAGCATCGCAAACCTGCGCACCAGCGTAGTGAGCGCCACTACCACCGATAAGCTGGCCTACGAAGCCGGCACCTTCTCGGTCGATGTGCTGCCGGCCAACGGCCAGCCCGCCGGCGTGGGCCAGGGCAATTTCCTGCTGCTGTGGAAGCCCGCCGCCGACGGCACCTGGAAGCTGAGCTACGCCCAACTCGAAGACCTGCCCGTGCTGCGCCGCTAGGCTTCGAATTGCTTATTCGCGGGTTAGCCACCTCACTTGTTGTCCCCAATTTTGTAAGCCGCTGGCCCCTGGTCAGCGGCTTTCGTATGCACGGGGCTGTAGGCTCGCTTTGCGCCGGACAAGCTAAAGCTTATCCTACACTGATTTTTGTGTGTGCGGGCGGCGGGTTCGTTGCCCGCAGTCTGCTTTCTGGTTACCTCTATGACTTCCCCTTTCAACCTCCCCGCCCCGGCCGACTTGCAGCGCCTGGGCCAGGCGCTGGCGGCGCTCGACGCCATCAATTCGCCCGACCCCGAGTACCGCTATTTCACCTACAGCCCCGGCTGGGGTGAGCAGGAGGCCGTATTTGAGCTGAACGATGGCGAGGGCGACCAGCTGCTGGCGTTGTTTCGCCCCGAGGGCTGCGTCATCAACGGCTACCTGTTGGGCTACGACGCGCCACCCGTGGCCGAGCTGACGCAGGGGCTGCCCGCGGCCTTTCGCGAGTTTATGTTTGGTGAGCCGGTAGCGTCCATCGGCACTACGTTTTGCCGGTGGTACACGCCGGCGGGCGGCTGGCAGGCCAGCCCCGCGGCGCACGACGAGGACGGAGCCGAGGAATTGCTTTTCATCTTTGACAACCAGCCCGCTACGTACGCCGAGTGGGCGACCGAGTACTACACCGACGAAACCGACCGGCCGCCCATTCGCCCCGCCGCCGTGGCCCCGCTCTATCAGCACCAGCCCCTGACCAAGGACTTGGCACTGGCCATCAACCCGGAGCTGGAAGACTGGCCCGCGCTGGCGGCCGAGCTGGAGATAATCGGCTACCCGCACGAGCTGTAGCGCGGGGCTGCGCTCCGCGCTATCGACGTTGATTTGGCGCACTTGTTAGGAAGAATAACCCGCGAACTCAAAATTCGCGCTCCGGCTGCAACTTTGGTACTCATGCGGCAACTGCTACTTCTACTAGTGCTGGGCTGGGCGCTGCCCGGCCGGGCGCAGCCCACCTTTGCCGTAGTGCCGCTGGGCGTGAAGGGTGGCTTGGCCGAAGGCAACCTGTCGGCTTACCTGGTGGCGGCGACCGGTAGCCCCGAGTACGTGTGCCTCGATGCGGGTAGCCTGCGGCCGGGCGTGGAAAAGGCCGTGGCGAGCCACGCGCTGCCCGGCCCGGCCGAGGACGTGCTGCGGGAGCGCATAAAGGTCTATTGCTTGTCGCACCCGCACCTCGACCACGTAGCGGGCCTGCTGCTCAACGCGCCCGACGATGCGCCCAAGCCCATTTACGGCCTGGCTGCCTGCCTGAACACCGTGCAGCAAGACTACTTCAACTGGCGGGCCTGGCCCAATTTCGCAAACGGGGGCCCGCCGCCCGCGCTGGGCAAGTACGCGCTGCGCCCCCTGGTGCCGGGCCAGGAGGTGGCCCTGGAGAATACGCCGCTCCGCGTGCGGGCTTTCCCGCTCAGCCACGGCCCGGGCATGGAGAGCACCGCCTTCCTGGTGCGCAGCGGGGCCAGCTACCTGCTCTACCTGGGCGATACCGGGGCCGATGAGGTAGAGAAATCACACTGCCTGCGCGACCTCTGGCTGGCCGTCGGGCCGCTGGTGCGGGCGCGGCAGCTCAAGGCCATTTTCATCGAGGCCTCGTATCCCAACGCCCAGCCGCCCGCGCAGCTTTTCGGTCACCTCACGCCGGCCCTGCTGCTGCGCGAGCTGGGAGCGCTGGCTGCGCTCGCGGGGCCGGGTAGCCTGCGCGATTTGCCCGTCGTCATCACCCACCTCAAGCCCACGCCGGGCAACGAAAAGCTCATCCGCAGGGAGTTGGTAGCGGGCAATCGGCTAGGCGTAAAGCTGCTATTTCCCGAGCAGGGGCGGTTGCTGCGCTTCTAGGTAATGAGCTTTACTAAGCGGCTGGGGCAGTATTTTCGCTACCGCCAGCGGGGGAGACTACCGGAAACGTGCGGCTGAAAGAGGGGAAATGGCGGACAAAGTGAGCAAGTGCGGCGCCCCGGTGCTGCCCGGTTGCCGGGCCTACTCATTCTACCAAGCAGCTACGGGATTTCGCGCTATTTGCCCGCTGGCCGGCTGTCCGGTGGGCAGCCGGAATTTACTGGTAACCAGCCGACTCGGCTGGTTGCGTCTGCCAACCCAATGACCAATCCTTTCTTCCTGCTGCTGGGCCTCGTCGCCCCGGTGGTGGCTGCTGCCCAGACCATTCACTCGCCCAACCACAAGCTGGCGCTCACGTTTGCCGTCAGCCCGGCCGGGGAGCCGACGTATCAGCTCGCCTACGGCAGCAAGCCGGTGCTCAAGCCCAGCCGGCTCGGCGTAGCGGTGCAAGGCCAGCCGGGCTTTGCGCAGGGCCTGACGGTAGTGCGCCTCGACAGCAGCCGGCACGACGATACCTGGACGCCGGTGTGGGGCGAAACCAAGACCATCCGCAACCACTACCAGGAACTGGCCGTGACCTTGCAGCAGGCCGCGCCGGCCGGGCACCGCATGGTGCTGCGCTTCCGGCTGTTCGACGACGGGCTGGGCTTTCGCTACGAGTGGCCGCAGCAGGCGGGCTTCAGCTACTTCGTGGTGAGCGGCGAGCGCACCGAGTTCAACCTGCCCGCCGACCACAAGGCCTTCTGGATTCCGGGCGACTACGACTCCAACGAGTACGCCTACACCACGTCGCGGCTGAGCGCCGTGGATACCGCGCCCATTGCGCCCATTCAGGAGCGGGCCGCGCCCCAGCGGGTGCAAACGCCGCTCATGCTCAAGGCCGATAATGGGCTGTACGTCAACATTCACGAGGCGGCGCTGGTCAACTACCCGGCCATGATGCTGCACGTGGACACCCGCACCTTCGGCCTTCGTAGCGAGCTCGTGCCCGATGCCGTGGGCAACTTCGCCTACCTGCAAGCGCCCGAGCACACGCCCTGGCGCACGGTGGTAGTAGCCGACAACGCGCCCGCCATCCTGGCCAGCAAGCTCATTCTCAACCTCAACGAGCCCAGCACCATTGCCGAGCCCGGCTGGATCAAGCCCCAGAAATTCGTGGGCGTGTGGTGGGAGATGCAAACCGGCAAAGCCGGCTGGAACTACGCCGACACCGCCAACACCAAGCTGGCCAGCACCGATTGGAACAAGCTGAAGCCCAGTGGCCGCCACGGGGCCAACACCGCCAACGTGAAGCGGTACATCGACTTCGCGGCCGCGCACCACATCCCCGGCGTGCTGGTCGAGGGCTGGAACGTAGGCTGGGAAGACTGGGTCAACAACTGGAAGGAGGACGTATTCGACTTCGTGACGCCCTACCCCGATTTTGCGGTGGAGGAGCTGCGCAGCTACGCCGCCGCCCGGGGCGTCAACATCATCATGCACCACGAGACCAGCGGCTCGGCCACCAACTACGAGCGCCGCCAGACGGAAGCCTACCGCTTCATGAACGACCACGGCTACACCTCGGTAAAGACCGGCTACGTGGGCAAAATCATTCCCCGGGGCGAGCACCACGACGGCCAGTGGATGGTAAACCACTACGTGCGTACGGCCCAGAAAACGGCCGCCCGCCACCTCATGGTCGATATGCACGAGTCGGTGCGCCCCACCGGCCTGCACCGCACCTACCCCAACTGGCTGGCCTGCGAGGCGGCGCGCGGCAACGAGTTCAACGCCTTTAGCGAGGGCAACGCGCCCGAGCACGAGACCATCCTGCCCTTCACCCGCCTCATGGGCGGGCCGATGGACTACACGCCCGGTATCTTTAAGCTGACGGGCTACGAGCCCACCGGCCAGCGCCGCGTGCACACCACCCTGGCCAAGCAGCTGGCTCTGTACGTGACGCTGTACTCGCCCCTGCAAATGGCGGCCGACCTGCCCGAGAATTACAATCAGCACCTCGACGCGTTTAAGTTTATCGAGGACGTGCCCGTTGACTGGGACGAGACTCGCATCCTGGCCGCCGAGCCCGGCGACTACCTCACCACCGTGCGCCGCGCCAAGGGCAAGGACGAGTGGTACCTGGGCAGCATTACCGACGAAAACTCCCGCACCCAGCCCGTCAGGCTCGATTTTCTCACTCCCGGTCAGCGCTATGAGGCCACGATTTATGCCGACGGCAAAGGGGCTGATTGGCAGCGCAACCCCGCCAGCTACCAGATTACCAAGAAATTCGTCACCAGTAAGTCGGCCCTCACGCTGAAGCTGGCGGCGGGCGGCGGCGCGGCCGTGAGCTTCAAGCCGGTGGGCAGGTAGCCGGGTGGTAACCGTCGCACCGGGTTGCAGCGCCCGGCCGCCGAGGCTGGCGCGCCCCGCGGGCGGCGCTTCGCTTGTGCGCAAGAGGAACGGTAATGCAACTAATTATTAATTAGTTGCAAAACGTGTTTGCGTGTTATTTCCCCTACAAATACCGTTTTCTACTGGCCTTTTTTAGTGGCCCGCCGGCTGAATTTTGACCAATGGAAAATGAGTTGGTGCGGCGGCGACGAGTAGCCTGGGCAGTACAGGTAACGCAGGGCACTTCGCTGGAGCCCGGTGCGTATGAGCGGCAGCTCCTGGAAGAGTACGCCCAGGGAAAGCGAGAACTGGACGAAGTGTGCGCGCTGCTGGAGCTAGCGCAGCAGGGCCAGCGGGAGCTTTAATGCTTGAGCTGCTTTCCAACCGGTTTCTTCGCATTACGGGCTACCACACTACGCATAAGCAACGCAAAAAGCCCAGCCAGTCGGCTGGGCTTTTTGCGTTGCGGGGCAGGTAGGCAAGCGCTTGGCTAGGGGCGCCTCTAGCGCTCGTAGGTGTGCCCGAAGCCATCGTAGTAGTTGTCGGACAAGGCCAGGCGCGAGGCGGCTTCCTGGACTACAAACGTCTGCGCTTGCGGCCCGCGCAGGATGAGCGCCCGGGCAGCCTGCCCGGTGTGGATGCTCTTTACCGAGCCAAGGGAGAAAGTACCGGTCTGCGTCGTCGCGGCTTTGCCCTGCTGGATGAAAACGCGCCGGTAGGTGCTATCCGAATTAAATACCCAGGTTTCGGTAGTACTGGTCGAAGCGGGCGTGTAAGTCTGCTTGCCCGTCAGGCCACCCACGGTGGAAACCCAATGCCACTCGCCCATAATGCCCTGGTCGGCGGGGGAGATGTCGGTTCGTTGGCAGGCGGTGGTGCCAAGGAGCAGTAGCGCAGCGAGGGGGTAAAAGATGTAGGCCATAAGCAGTGGGGGAGGGTGGGTGCTGCTAGATGAGTCGGCTTCGGCGGTTTTCGTTGCACGCGAGTGCCAGGGGCGGCCCTCTAGGCGAAGATTACTTTTATTCTCCGCTAAAGATCCGGCTTATAGCTCGCTAGCGTAAGCAAGATACTCGTCGGTGAACAGGAAAGCGAGTCCTTTGCCGCCGCGTCGGGCGGATCGCCCGAGCTATTCACAAAAGAAGCCTAACCTGCACGGTAACTTTGTGTAGTTCTCCCCGAAACCGTCCCCTTTTCCATGCACCAGATCATCTACTTGAGCCGGGCCACCCAGGCGCTGAGCACCATGGACCTGATTGGGCTGCTCGTACTGTCGCGCAGCAACAACGAGCGGGCGGGGATTACGGGCTCCCTGGTGTATGGCGAAGGCCAGTTTATGCAGGTGCTAGAAGGGGAGGAAGCGGCCGTCAGAGCCCTGTACGCGGCCATTGTGCGCGACCCCCGGCACCGGGCAATCCTGAAGCTGACCGACAAGCCCATCGCGGAGCGGACCTTCGCCGGGTGGTCGATGGCCTTTCGGGAGCTGTCCCCCGCCCACATGGCCGAGTTGGAAGGCTACCTTACCCCGGCGCAGTGGGAACGGGCCGTGCCGCTGCATGACCTGGTAACTGGCCCGCTGCTGAAGCGGATGCACGAAATTGTGTTAACGCGCGGCATCTAGCGGGCGCGGAAAGCTTAGCCTGGTAGCTAGGCTTGGGGTGGCGTAGCTCCCGATAAATTCCTTGCCTACAACGGCCGCGCTCGCAGCCTGCGAGGCCCGGCTGCGGCGACTGGAGGCCGCTACCGGCAGCCCGGCGCGCAACGCGCTTGCCGTTGCGTGCAAAGCATTGTCCCTGCTCAGCCGGGCCGTTGGGGGGCGGTTGCTTCGCTTTGCACGCAATGCCAGGCAAGCGTAGGCCCGCTGGCAAAACGCGAAACAGCTGCTGGCCGGAAGAATAGCAATAGGATTAAGCAGGAAGCGCGGTTACGCCCCACAGGGCGTGTAGGCCAGCAAGCTCACCATTAAACTTGTCGCGGTCGCAGGGGCCGATGCCCGCCACGGCGTGCGGTGCGTTCCCCGCTGTGCCATCGGTGTACTGCCACATCGTCCAGATATTCCAGGGTCTTGGTACCACCGGCTCAGCGACTAGGCGGTAGTCGGCTATCCAGAGCCAGCAGTTGCTCAGCACCGTGCTTTCGGCGACCCCGATAGCTTCCAGGTAGGAAGGACTACCATAAATGCCCGGGTAGCGGCCAGTAGCCGCGTGCACGGCCTGCACGAAGGCTTCGGCTTCTACTCTGCCCATGCCCGGGTCGCCGGGAGGAACTTCCAAATCGAGCATAAGCAGCACCCCCGTTGTATTGCCCGTCACGGCCAGATAATGAGCTGCCTGGGCCGCGCCATTGTGGGAGTGCCCCAGGTGGTAGGATCCCCAGAGTAGCCCGGCTGCGTGCGCCAGCGGCCGGCGCTCGGTATACTTGGCGTCGATAGTTAGCAAGCCTTCGGTGGCTTTGTGCACTACGCCCAGCAGGCCGCTGGCAGCGGCTTGGGTAAAATCGACCGGGTTATTGTAGTGGGAGAGGTCAATAACTTCGTTGAGCATGGCGGGTAGGGAAAAGGGAAGGTGCCACCAGCGATGCTCGCGTAGCCCGCTTGGTAGGGGCAAAGCACGGCAGAGACGCCCGCTCTGCTTAGCGTAATTCTACGCGTTTTCAGAAGAAGGTAACGCAGATGGGAGCGGGCGTTCGAGCCAGGGCGAGCGCGGCGCTACCTACTTCCCGCTGGCCGCTTTGGCAAAATCCTTGAGGTTGCTCTTGCCGATGGCGTCGCTGGCTGGCACGCCCTTGCCGACGGCCTGCGTGGAAGCGGAGAGACCTAGGATTTCCCCGTCTGCCGCGTCGACGGCGA
>CAJYVK010000189.1 GCA_913778455.1 uncultured Hymenobacter sp. | reverse complement strand
GGCCCGCCCAGCAGCAGCCGCGCCAATGCTACCCGCTGCTGCTCACCCCCTGATAGCTCATCGGTGCGGCGGGTTCGCAGTTGCCCGATACGGCAGATGGCGTACACCGCTTCCACTTCGCCGGCCGGGCGCTTGCTGGCGTAGCGCAGTACCTGCTCGACCCGCAGAAACTTGGGCAAGTCGGACCTTTGCGATAGATAGGCTACTCCCGGGTGGCCCGGCACCAGGGCCACCGCCGGCCCGCGCACTTTGCTGCCAGCAATGCGAATTTCGCCGGTAGTTGGCTGCACCAGGCCGGCAATCAGCTGGAGCAACGTACTCTTCCCGGCCCCGCTCTCGCCCGCCAGGGCCAGCCGCACGCCCTGCCGCTGACTAAAGCTCAGTGGCTCCAGCACCGTAACGCCACCCTCCACGAGACTTACTCCCGATACTTCGACTAATTCCATGTAGCTTGGTTATTGCCAGCGAAGCGCCTCGCCCCCGGCCAGCCTACAAAGCTAGGTGGCTACGGCGGCCGGCTGGGGCTCTGGCTAGGCTGCGAAAAACTTTACCGAGGAAAATCACTTTCCCATTGCACATGTCATCCGTTCCTCCTTTCACTGCCCCCGAGCGCCAGCGTTACCGCCGCCACCTCCAGCTAGCCGAAATCGGCGAGGCCGGTCAACTGCGCCTGCGCCAGGCCCGCGTGCTGGTCGTGGGCGCGGGCGGCCTGGGCTGCCCCATCCTGCAATACTTGGCCGCTGCCGGCGTGGGCACCCTCGGCCTGGCCGATGCCGACAAGGTGGAGCTAACCAACCTGCCCCGCCAGATCCTCTACGGCCCTGCCGACGTGGGCCAGCCCAAGGTAGAGGCCGCCGCCCGCGCCCTGCGCCACCTCAACGACTTGAATACCTACGCATTGCACCCCGTGCGCGTAAGCCCAGCCAACGTGCGGGCGCTGGTGGCGGCCTACGATGTGGTAGTCGATGGCTCCGATAATTTCCCGACCCGCTACCTGCTCAACGACGCTTGTGTAAGCCTGGGCCGACCGCTGGTATCGGGGGCTATTTACAAATTTGAAGGGCAGGTATCGGTGTTCAACTACCAAGATGGGCCTACGTACCGCTGCCTTTTTCCGGAGCCGCCCAGCGCCGCCGAGGCGCCCGACTGCAACACCACCGGCGTGCTCAACGTGCTGCCCGGCCTCATCGGTACGGTGCAGGCCACCGAGGCGCTGAAGGTAGTGCTGGGCCTAGGCGACGTGCTCAGCGGCCGGCTCTGGGTGCTCGATACGCTCACGTTTCAAAGTCGCACGCTGCGCTTCAAGCGCGATGCCGTGCAGAGCGCCATCAACCTCGACACAGCCAACCCCGCCGACTACTTCGACGTGAGCTGTGCGCCGACAGCCGCGGCCAGCCTCACGGCCGAGGAGCTGCGGCAGCAGCTGGCTTCGGCCGCGCCGCCCCTGCTGCTCGACGTGCGCGGGCCGCTGGAATTTCAGCGGCGGCACCTGCCCGGGGCACTGCTGCTACCCCTGCCCGAGCTGGCCGCCCGGGCCGCCGAAGTGCCGCGTACCCGCCCGGTGGTGGTGTATTGCCAGAGCGGTGTGCGCAGCGCCCAGGCCGTGGAGCAATTACGTACTATCGGCTACGACAACGTCTTGACCCTCAGAGGCGGGTTAGAGGAATACTCCGGCTAGCCCACCTGATACTGTCGGTAGGCTGTCGTTAAATAACGACGGCTGGGGGCAACCTTTTGCCCCGGAGCTGGGGGCAACCTTTTGCCCCGGAGCAGACTTCTTCTATTTCGGAAAATGCCAACCCGCCCGGCCGTGGCCGCGTAGGCCATGCTAGGTACCGCCGGCCGCAATCTGCCGGCTCGCTAGCCCCCGACTTATATTTGGCTAGATGTCTTCCCTCCCCTCCACTGTGCTCCACGACTCCCACGGCCGGCCGCTCGAATACCTGCGCCTGGCCGTGACCGACCGGTGCAACCTGCGCTGCTTCTACTGCATGCCCGAAGAAGGCATCAAGTACATGCCCAAGCACGAGCTGCTGACTTACGAGGAGATGCTGCGCCTGGTGGAAATCATGACGCACCTCGGCGTGCGCAAGGTGCGCCTCACCGGCGGCGAGCCTTTCGTGCGCCGCGACCTGGTACCATTCATGGAGCGCCTGGCCGCCCTGCCCGGCCTCGACGACCTCAGCCTGACTACCAACGGCGTACTCACCGCGCCCCACGTGCCCACGATGGCCCGCATCGGGGTAAAGGCCGTGAATCTCAGCCTCGATACGCTCGACCGCCAACGGTTTTTCGACATCACCCGGCGCGATGAGCTGCCGCAGGTCATGCGCACGTTTTACGCCCTGCTCGACGCTGGTATTCAAGTAAAAATCAACGCGGTCGTGATGGACGGCCGCAACATCCAAGATCTCGTGCCGCTGGCCGAACTCACCCGCGACTTGCCGGTAGAGGTCCGCTTCATTGAGGAAATGCCGTTCAACGGGGGCAGCCACGTGGCCACACCCGAGTCGCTGCCCTGGCACCACCGGCGCATCCGGCAGCACCTGGAGGCGCACCTTGGCGCGCTCATGCCCGCCTCGGCAGCGGCCGGGGCTACGGCCAGCGAATACACCGTAGCCGGACACCAAGGTAAAATCGGCATTATCGCAGCCTACTCGCGTACCTTCTGCGGCACCTGCAACCGCCTGCGCCTCACGGCCGAGGGCGGCATTAAAACCTGCCTCTACGACCAGGGCGGCCTCGACCTGCGGGCGCTGTTGCGCGGGGGTGCCACCGACCAGCAAATCGCCCAGGCGCTAAGCCAGGCCTTCTACCACCGCGCCGCCAACGGCTTCGAGGCCGAACGCCAGCGCCCCGTGCACCAGCTCAACTTCGAGAGCATGGCGACCATTGGCGGATAATTTATTGCGTGCAGTCGCCAGGAGCCGCGCTTGCTCCAGACAGAGCCTGCACGAATCATTCGCTACCTACCTGCTTATTGCCTCCTGCTAGAAATGAACCTAACCGTTGCCTTATTCGGCATTGCCCGCGAGATCGTCGGGCAATCGTCCCTCACGCTCACGGCACCCGCCGGGCAGTCGGCCGCGGGCCTGCTGGCCGAGCTGCGCACGCGCTATCCCGCGCTGGCTGGCCTGCGCAGCCTGGCCGTGGCCGTCAATAATGAGTACGCCGCTGCCGATGTGCCCCTGCACGAGCGCGACGAGATTGCCTTGATTCCGCCCGTAAGCGGAGGCTAGCACGCGGTACCTGCCACTGAAGGAGGTCATGTCCACTAGTCGGGCATGACCTTCTTTTTACTCCTTTCCGTAACGACGAATTTTATCCGATGCTTATCGACCTAGTAGACCACGCCATTGACGTAGCGGCCGTGCTGCAAGCCGCCGAATCGGACGAGGCCGGGGCCGTAAACGCCTTCATCGGCACCGTGCGCAACCGGAGCGAGGGCCGCCGCGTGGTACGCCTGCACTACGAAGCCTACCCGCCGATGGCCGTGCACCAGCTACGCCGCGTGGCCGAGATGGCCCGGGAAAAATGGCCCATGCTGCGTCAGGTGGCCGTGGTGCACCGCCACGGCACGCTTGAAATCGGCGACGTGGCCGTGGTGATAGCCGTCTCCACGCCGCACCGCGCCGATTCATTCGCCGCCTGCCAATACATCATCGACACGCTGAAGGAGGTAGTACCCATCTGGAAGAAAGAAGAGTACGAAGACGGCACCGTGTGGGTAGCCGCCCACCCGTAAGCGCATGTAGCGTAAGCTTTAGCTTGCGGGCGAGCGCCAGCGAGCAACCACGTAAGCGAACGTCCCCCAGGCGTAATTGCTCGCTGGTGCTCGCTCGCAAGCTAAAACTTACGCTACGTGGTGAAAGTCAGACTTGCCGCCGGTCTTTTCGACCAGGCGCACCTGTTCGATTACGATATCGTGCGACATTGCCTTGCACATGTCGTACACCGTGAGGGCGGCAACGGAGGCCCCGGTGAGCGCCTCCATTTCCACGCCGGTTTTACCCGTGACGCGGGCCGTGCATTCGATGAGGACGGCGTCGGGTGGGAGTACTTCGATGGTAAGCTGGCAGTCGTCGAGCCCTAGGGGATGGCAGAGGGGAATGAGGTCGGCCGTTTTCTTGGCGGCCATTACGCCGGCCAGGATGGCCGTTTGAAAAACCGGGCCTTTGCGGGTGGGCAGGTCGCCGGCCTGCACGAGTTGCAGAATTTCGGGGCCGAGTACTACTCGGGCGCGGGCGCGGGCCAGCCGGGCCGTCACGGCCTTGCCGCCTACGTTGACCATCGCGGGCTGGCCGCTGGGGCCGATATGGGTAAGCTGGGAAGAGGGAGTATCAGCCATAAGGAAAGATTGCGAAGCACAAAGAACGGCTAGCTATACGGGATGCCACCCAGCGGCAGCCAAACAAAAAAAGCCTCCCCGCCAGTGGCGGGGAGGCTTTTTAGTACGTTAGGTCCGAAGGCCTATTCCTTGGTGAGTCGCAGGGACTGGCGCAGGGTCGAGCCGTCGGGCTGGGTGCCCGTCACCAGTACGAGGTACGAGCCCGTGGCTAGGCTGCTCACCTCCAGCGACTGCACCTGGCCCCCGCCCAGCGTGAGCTCGCGCACTACCCGGCCCGTGGCGTCAAGCAGACGCACTTGGTACGAGCCGCCAGCCGGCAGCTGACGCAGGTCCAGGCCCGTGCTCGTCTGGGCCGGGTTCGGGAACAGGCTCAGGCTCACCACGGCGGCCTTGGTGAAGCTCACCGGGCGCACGGGCGAGTAGGCGAACTTGCCGTCCTGGTCCACTTGCTTGAGGCGGTAGTAGACCGTACCCGTCGTGGCCAGGCTGGCCACCCCTTTGTCGAGCAGGGCGTAGGCCGTAGCGCTGCTGCTGGTGCCCTTGGCCGCCAGCTGACCAACTTTCGTGAAGGTCGTGCCGTCGAGGCTGCGCTCGATGTCGAAGTACGCCGAGTTCACCTCCGAGGCCGTCGTCCAGTCGAGCTGGGCGTCGCGGTTGCCCACGGCCGCGGCCGTGAACGCGCTCAGCACTACCGGCAGCGGGTTGGCCGGGATTGTAAACGCTACGGTGCGGGTAGACGTACCGCCGTTCACATCGGTAGTCGCAATCTGTACCGAGTAGCTGCCAGCCTTGAGCTTGGTTTTGCTGGGGTTGGCGTCTACCACGAGGCGACCGGTAGCATCCACTGCCAGGCCGATGTCGGCGAGCGTAGTAGCGGTCGTGGTGCCAGGACCGGTGACGGTACCGGCTACTGCGTTAGCAGCGGCGATACCGTTGGTCGGCGCAGCGCTACCCGAAACCGTGGGTTGCAGCGTGCCATTGGCCTGGTAAACCGAGGCGGTGGCGGCGTTGTAAACGGCACCGTTAGCATCCGTAGTGTAGGCGATAACATCGCCAGCCGCGTAGGGGGTAGCACCGCCCTTGGTGGGCGTGAGCGTGTAAGCAGCGGCCTCCGCGTCGGTAGCAACCGGGATGGTGTAGTTCGCCACGGGCGAGGTGTTGCCAGCAGCGTCGGTGGTCAGGTACGTGAACGAGGCATTGCCCACGTAGCTGGCAGCAGCCTTGAAGCGGAGCGTCTGCGCCTGGGTGTCGGTCAGGGTCTGACCGGCCGTTACAGCGGTGTAGGTACCAGCGTTGTTGTAGTACAGCGTGCCTTGGGCAGTGCTGGGGATAGCGACGATGGTGTACTTAGCCGTGGCAAACGAGTTCTCGGGATCCGAGGCATTCAGCGGCGAGATGAGCAGGCCGGTAGCCAGGCCACCAGCGTCGTTCGACTGCGGGTTTTGCAGCGTGTTCACCACGGCGTAAGCCAGCGGAGCCAGGTTAGTGGGCGCGGTCGTGATGGCGAACGAGTTGTCGCCGGTATTGCTCTCGCCGGTTACCGTTACCGAAGCCGTGAGCGTAGTAGCCGTAGTGGGCTGCACGATGGTGAAGCTGTTGGCTACGGCACCGTTCACACCAGCCGACTGGCCGGCCGGGATGGTCCAGGTGATGGTGTTGCTGCCGCTCGAATACACGCCACCGCCCGTGATGTTGGTGGGCGTCTGGCCGGCGGGCACCGTTACCGTCTGGGTAGTCGGGTTGCTAGTAGCCGAGGGGCCGTTGTTGACCGTGGTCACGGTGTAAGTCTGGCTGGTGCCAGCTACAGCCGTGGTCGGGCCGCTGATGCGCGTCACTTCGTTGAACGACGGCGTGATGTTCACGCTGGCGCTCTGGGCATTGTTATTCTGAGCAGCGGCCGTGTTGGGCTCGCTCGTGTTCGAGGTTGTAGCAGCCGTAGCCAGCAGCGGGCCGCTGTTGGGAGCCACTACCTGTACGGCGTAGGCGATGGTACCCGCGCTGCCGCTAGCCTGGCTGGCGATGGTTGGGAAGGTCAGTACGCCCGTCTGCTGGTTATACGTCGCGTTGCTCGGGAACGTGATCACGCCGTTATTCAGCGTACCGGCGCTACCATTTACCGCAGGCAGGGTGGTCGTCGTGAGGCCGGGCAGCAGTTGCAGGGTGGGTACTACGTTCACGCCGGGGTCGTTGCCAGCGTTGCTGTAAGTAGCCGTGTACGTTACCGTGGCACCGGCCGCCACCGTGGCAGCCGAAGCCGACAGGGTAGCTACTAGGTCAGCCGAGGTCGTGGTCGTGGGTGCGATGCTCGTAGCTACGCTGCTCGAGTTGTTGGAAGGAGTCGGGTCGATAGCACCCGAAGCCGTGGCCGTAGCCACACCGGCAACTTGGCCACCGGTAGCGTTGGGCATTACGAAAGTTGCGTAGTTGCTCACACTAGCGCCGTTGAGCAGGGTGCCAACCGTCGAGAAGGTTACTACACCGCTGGTCGTGCTGTAGGTAGCCGTAGCACCCGAAGCGAAGGTGTACGTGATGGTCGTACCGCTCAGGGTACCCGTCGTTCCGTTCACGCGCAGGGTCGTGGCGTCGAAGCCAGTGGGCAGCTGCAGGGTCGGAATGACGTTGGTAGCGGCTACCGGGCCGTTGTTGGTCGTGGTCGTGGTGTAGGTGACGGCATTGCCAATCACGGCCGTAGCCGGGCCGCTCACGAGGGTAGCCAGGTCGGCGACGGCGGCTACCGAAGTAGCTACGCTGGCGCTGTTGTTGGCCGGGGCCGACTCGGTGCTGGTCGAGGCAATGCTGCTACGCGGCGTGAAGCTCTGGGCCGGGGCCGCGAAAGTCAGCTTGAACACCTGGGAAGCACCGCTGGCGTCGGAGGTCAGGGTCGGGAAAGTTACCAGGCCCGTAGTTGCGTTGTAAGCAGCACCGCTCACGGCGTTGCCGTTGGCATCGGTGATAGTAACGGTGCTCAGGCCGACGGGCAGCTGAGCGGTTTCGGTTACGCCAGCGGCGGCCATCGGGCCGTTGTTGACGAACGAAGCCGTGTACGTTACCGACTGACCAGCCTGAGCCGAAGCCGGGCCAGTGAGGGTAGCGACGAGGTCAGACGAGGGAGCCACCGTCACGCCTACCGAAGCCACGTTGTCGGCGGCTACCGGGTCGGTGTTAGTCGTGCGCACCCCAGCCATTGCCAGGATCTGGCCGTTGTTGCCGGTGGTGGCTACCGTGGTGCTGGTAGCGGCCGACGGCGTCAGGCGGATGGTGTTGGTTACGCTGGTACCGCTGGCGCTGCCATTGGCACCGTTGGTCAGGGTCGGGAATACGACGAGGCCAGTGGTAGTGTCGTACGTCGGGCCGCCGGTACCAAAAGTGATGGTGTTGCCGCTGAGCGTACCCGTCGTACCATTCACTTGGATGGTGCTAGTGGTGAAGCCCGGCATCAGCTGCACGGTCTGCGTTACGCCGGTAGCGGCGTTGGGGCCGTTGTTGCCAGTGGTTACGGTCAGCGTTACGGGGTTGCCTACCGTGGTGGTAGCCGCCGACGTAGTGATGGTCGTGTAGGCATTGGCCGTACCCGCCTGCGGAGTCAGCACCGTTACGCTAGCTGCGGTCGAGCCAGTGGTGCCGGCGTTCAGGTTAGCAGCGTTGTTGTTCGTGTTGGTGTCGCCCGCCGTGTTGGCCGACGAAGCGGTGTTGGGCGTTACCGAAGCCGTGGGCGTGATGGTCGCGTTGGGCATCGAGAAGCTGATGGTGTTGGCTACCGTCTGGCCGGTGGCCAGGCTGGCGAGCGTCGGGAATACTACCGCACCGGCCGGTACCGAGTAGCTCACGCCGTTCGATACGATGGTCTGGGTAGTGCTGGCCGAGTTGTATACCCCGCCGTTGCTCACGTACACATTGGTCAAGCCCTGGCCAAGCTGCACGGTTTGTACCGCGTTGGCCGCCGGGCTGGGGCCGTTGTTGGTCGTGGTCACGCTCAGGGTCACCAGGTCGCCAGCGACGGCCGAGGCCGGACCGGTGATGGTGGTGAGCAGGTCGAAGGCCGGTACCACCGCCATCGTAGCCGAGGCTTGGTTGTTGGCGGTCTGGTTGGCTTCGGCGGTCGTGGTGGTGATGGTGGCGCTGGCGGCTATCGGGCCAGCGGCCGGGGCGTCGAAGGTGATAACCGAGGTGGTAGGCGTACCGCTGGCGATGGAAGTCAGGCCAGTGTACGATACGATACCCGTCGTGCTGTTATAGCTGCCACCGTTGGTAGCCACCACGTTGGTGAGGCCCGTGGGCAACTGCACCGCGGCAACTACGCCGGCCGCCGTGGTGGGGCCGTTGTTGTTGAACGTCACCGTGAAGGTGGGCGGGGTACCAGCCGTACGCGGGGTGCCTGCGGCTACCGAAGCGGTAGTGGCCGCGATGGTCGTAAACACGTCGGCAGTCGGGGCTACCATTGCGCCGATGGTCGAATCGTCGGGGGCGTTGTTGTTGCCCTGCGAGGTATCGGTCTTGGTATTGGCTGCGATGAACACCGTACCCGTCGCCGTAGTGGCGGGCGTGAAGCTGAACGAGAAGCTGTTGCTAGCGCCGCTGGCCAGGGTGGCCGCCGAGCCGAAGTCGATGACGTTGCCCGACAGCGTAGCCCCGGCGGGGAGTACCACGTTGGTAGCGCCGCTGGGCAGCGTTACGGTGCGGAGTACGTTGCTGGCAGTTACCGGGCCATTGTTGGTGAAGGTAGCCGTGTAGGTACCAGTGGGCTGGCCGGGGGTAACCGTCTGCGGGCCGGTGAGGGCCACGGTCACGTCGGTGATGGGCAGGGCGAGGTTGCCCGAGAACTCCGAGGTGCTGTTGGCCAGCGTGGCCGTGCTCGTGAGAACGGCGTTGCCGCTGAGCAGGGCCGTGCGCTGGGCGGCGGTGAAGCTACTCAGCGGAATGTCGAAGGTGAACAGGTTGGTGTTGTCCGTACCCTGGTTCACACCGTTGATCAGGCCGCTGTATGTGCCGGTGCCAGTGTTGCTGTCGTCAGTCGCATTGCCTTCGGTGCGGCTAACCAGGTAGCTGGAGCCTTGGCCGAAGTTGCGGTTGCTGTTGGTAGGGTCCGTGGTGAGCGGGGTAGCCAGGAACAGTTCCACGAGCGAGCCGGGGCGAGCGTAGCCGGTAACTTTGAGCGAGGTACCGCTCACGTTGGCCGTCGTCAGCACCGGGAAGTTGAGCTGGCCGTTGCCGCCGCCATCGGTGTCGCCGTTGTCGTTCAGGGTCACGTTCGAGGTCGTGCCCGTGTTACCGTTGTAAAAGAGCGGGGCGCTGTTGTCAACAAGCAGGTCGATGCCCAGGCGGGTGTTGCCCGTGGTCGAGTTCTGCGAGATGGTTACCTGATTAGCCGAGCCTATTACTAGAACGCCCGAGCCGTTGTTGCCCGAAAGCACGTTGCCCGAGATAATGGTCGGGTTGGTTGCGCCGAATACGCGCAGGCCCGAGCCCTCTTCGCCGGTGCCGGTAGCCACGCCTACCCCGTTGTTAGAGATGGTATTGCCTGACACGGTATTACCGCCGATGCCGTTGCCGAACGAGTCGATGCCGTGACCGTAGTTGGCCGTAATCAGGTTGCCCGATACGGTGTTGCCCGTGCTATTGCCTTGCAGCTCCAGGCCGTCGAATACTAACCCTTCGGGAGCCGGCTTGCTCTCTTGGGCGTTGCCCCGGATTTCGTTGCCCGAGATGGTGTTGTTATTCGAGCCATTGGCACCGTTCGACAGTACCCATACACCCATGCCGCCGTTATAGCCGATAAGGTTGTTGCGCACGGTGCCGTTGTCGGCACCGTTCAGCAGGATGCCCTCGTTGAGCGTGCGCACGTTGGTGCCGGGGTCGGTAAAGCTCGTGGCCGAGGTGCCAACCACGTTCTGCTCAATCAGGAACGCCGTGATGTCGGTATTGACGGTGATGTCGTGATCGAAGCCGTAGAGGCTAAATCCGCGCACAGTAGCGTTGGCAGCACCTACTACCACGCCGTCGAAATTACGAGTGCCAACCAGCTGTACTTCGGGCCGGTTTACGGTCGAGAGCGCCGTAGCGCCGGTGCCTACCGTACCACCAGCCCCGAGCGTGCCGCCGTTGGTGTCACCGATATTGGCAGTCTGGGTGGTAGCGTCGATGCTGGTGTTGGTACCCGTGATGGTGGGCAGAATCGAGGCTGGCGAGATAACGGCCACCCCGTTAGCGTTGAGTTGCGAGGCCGGGCCGCCGTTGCCGCTGGCCAGCAGGCCGGGGCGAGCGGTACCGTTCGGAATCATGAAGATGCTGGTCTCGGTGCCAGCCGGCAGGGCACCGGCGGCATTCGAGCCGGCCTGGGCCAGCGAAGCTTCGCCGCCGAGGGCGTTGGCGTTGGTGATGAACTGACGCAGCGAGCCCTGGCCCGCGTCGTTGGTGTTCACTACTACGTCGAAGTTGAAGCCGAAGTCCGGACCAGCCGTAGCGCCGGCGTTCAGCGTGAACGAAGCCTGGCTTTCGGGGATGGTGGTAGCCGTATTCAGGCTGGCCAGCGTGGTACCGGCAGCCCCGTTACCAGCGTCTACCTTGGCGGGGTTGGCCCCGCCCACGGCGGTGGTGGTGCCGTTGTAAGTCTGCACCGGCAGCAGGCCGGCCACGGAGCCCGTGCGCGAGCTACTCACCGTGCTGTTCACTACCCGCACCGTGTAGGTAGCGGCGGGTACGTTAAACGTGTATTGGCCGTTGGCGTCGGTGGTCGTAGTCGTTACGAAGTTGCCGCTGGCGTCGTAGAGTTCAACGCGAGCACCCGGGCGAGCCACGGTACCGCTAGCCGAGCGAGGGCGACCTGCGCCACCGCCGTAGTTTACGTCCTCGTACACGAAGCCCGTCAGGGCGTTGGTCACAGTGGCATTACCCGAGAATTCGGAAGTCGCGCCGCTGAGCGTAGCCGTGCTGGTCAGTCGCGAGCCAGCGGCGTAGGCGGCGAAGCTGCCCGTGAGCGGGATGGTGAACGAGAAGCGGTTGGTGTTGTCGGTACCCTGGTTCAGGCCGTTGATAGTGCCCGAGTAGGTACCCGTGCCGTTGTCGGTATCAGCGGCGCTGCCTTCGGTGAAGGTGCCCAGGTAGGTCTGGCCTTCGCCAAAGCCGGAAGCGTCAGCCGTGGCACCGGGGTTGAAGAGTTCGATAACTGAACCGGGGCGGGCAAAGCCCTGCACCACCAAGTTGCCGTTGGAGATGGTAGCCGAGGTGATAACCGGGAAGTTGAGCAGGCCATTGCCGCCCGTATCGCCGTCGCCGTTATCGTTGATGGTCACGTACGGGGCCGTCCCCGTGTTCGCATTGTCGGAAGCCGACAGCAAGTCGATGCCAATCTCTCCGCTAGCCGCCGTGCCGTTGGCCGAGGTGATGGTGCCGTTGTTGAAAATCGAGTTCTGGCTGATGGTGGTCGTAGCGCCATTGGCTACCGCTACCCCAGCCCCGTAGTTGCCGTTGATAACGTTCTGGCTTACCGTGTTGCCCGTGCCGTAAATGCGGACAGCTGCCGTTTCGGAGGGTGCGCCGCCGGCATTGCCTACGCCGTTGCCAGTAAAGGTATTACCCGTTACCACGTTCGAGCCGGCGCTGCTGAAGCTGTCGAAGCCCTGCGCCGCGTTGCCGGCAAACAGGTTGTTCGTTACCGTCAAGGAAGCGCCGTGGGCGTCTACCCCGTCCAGGTAGTTGCCTACATTCGCATTGCTGCGAAATTCGTTGTTGGTGATGGTAACGTTGGTAACGCCATTGGCCGTGTAAATGCCCGTGCCACCTGCGAAACCAACCAAGTTATTGGTGAAGTTTACGCTCGTGCCACTTTGCACCCGCACGTTTTGCCCACCGTTGCCGCCCGTGGGCAGGCTGAAGCTGGTAGCGGTGCTACCCAGCACGTTGGCCGTAAAGACGGTATTGTTGGCCAGTGTCACGATATTCGCCACGTCATCAGCATCGACCGAATTACCGAAGCCATAAACAGCTAAGCCGGTAACGCGCGTGCTAGTAGCAGTATTGGTCAGGTACAGGCCCGAGTTGATGTTGGTGTTGCCGGTCAGCTGCACTTCGGGGCCGTTGACGGTGCTCAGGGCAGTAGCGCCAGTACCTACCGTGCCGCCAGTGCCTAGCGTTACGTTATTGGTATTACCAATGTTGAAGGTCTGCGTCGAGCCGTCGATGCTGGTGTTGGCGCCCGTTACCGAAGGCAGGATCGTAGCGGGCGTAATTACTGCTACCCCATTAGCGTTGAGTTGCGAAGCGGGGCCGCCGTTGCCGCTGGCCAGCAGGCCGGGACGGGCGGTACCGTTCGGAATCATGAAGATGCTGGTTTCAATGCCGGCTGGCAAAGCGCCAGCGGCGTTAGAGCCGGCCTGTACCAGGTTAGCTTCACCACCCAAGGCGTTGGCGTTGGTGATGAACTGGCGCAGCGAGCCCTGGCCCGTATTGTTGGTGTTCACCACTACGTCGAAGTTGAAGCCGAAGTCTGGGCCGGTCGTGCCCGCGTTGGTCGTCGTGACGGTGGCTACGCTCTGGGGCGTAGTGGTACCAGTAGTAAGGGCCGTCAGCGACTGGTTGCCGGTGTTGGCGGCCGCGTCGGTGAGGGCGGGGTTCACGCCGCCCACGGCGGTGGTGGTGCCGTTGTAGGTCTGCACCGGCAGCAGGCCGGCCACGTAGCCCGTGCGCGAGCTGGTGACCGTGCTGTTGACCACGCGTACCGTGTAGGTGCCGGGCGTAGCGCCGAAGGTGTACTGGCCGTTGGCATCGGTGGTAGTAGTGCCTACCAGCGTGGTGCCGTTATAGAGCTCCACGGTAGCGCCGGGGCGACCCACGGCACCGGTAGCCGAGCGGGGGCGACCTGCGCCGCCGCCGTAGTTTACGTCCTCATACACGTAGCCCGTGAGGGCAGCCGCCGTAGCGTTGCCCGAAAACTCCGAGGTAACGCCGCCGAGCGTGGCGGTGCTGGTGAGCACCGTACCGGCGGCCAGCGTACCACCGGGCAGCGAGCTGAGCGGAATGGTAAAGGTGAAGCCGTTGGCGTTGGTGTCCGAACCCTGGTTGAAGCCGTTGATGTTGCCCGAGTAGCTCAGGCCCGTACGGTTGTCGGTGTCGGTTACGCCGGTGGTAGCGCCTTCCGTCACCGTGGTGAGGTAGGTACGGCCCTGGCCGAAGTTGGCCCCGGTAGCGTTGACGCTGGCGGGGTTGGCCTGGGCGGAGAACAGCTCGATGGTAGCGCCGCTCTTGGCGTAGCCGCTCACCACGAGGTTGCTGCCCGTGATGTAGGCGTTCGTGATAACGGGGTAGTTAACCAGGCCGTTGGCACCAGTGGTAGCAGCGCTGTTGAGCGTAACGAAAGGCGAAGTGCCCCCGTTCTCGCCATCACCATTGACTTGCAGATCGATACCCACCTGGCCGGTAGCCGCCGCGCCGTTGCGGGCTGTTACGTTGCCGTTGCCGAAGATGGAGTTCTGGCTCATCACCGTGTTGTTCGTGGCTGCCACGCCAGTCGCGCCCAGCAGCATGATGCCAGCGCCGTAGTTATTGGCGATAACGTTCTGCGTCAGGCTATTGCCAGTTCCGTAGATGCGCACGCCCGGCGTTTCGGTGGGGGCCAGGGTAGCCGTGCCCCGGCCGTTGTCGGTCACCGTGTTGCCCGTAATGATGTTACTGCCCGACGAGCGGTAGCTGTCGATGCCCTGGCCCGAAGTGCCGGTGAACAGGTTATTCTGCACCGTGGCGGCGCTGCCGTTGATGTCAAGGCCATCATAATTGGCAGCGGCCTGGCCGTTGCCCCGCACCTCGTTGCCCGATACCAGCACGTTGTTCACGCCGTTATCGATCGAGATACCCTTGCCGTTGGCGAAGCCGATGAGGTTGTTGCTAACCGTGATGCCGCTGGTACCGGCAATCAGGCGCACGTTGTCGGAGTTGGAGAGGGTAGCCGGAGCCGTGAAGCTAGTGGCCACCGTACCCAGCACGTTCTGCGTGATGGTGAGGGTGTTGGCCGCGTTGCGGATGTTGCCGCCGTTGTCACTATCGGGCGCGTTACCGAAACCGTAGATAGACAGGCCGCGAATGCGGGAATTAGTAGCCGAGTTGGCCACGTCGAGACCGAAGGCGATAGCGGTGCTACCCACCAGCTGCACCTCGGGGCCGTTGAGCTGACCCAAGGCCGTGGCCTGGGTACCCACGGTACCGCCAGCACCGAGCAGCACGTCGTTGGTGTTGCCGATGTTGAAGGTCTGGGTGCTGCCGTTGATGGCCGTGTTAGCGCCCGTGATCTGGGGCAGCTGGCTCGCGGGCGTAATCACAGCCACGCCGTTGGTGAGCGCCGCCGCCGGAATCATGAAAATGCTCGACTCAACCCCGGTTGGTAGGGCCGTAGCGGCCAAGCCGGCCGCCGTGGAGCCCGTCGCCAAGTTGGCCGGGTTGGTGTAGGAGCCGGCCTGGGCCAGGTTGGTTTCGCCACCCAGGGCGTTGGCGTTGGTGATGAACTGGCGCAGCGAGCCCTGGCCCGCGTCGTTCGTGTTCACTACCACGTCGAAGTTGAAGCCGAAATCAGCGCCCGTAGCGGTGGACGAGCCAGCGGCGGAAGTTACCACGGCTTGGCTTTCGGCAATGGTCGTGGCCGTGTTGAGGCTGGCCAGCGTAGTGCCGGCGGCGCCGTTGCCAGCGTCTACTTTGGCAGGGTTAGCCCCGCCCACGGCGGTGGTCGTGCCGTTGTAGGTTTGCACCGGCAGCAGGCCGGCTACGTAGCCCGTGCGGCTGCTGGTAACCGAGCTGTTGACTACGCGCACCGTGTAGGTGCCCGCGCCGGGATTGAAGGTGTAGAGGCCGTTGGCATCGGTGGTAGTCGCCGATACGAAGGTGCCGGCTGAGTTATAGAGCTCCACGCGGGCGTTGGCTCGGCCCACGGTACCGCTGGCCGAGCGGGGGCGCCCCGCGCCGCCACCGTAGTTCACATCCTCGTATACGTAGCCCGAAATGGGTTGGGCGGCCGCTAGCGAGGATACGCCCACGGTCCAGCCATCGCCGGAGTGCGTGGAGCCATCTGGGCTATGCAGTGTACCACCCGCTGCGGCCGGGCGCAGGTACAGGCGGAACGTAAGCGAGGTAATACCCGTGGAGGGCGTCGTCACCAAAACGGAACCGCTGGCAGCCCCGTTATTGGAGGCCGTGTTAGGCGAAGTCGCGTTATTTAGTATCTGGGTAGCGTTTACCGTAAGCTCGTTCGAGCCGCTTAGACGGGAGAGCGTTACGCCCGTCGTTACTAGGTCTAATTCGGTCGTAAAACCGATAGAGGTTGTAAAATTTCCGCCGTTGGTCGTGCCACTGCTTCCTAAACCGGCAAGCTGGATGACGGGATTTACAACGGCCTGATTAAAGTTGATAGTCAGGTCAGCGTATCGGTAGCGGGAGTTGGCAGGGACGGTTGCTGGTATTGCCTCGGCTGAAACAAACACCTCTGTTCCGTTATTGACTGCTACGTCGATACCCGTACCCACCGTACTGGCAACCGAGCTAAACATGCCGTTGGTAGGGGCACCGATGGCATTTACCTTAGGAAACAGTGCCAGGGCGGCCGCCTGCTGAGCGTTGGCTGACCCGCCGCCGAAGAACACTGGCGTTGTCGTCGGCGTTTGGGCAGTAGTCAGGGTGTACTGGAAGTTACTCAGTACAAACGTGGCCTGCGTAGTTGGCGTGTAGGCCGCGAAGGTGCCACCGGTGGGGTTATCCGTGTTGTTTTGAAACGTGATAACCTGGTTGGCTGTCGTAGGACCGTTACCGGTAGGGTTGCCCGCGCCCGTGGTAAACTCCAGCGTTGGCGTCTGGGCCAGCGCCCGGCCGGGCGGCCCGAAGGCCGCTCCAGCCAGTACAAGGCTGAGTAGTCGTAAGGTTGATTTCATAAGGCTGCGGTGTGAAGCAGGTAAAATGAAAAAGGAAAAGTGTTGATTGAGCAGTGGCAAGTACGAGCCGTTATTCTAAGCGGTTTGTCTTTGGGAAGGGTAGTGCTCTGCGCGTTAAGCGATAATTCAGGTGCTGCAAAAATAAAAACCACCGCTTTTCGGTCACACTTATTTCGCCGAACCAGTCTATTTTCTCGCCCAGTGCAAGTGGGTGAACTCACAGAGCGTCTCTTCTTCGTTAAGCACTAAATGTGATTGTATTTTAACTTTCCAAGAAAATTTTATTTTTTTCCAAGAAACAAATTAGAAATTTATCTTATATTTGAAGCTGAGACAAAGATTTATTTTTTATTTGTTGACAAACAGATAATTAGCTTACAGATGCCTTCTACCTATATTCCCTAGGTGACCCGCTTGAGCAATTCGCTGGGCTGGTACACAAATGCAAAAAGGCCCCTTCACTGAAGGAGCCTTTTTGCATTTGGTACCAAGCTGGCCTATTCTTTTGTGAGACGTAGCGATTGGCGCAGCACCGAGCCGTCGGCTTGGATGCCGGTGACCAGCACGAGGTACGAGCCCGTAGCCAAGCTGGCTACTTCCAGCGACTGGAGCTGCCCGCCGCCCAGCGTGAGCTGGCGTAGGGTACGGCCCGCGGCATCGAGCAAGGTTACCTGGTACGAGTTGCTCGCCGGTAGCTGGCGCAGGTCCAGGCTGGTCTGGCTCTGGGCCGGGTTGGGATAGAGACTCAGCATCACCGTAGCGGCTTTGCGGAAGCTCACTGGCCGCACGGGCGAGTAAGCGGCTTTGCCGTCGAGGTCTACTTGGCGCAGGCGGTAGTACACCGTGCCCGTCGTGGCTAGGCTGGCCACGTTCTGGTCGGTGAAGGCGTAGACGCTGGGGCTGCTGCTCGTGCCTTGCGCCGTGCGCTGGCCAATTTTAGTAAAGCTGGTGCCGTCGAAGCTGCGCTCCACCTCAAACGAGGCCGAATTGACTTCGGAAGCAGTACTCCAGTCGAGCTGGGCGTCGCGGTTGCCCACGCCTACGGCCGTGAACGCGCTCAGCACCACCGGCAGTGGGCGGGCTCCGATGGTAAAGGTCACCGGCACGGTAGTTACCCCGCCGTAGGCATCGGTGGTCGTGATGCTGACGGTGTAAGTCTGGGCATTGGCGTTGTTGGCCAGCGCGGCGGCGTTACTCACGTAGAGACGGCCGGTGGCGGGGTCGAGGCTCACGCCGCTGGGCAGGGTACCGGCGGTGAGCACGGCACTGCTGAGGCCGTTGCCGGTGCCAGCCAGCTGCGCGCCGGTGGCCGCGTTGTAGAGCGCACCGGTGCTGTTATAGGTCGCGGCGTTGGGGTCGGTGGGCTGGGCCAGCACGTCGCCGGTCTGGTAGGGAGTAGCGCCGCCCTTGGCCTGGTTGTAAGTGGCGTAAGTGGCATTCAGGTCGGTACCTACCGGGATGGTATAAGTCACGGCCGGCGACTGGTTGCCCGCGTTGTCGGTAGCCAGGTAGCTAAAAGTGGCATTGCCCACGTAGCCCAGCGTCGGCAGGAAGCGGAGGCTAGCCGCCTGCGCCGCCGTCAGGTTCTGCGCCCCGGTAACGGCCGTATAGCTGCCGCCGTTGCTGTAGTACAGCGTACCCTGGCTGGCCGCCGGTATCGCCGTGATGCGGAAGGCCGCACTGCTGCTGAGGGCGTTCTCGGGGTCGAGGGCCGCCAGCGGCGAAATGAGCTGGCCAAACGGGGCGGTGGTACTGTTGGCCGCCGTATTGCCCTGGGGGCTGCGCAGGCTGTTGACCACGGCTACGGCCGTGGGCGGCTGGTTGGGCAGGGCGGTGGTCACGCTGGCAGTGTTGCCCAGCGGGTCGAGGTTGCTGTCGCCGGGCGTGGCCACGGTGGCCACGGGCGAGTAGCCCCCGGCCGGCTGCACGATGGTGAAGCTATTGGTAACGGCCCCGGCCGCGCCGGCCACTTGGGCGGCCGTAATGGTCCAGGTAATGCTATTATCGGCGCTCGAATACACGCCGCCGCCCGTGATATTGGTGGGCACTTGGCCGGCGGGCACGGTTACTTTCTGGATGGTGGGGCTGCCTACGGTGTTGGGCACGGCCGAGGGACCGTTGTCGAGTGTGGTCACAGTGTAAGTCTGGCTGGTGCCAGCCAGCGCCGTAGCCGGGCCGCTGATGCGCGTCACCACGTCGTACACCGGCGTTACGGTGACCGTGCCGGTACCCGCGTTATTGCCCTGCGCCGTGCCGTTGTTCGGCTCGCTGGTGTCGGACGATACGCTGGCCAGGGCGACGAACGAGCCCGCGCCCGGGGCCGGGAAGGTAGCCGTGTACGAGGCCAAGCTGCCGTTGGCCTGGCTCAGAATGGCGGGCCAGGTGACGAGGCCGGTAGCGGCGTTGTAGCTGCCGTTGTCACTCACCGTCACGCCGGTCAGGCCGGCGGGCAGTTGCAGCGTGGGCAGCACGTTGGTAGCCGCGCCGGGGCCGGTGTTTTGGAAAGTAGCCGTGAGCGTAACCGGCACGCCCGCCGGAGCTGGCGAAGGCGAGCTGCTCACCGAGGCCACGAGGTCGGCCGTGGTGGCGGTAACCGGCGCGATGCTGGTAGCTACGCTCGTGCTGTTGTTGCCGGGCGTGAGGTCGGCAGTGGTCGAAGTAGCCGTGGCGACCCCCGCCACCTGGCCGCTGGCCGGGCTGGGCATCAGGAAGGTGACGCGGTTGAGCACGCTGGCCCCGGTGGGGAGGCTGGCAGTGCTGGCAAAGGTCACGAAGCCACTGCCGGTGTCGTAGCTAGCCCCGCTGGGGTAGTTGATAACGGCCCCGCTGAGCGTGCCGGTCTGGCCGTTTACTTGCAGCGTGGCCGCCGTGAAGCCCAGCGGCAGTTGCAGCGTCGGCACGACCGTGGCGGCGGCCGAGGTGCCGTTGTTGGTCGTGTTTACGGTGTAGGTCACGGGGTTGCCCACGGGAGCGGTGGCCGGGCCAGCTACGCTCGTCACGAGGTCGGCGGTGGGCGTTACGGTGGTGGTAACGGCCGCGCTGTTGTTAGTGAGCGTCAGATCGGTAGCGGCCGAGCCTACGCTGGTGCGCACGGTCAGCGACTGAGCCGGGGCGACGAAGCGCAGGTTGTACACCTGGGTGGTGCCCGCCATGGCCATCGTCGGCGCGGGGAAGGTCACGAGGCCGGTGGCTGCGTTATAAGTTGCGCCGCTCACCGTAGCCCCGGTGGCATCGGTGATGGCTACGCTGCCCAGGCCCACGGGCAATTGCGCAGTGGCAAATATCCCGCTGGTCAGCGTACCGCTGGCGTTGTAGCCGCTGGCCGTCATCGGGCCACTATTGGTGAACGTGGCCGTGTACTGCACCGGCTGGCCCACGGTGGCCGAGGCCGGGCCGGTGAGCGTAGTTGCCAGGTCGGTCGTGGGGCTGACGACCACGGTAGCGGCGGCAAGGTTATCGGCCGGTACGGGGTCGAGGTTGGCCGTCGTCACGGCGGCCGTCAGGAGCAGCTGACCGTCATTACCCACCCCGGCCGGGGCCGTGAAGGTGATGAGGTTGCGCAGCTTGGCCCCGCTGGCCAGGCTCACGCTACCGAAGGTGACGAGGCCGGTCGTGGCGTTGTAGCTCGCGCCCGAGAGCGCCGCTCCCGTCGAGTCGGTAATGGCGACGTTGGTAAGGCCGGGCAGCAGCTGCACCGTTTCCACGATGCCGCTGGCCGAGGTCGAGCCGAGGCTACCGCGGTTGCCGGTTACCACGCTTACCGTGACGTTGTTGGCCGCGGTGGCCGTCGCGCTCAGGGTCGTGTACACGTTGGCCGGGTTGCCCACGGGGCTGGCTACGCTCAGGGTAGCGGCTGGGGCGGTGGTGCTGGCCGCGTTGTTGAGATTAGCCGCGTTGTTGGCCGTGGCCGTTTCGCCGGCGGTGGTCGTGCTCACGCTGGCCGTGGGCTTGAAGGCCGTGCCGGGCATGGCAAAGCTCACCGAGTTGGTTACCGTCTGCCCGCTGGGCAGATTAGCCAGCGGCGGGTAAATGACGCCACCCGCCGGCACGGTGTAGGCCACGCCGCCGTAGGTGACGGTCGTATTCGCCGTCCCGTTATTATAGAAGCCCCCATTGCTTACGTATACGCTGCCCAGGCCGGTAGCCAGTTGGGCGGTTTGCACGGCGTTGGGCACGGCGCTGGGGCCGTTGTTGGTCATGGTCAGGTGCAGGGTCACGAGGTCGGTTGCCACGGCCGAGGCCGGGCCGCTGAGCGAAGCAGCCAGGTCGAAGGCCGGCGTGATGCCGTAGCTGGCGCTGGCCTGATCGTCGGCCGTCTGGCCGGCTTCGCTGGTCGTGGTCGAGATGCTGGCCGTGGCGGCTACGGGGGTAGTCACCGGCGCATCGAAATTGATGAGCGAGGTGGTCGTGGTGCCGGTGCCCAGCGCGGTGAGACCGGCGTAAGTGACCAGGCCGGTGGCCGACGAATACACGCCGCCGTTGGTCGCCGTCACGTTGGTGAGGCCGCGCGGCAATTGCACGGAGGCCACCACCCCGGCCGCCGGGCTGGGGCCGTTGTTGGTAAAGTTCACCGTGAACTTGGGGGCCGTGGCTACCGAGGCCAGGGTACCCGCCGCCACCGGCGTACCCGCCGTGATGGTCGTCGCCACGTTCGCCACCGGCGGAATGACGGCGTTAATGGCCGAAGTATTCGGGGCCTGGTCGGCCCCCTGGCCGCTGGCCGTGGCAACGTTGCTCGTAATGGCGGCGCTGCCCGTGGCCGTAGTGGCCGGCGTAAAGCTGAACGTAAACGTGCTCGACGCCCCGCTGGCTACCGAAGCGGCCGTGCCGAAATCAATGGTATTCGCCGTGGTAGGTGAGTAGGGCGAGCCGTTCACGAGGATGTTGGTCGCGCCGGCGGGCAGCGTCACCGTGCGGGTAACGTTGGTCGCCGTAGCCGGGCCTTGGTTGGCAAAGGTCACCCGGTACGTGCCCGAGGGCGTGGCCGGGGCCAGGGTGGCCGGGCCAGCCAGCGCCACCGTTACGTCGGCGGCGCAGGTGGTGCCCACCGTGTTGCCCGCAATGCTGTTGCTGATGCCCGTGTTGGTAATCCCGTTGAGGCCCGGCGCCGCGCCGAAGTTGGCCGGGGTGCCCTGGGTGGTGCCGCTGGCCGCCCCCAGCGCCGAGGTCGCCGCCACCGCGCCGTTGGTGAGGATAACGCCACCCCCGCCCCCACCACCGGGGCCGTGCGGACCGGAGGTACCGCCGGAGGCCGTGCCGCCCGTACCACCATTGGCCGTGAGGGTAAGGCCGCTGAGGCTGGCCGGGCTATTAGCCGTTAGGAGGATGGAGCCGCCGGCCCCGCCGCCGCCGCCGCCGTCGTCGGCCACGGTGCTGTTGGCGTTGCTGCCGTTGGCCGAGATGGTGCCGGTACCCGCGCCGGTGCCCGTGCGCAGGATGATGATGCCGCCGCCCGCCGCGCCGCTGCTGGCAAAGCCACTGCCGGGCGTACCGGTCGAGTTGTTGGTCGAGCCCGCGCCGCCGCCGCCGCCCAGTACGAGGCGACTGCTACTGGTCAGCACGAATGCCGCGCCCGGCTCGCCGCCGATGGCTTTATTGCTCGAGAAGTTGTTGCCGCCCCGGCCGCCGCTGCCGCCGTTGGCCCCGCCGCCGCCGCCGCTGTTGTTCAGGTCGTCGTTGCCGCCACCGCCCGCGTTACCGGGGGCACCGCGGCTGGTGCTGCTACCGGGATAGCCCTCCACGCCGGTGTTTACCGTGGCATTGGTCGCGGCGTTGTCGGGCGTGCCGGGCACGTTCACAAAGCGCGGCGTGCCAGCTATCCCCTCCCCCTTCTGGGCGTTGAAGTCACTAGCTGTCAGATTAACGTAATCAGGCGAGTCGTAATTGGTTGCGCTCTGCGTGCGGCCCCCGCCGCCCCGGAAGCCGCGCCCGGCCGCCGTGATGGTATTACCGCTAAAATTTGTCTGGCCGGCTACGTCGAGCACGAGCACGCCACCCGTGCTGCCGTTCCACGGGGTGGCGGCCAGCGTGCCGCCCAGCGTGAGGTTGCCGTACTGCGGCACCCGGATTACCTGGAAGCGCCGCGGGCCGGCCGTGGTAGTAGCCGGGGCATTCACGTAGCTGTTCACTAGCGGCGTAGCCAGCGTGATGGTGCCGCCCGTGGCCGCCGCGATGGGCGTGGCGTTGCTGGCCACTACGTATTCATAAGTACCCGCCGTGAGGTTGGTGCCGAGGTTGCCGCTGGCCCCGCCACCCGCCACGCCGTCGCCGTAGCTGTCGGAGTTCGTGAAGTTGATATCTGCCCCCTGCATCTGCATGACCAGCAGCAGGTCGCCCCGCACGATGCTCGTGGGCGTGGTAGTCGTACCGCCCACGGTGGCCGTACCGACGCTGATAGACGTGGCACCCGCGGCCAGCGCCTGGGCATCTACGCTGGGGTAGTAAGTATCGGGGTTGTCGGCGATGGTGGGCGAGCCGTCCTTGCCGGGCGTGCCGCAGGCCGCGGGCGTTCCGGCGGCGCCGGAGTTAGTCACCGGTACGGTATAAGTAGCGGTGTTGCTCACCACGCCCGCGTTGTCGGTAGCGTAGTACGAGAAGCCCGCGTTGCCGCTAAAGCCGGCGGCTGGGGCAAACGACAGTTGGGCCGCCTGGGCGGGCGTCAGGGTCAGCGTCGAAGCCGTCAGGGCCACGCCGTTCACGTAGAAAGTACCCTGCGCCGCCGACGGCAGCGCCGTAATGGTGTACGAGGTAATGGTGCCATCGGGCGCGGTGGCACTCAGCGGGTTGATGGCCGCCGCGCCCTGACCGCTGGGGCGGCTGGTGTTGGTCACGTTGGCTGCCACCGGGGCCAGTCGGCACAGATTCATCAGCTCGATGCCGATGATGTTGAGCGAGGGATCGGCGGCGAAGGTCGAGACGTTGCGGTACGTCAGCGTGAGCGAGGTGATGGGGCTGGCGAAGTAGGCCACCACCGTCCCGTCGGTGGGGTTGGTGGTCGAGACGTCGGCGGTACCGGTCGCTACGTTACCGCTGATGTTTACCGAGTTGGTTGCGCCCACGGCCGCGAGGGCGGGCAGTACGGTCGTGCCGCCGTTATTCCCCACAAACGTCACTTGGTCGGCGAAGGCTGTGCTGCCCGACTCGCCCCGGTCGATGTCCTGCACCCGAATGGTGTAGTTGCTCACTGCCCGGCTGAAGTTGAAGGTCACGCTGGCCGTGTTGTTGGCTTGGCTGGCATAGTCGGTCGCCCAGGCCAGGTTCTGCACGCCGTTGACGTTGTTGGTGGCCGTGCCGCTGATGACGGAAAACGTATTCGTCGTAGCACCGGCGGCGATTTGGTAGTTGCTGGTGCTCACCGTCGTGAGTGAGTTGCCAACGTTCACCGGCGCATGGGCCTTCCAGTCGTCGGGCACCGGCGTGGAGGTGCGGAAATTCAGTTCGGCCGTGGCCGTGGTGCAGGGCGCGTTCACCACCGGCAGGGTGTAAGTCGCCGTGTTGGCCGAAAGGTTATTCAGCGCATCGGTGGCGCGGTAGGTGAAAGTCACGTTGCCGCTGCTGCCGGCCACCGGCGTAAAGCGCAGGCTGGCCGCCTGGGCCGCCGTGAGCACCTGCCCGGCGGCCGTGATGTTGGAATACGTCGTACCGCCCGAGTTGTACGACAACACGCCCTGGGCCGGGGTCGGAATCGAGGTCAGCGTGTACGTCACCGGCACGTTGTCGGCCGTCGAGGCCAGCGGGCTGATGCTGGCCGTACCAATCGAGCTGAGCAGGGCGGCGCTGGTTACGTCCACGGCCGTGGGCAGGGCGCGGCACCACGTCATCTGGTCGATACCGATGTACTGCGTGGCCCCATCGTTGGCCGTGGTAGCGTTGTTGTAGGTAATCGTCAGGCTCGTGATGGGACTGCTGAAGTAGGCCGTCACGGTGCCATCCACGGGGCTGCTGGTGACGTTCTGGCCGGTGGCCACGTTACCACTGATGCTGGTGATGCCCGCGCCGGGGTTGGCGGCGCTCAGCAGCGGCGTCACGGCCGTAACGCCGTTGGCTCCCGCGAAGGTCACCTGGTCCACGAAGTCGGTGCCCGCGTCGATGTCCTGCACCTGCACCGTGAAGTTGGACAAGGGCCGGGTGAAGGTGAACGTCACCTGCGAGGTCTTGGTGCTACCCGCCGCGAAGTCGTTGTTCCACTGCAACGTTTGGCTGTTCACCGGGCCCACCACGAGCGTCGAGACCGTAGCTGCCCCGTTCTGGTAGTTGCCCGAGCTGATAAGGGTGGCCGTGGAGCCCGCCGGTACGGCCTCGGCCGCGTGGCTTTTCCAGTCCTCGCCGGCCGGGCGGCTGCCGAAGGCCAGCGTCGTCGTGCCGGGGTTGGTACCGCACGCGGCCAGGTATTGCAGCGGAATAGTGTAGGTGGCGGTGTTCGTCGAAGTCAGGTTAGCATCATCGCGCACCTGATAGGTAAAAGTGGCGCTGCTCCCCGTAAAGGTGCCGTCGGGCGTGTAGCGCAGGCTGGCCGCCTGGGCCGGCGTCAGCACGAAGCCCCCGGCCGGAATGCTGGTAATGGCCGCGTAGGTAGTACCCGTGGTGTTATAAAACAGCGTGCCGCGCGTGGGCAGGCTCGTGATGAGGTAGCTCTGCACCGCCCCATCGACCGATGAGGTCAGGGTATTGATTCCCACCTGCGTGGCCGTGCTGGGTACGGTAGACGTGGTGGCATTGGTTGCCAGCGGGGCCAGGCGGCACCACGTCATTTGGTCAATGCCGATAATCTGCTCGTCGGGATTGGTAAAGCTGGCCGTGCCGTTGCGAAACGTGAGCGTGAGCGACGTGATAGCGGAGGCAAACGAAGCCTGCACGGTCGCGTTGGCCGTTGTCTGGCCCGTCGCCACGTTGCCGCTTATTGTCGCAGATCCCGCCAGCGTCGCCAGCGAGATGTTGGCTACCGGCGTGGACGTGGCACCGTTGGCGCCGTTCACTACTACCTCATCGGTGTAGTCGGCCCCTAACAGCCCAGCCGTTTTGCGGCTAATGTTGATGTTCGAGATATTAACCTTGAAATTGGACAGTGGCCGGTTGAAAGTGAACGTGACGTTCACAAACCCGTTGGACGCCGAAAAATCACTGGTCCACGTCAGGGTCTTGGCACCGCCGGGGGTGTCGATTAGCAACGAACTCGTCCCGCTGGCCCCGGTCAGCACGCTACTGCTTACCTGGGTAGCGCCCAACGGCTCGGGCACGCCGGTTGGTAGGTGGCCGTTCCAGTTTTCACCGGTTGGCCGGGCCGGATTGGTATCGGTAAAGCTGAGGGTGGTGGTGGCCGAAGTATTGCATTGCGCCCAACCGTAAGCTGGGGCAAGCGCAAGTCCAGCTAATAGACTTAACCTCCCTATTCGGGAAGAAAATCTCGCTGACCCAGACCACCAGGGCCTTCTTAGTATAATTCTACGCCATAAACTGATCGGGGTAGCAGCCAACTGTCCCGCGAAAGGTAGGTTTTGCTTCATACTGCGTGGAAAGGGTGTGAGGTAAAAGTATTCTTATACCATTAATGAATTTTTAATGAAGTAGACTGTAGCCCTGCCTACTTAGTTACCCTACCCGCTTGATAATCTTGCAGGCTAGCGCTTTACAAAAATGAAAATACGTTTTGTTCCCACCAACCGGTTTTATAAAGCATATTTTATGATCACTTAAATTGCACTTATCCAAGCAAAGGTTAGTAATTTTTAAAGCTAATAAATCATTTTTAAAGTGATTAATCTCAACAATTGATTAAAATCAACTTTTCTCCGCTTAATCTAACTTTTGCTTGATTGACAACACCTTACAAATGGCAGTTTATTTAGGCTAAAGGCGATTATTTTTTGAAAAAATGTCACTTATCTAAGCAACAGGGTGTTAACCTAAAAAATGGTCTCTCACTTCATCTGTTAGCCATGAAATTTCTTCTTCCCACCCAGGTTACGGCAGCCTTTATCGCCTGCTCATTAAGTAGTTCGCCAGTGTTTGCTGGCCCGGCAAGGGTCCTGGCTGGGCCGCCTGCCGCCGAATATTTTGTGCAAGCCTGCACCGAGCAGCTCGCCCTGAGCGAGGAGCAGCGCACTGGCCTGCGGGCCTACCTGGAGCAGGAGATTGAGTTCATGGCCGTGCAGGCCGCCAACCACTCGGCCGCCGAAGTAGCCGAGCTCATCCCGGCCGAGCGGGCGCAGCTGCGCCTGGTAGCCGGGCACCTGATGTCGCCCGGGCAGCTTCGCCAGTTCCGCGAGCTGGAGGCTACGCCCCAGATGAAGGTTTACCTCAAGGAGATGCTGCTGGAAAACTGAGCTACCACAACGCCCGAAACGCAAAAGGCCACCCGGTTTGGGCGGCCTTTTTGCGTTTTTGACTACACTATATCTTTAAAAAATCAATTCAACATCTGTCATGCTGAGCTTGCGAAGCATCTTATCACACCGGGCGAGCCTTTTTAAAGTGATAAGATGCTTCGCAAGCTCAGCATGACAGGCCGGAAGCAAACGCGAGGTGGCGGTGAGTACGCATGGATAGCGCGGGGCTGCGCCCCGCGCTATCCATATTGAAACGGCATTAATACGCCGGGCCGCGCCCGCTGGCCTCGACCAGCGCCCGCACCGGCTCGTTGAAGCCGACGGCATCGAGCAACTCTTCGAGATTGAGGTGCAGGCGGTACTTCCAGAAGTGTTGGGGGTTACTGGGAACGTTGATTTGCTCGTCGTGCGGGTTGGCGCGGCGCAGGCTGGCATCCATGCCCAAAAAGTCTTGAAATGGGAATACGGCCCACATTGCGGGCGAGGCCAAGTGCTGCTGGAGCACCTCGCGCACCACCCAGGGCTCGCAGTAGTAGGGCGCGAGCTGGCGCCAGTGGCCCAGCGTAGTTTCAAAAAAGCGCTGGCTGCGCACGTGGTCTTCTTCCCACCAGCCGCGCAGGGTGCTCATGTCGTGGCTGCCAGTCGTGACCACCGAGAGGTAGGGCGCGTCGGCCGGGTGGCCAAACTCGGTGGCGGGGTTGCTGGGCATCCGCTGGATGTTGAGACCCAGAATGCCGAGCTGGTGCATCACGCCGGGCACCGAGGCGGGCACCATGCCCAGGTCTTCGCCGCAGATGAGCATGTCGGTGGCGTAGCGCACGGCCGGCAGCTTGATGAGCCCCTGCTCGCGCCAGAACTCCTCGTGGCGGTGGTAGAAGTAATCGACGTAGATGTCGTCGTAGAGCCGGCGGCGGCTCTCGTCGTCGGCCAGCTCGGCAAAGCTGGCGGTTTTGTTGAGGGTGATGCGCGGGTGATAGTAGTCGTTGCCCGCGGGCAAGAACAGCACCTCGTTGACGAAGTGGTACAGGCCCGGCCGCACCCGCAGCAGGAACTCCGCCCGCTCGGGGTGGGTAGCAAGCTGCTCATCGACGTAGGTTTCGATGAGGCGCTGGCTGCTCACCTGCGGCTTGAGCTGAATGGCCCCGTACTGGTCAGCCACCATAAACTCGTCGAACACGGCCTGGGCCTCGCCGCCGAAAGTGCGCTCCAGCAAGTGCCAGCGGATGTAGGGGGCGCAGAGGCGGCCGTAGTCAAACCACCCCAGCCGGCGCTGAATCTCGTCGCGGTGCAGGGGCAGGGCCGGGGCGAAGTGCCCGAGCAGGCCCTCGACCGAGTTTTCGGGCATTTCCCAGATGCGGAAAAAGCCCAGGATGTGGTCGATGCGCAGGGCGTCGAAGTAGCGGGCCAGGTGGCCCAGGCGCTGGCGCCACCACTGGTAGTTGTCCTGGGCCATGCGCTCCCAGTTGTAGGTGGGGAAGCGCCAGTTCTGGCCGCTGGTCGAGAAATCGTCGGGCGGTGCCCCGGCCTGCTGGTCCATGTGGTAAAGCTCGGGCTGGGTCCAGGCATCGACCGAGTGGCGGTAGATGCCGATGGGCAGGTCACCCTTCAATACCACGCCCTTGGTGCGGCCGTAGTCCACGGCGGCCCGCAGCTGCTTGTCGAGGTGAAACTGGGTAAAGAAGTGCAGGCCAAACTCGTCGAAGTCGGGGCCGTGCTCGTCGGTGAGCGCCGCCAGGCCCACCGGGGCGTGAAACTCGCGGGGCCACTGGTGGAAATCGGCCGTACCGAAGCGCTCGCGCAGCGCCGAAAACGCCGCGTACGGAATCAGCCAGCTCGCCTGCTCCGCCTTGAACTTATGGAACTCGGGGTCGGCCAAGAATTTCTTTTTCTCCTGCTGATACAACAGCTTGAGAAATTTCCACTTGGCGTTCATCACGGCCTCGTAGTCCACGAAATCCTTGGCGTTCAGCTCGGCCTTGATTTTCGCCAGCTCGGCGCGGGCCGCCTTGGCCTTGAGCTCGGCAATGCCTTCTAGGTGCAGGTACTGCGGGTGCAGGGCAAACACCGAAATGGCGGCGTAAGGATACGAATCGACCCAGGTGTGGGTAGCCGTGGTATCGTTGATGGGCAGGATCTGCACCATGTTAAGGCCCGTTTTCGCGGCCCAGTCGATGAGCAGCTTCAGATCGCTGAATTCGCCCACGCCCAGGCCATTTTCGCTGCGCAGCGAGAACACGGGCATGGCTACGCCGGCCCCGCGCCAGGGCTGGGCCGCGTAGCGGAAGCCCTCGTCGTCGAGCACGGTGAGGGTGCCGGGCTGGCTGGTGCCGGCGGGCAGCACCCGGTCGTCGCCGGTTTCGAGCTGCACCACGGCGTGGCGCTCGGGGCTCCAGAGGCCGTATTTGTAGCGCAGCTCGGCGTCGGGGCTTTGCAGGGCCAGGTCGGCCTGCCAGGCGGGGTAGGCGGCGTCGGAGAGAATGAGCGGGTTGGTATTATCCCAATTGCCCAGCGCGGGGTCGGAGCCCAGCACGCACACCTGATGGTGCGGGTCGACGCGGGGCGCTTCGAGGCGGAAGCGCACGGTAGCGGGCGCGGGAGCAGCGACCGGAGCGGATTTTTTGCCTTTGCCGGTGGGTTTCTTAGCCGGGCTGGCCGTGCCAATGCCCGGCTGCGGGGCCGGCCGCCGAAACAGCGCCTTGGTAAAGGCCGCCGTGAACAGCTCGTTGTCGGGCTGGGCCGGGGCCCGCCAAAAGTCGCGCACGGCCAGGGCAGCCGGGGCCGCGTCGGCGGGCAGGGGTAGCTGGCGGTTGTCGCCCCATTCCCATACTACGCCGCCGCCCTCGAAGAGCAGCACGTACTTGTAGCTCACCTCGGGGGTGGCAGCCGGCACCTCTACTTCACCGCTCCAGCGGGTGGTAGCTTCGTCGTAGGCAAGGGGCAGGGCGTGGGCTACGTTCCAGTGGCCCAGCGCGGGCAAGGAGCCGCAAACCACCAGGCGCTGGCCGTAGGTGGTGCGGTAGGGCAGGGAAAAGCGAAGTATCATGCAGGCAAACCAAGTAGAGCCCGCAAGATACTGCCCCGCTGCCCGCCCGGCGGGGCCAACGAGCGGCCCGCCTCCGCCGTATGGGGCTTCCTACGCCGGCTCCGTTTAGCTGGCTACCGAGCGCACTACTTTTCTTGCCGATGCGAACCCTTTTACTGAGCTTGCTGCTGAGTAGCAGCCTGGCCGCGGTAGCTGCCCCCCCGGGCTACCGCCCCCCCCGCCGCTTTTTTACCACCGCCGGGCAGCCCTACCGCCGCCTGCCGCTACGCGTCAATTTTGGGTTGAACGTGGCCTATTACAACGGCGACCTTACCGACCGGCTCAAGGACAATACCCTGCGGGTGGGCATCAACGCCGGGCTGGCCAAACCCCTCAGCCCGCACGTCACCGTGGTGGCCGACCTGAGCTACTTCCACCTCAAGGCAGTAGACCGCTTTCCCGAGCGTGGCTACGACTTTAGCAGCGACGACGGCATGCTCACCGGCCGTCTGCGCTACAACCTGTTTGCCGATAAAAGCCTCTACCTCGGCCCCAACCACAAGGAGATGCCGGTGCTGGTTTTTGTGGAGGCGGGCGTAGGAGCCCTGCTATTTAAGCCCGCGGCGGGGCAGTACAACCAACCCCTGGCACCTGAGGGGCGCAATATGTACCCGGCGCTGGCCGGCGTACTACCGCTGGGGGGCGGCGTCACCCTCCGGGCTTCTCAGCGCCTGGCCTTCACGCTCGAAGGCTTGTATTACTTCACCAGCACCGACATGCTCGACGATATCAGCCAGCGCGGCAATCCCAAGGTGCTCGACGCCTTTGCCACGCTGGGCTTTAAAGCCGAATTCTCGCTGGGCAAAGGCCACGGCAAACCCTTGGTACACAACGACTGAAAACTGTAGGGTAAGCTTGAGCTTGCCCGGCGTCAGACGAGCGACAACCCACCGAGCGCCGGGCAAGCTAAAGCTTACCCTACAGTTATTTCTTACTCAAGTAATCGACAGCCAGCGTTGCCAGCGTTTTCACTCCCAGCGGCAAGGCGCTGTCATCCACTTTGAAGCCCGCCGTGTGGTGGTCGGCCACGGTGCTGAAATCGGTACCGGGCGGCGTCCCCCCCAGAAAAATGAACAGGCCCGGTACCTTCTCCTGGTAGCAGGCAAAGTCTTCGGCCCCGGTCACGGCCTTTATTTCCACCACATTGGCCGCCCCAGCGGTGCGCTGAAGCGTGGGCAGCATCCGCGCCGTGAGGGCCGGGTCGTTGTACGTGACGGGCACATAGGGCTCGATACCCACCTCGGCAGTGGCCCCGTTGGCCGCCGCTATGCCAGTGGCGGTGCGCTTGATAGCTGCCCAGATGCGCTGCTGGGTTTCAGGGCTGAAGGCCCGGATGGTCCCGCTGAGCGAGGCATCGGGCGGAATGATGTTGTAGCGCACGCCGGCTTGCACGGTACCTACCGTTACCACGGCGGCATCCTGCGTAAGGTCTACCTGGCGGCTCACGATGGTCTGAAGCGCGGTGATGATTTCGGCGGCCGTTACTACCGGGTCGATACTCGCCCAGGGCTTGGCGCCGTGGGCACCCTTGCCCATGATCTTAATAGAAAAACGGTCGGAGCTGGCCATCTCGCCCCGGGGACGGTATTGCAGCTGGCCCACCGGGGCCGAGGCCCAGATGTGCAGCCCGAAAATGGCATCAACCTTGGGGTTTTCGAGTACGCCCTCCTGCACCATCAGCTTGGCCCCGCCTACCGTGCCGGGCAGCGAGCCTTCCTCAGCGGGCTGGAAGATAAACTTGACGGTACCGGGCAGGTCTTTTCGCATTTTGCTCAGTACCTCGGCGGCCCCCAGCAGCATGGCTACGTGGGTGTCGTGGCCGCAGGCGTGCATCACGCCCACCGGCTGGCCCAGGTAGGTGGCTTTGACGGCGCTGGCGTAGGGCAGGCCGCTGGCCTCGGTGATGGGCAGGCCGTCCATGTCGGCCCGTAGCGCCACCACGGGGCCGGGCTTGCCACCCTTGAGCAGGCCCACTACGCCGGTGCGGGCCACGCCGGTTTGCACTTCCAGGCCCAGGGCTTTGAGCTGGGTGGCGATGAGCGCCGCCGTGCGGGTTTCCTCGTTGCCCAGCTCGGGGTGCTCGTGCAAGTCGTGCCGCCAGGCCACTACTTTGGGCTGCTCGGCGGCGGCTAGCTGCGCGATACGGGCAGCGAGGGCGGCGTTTTGGGCGTGGGCAGCCGGGGCGTGCAGCCCCAGGGCAAGGCTGCTCAGCAGAAAGGAAAGCGCGTGTTTCATAACGGCCAAGGTACGGCCGCCCGCCCGCGGCCCCGGCACGCCGACACAGAATAGTAACAACATCACAACGCTAGCCACATCATTGGTTGCGAAGGAACTAGTATTGACAAGCGCCGGGTTGGACTTATTTTTGTCGGATTCACGCCAACCAGTCTTTAGCACCTGTCGCCATGCCCCTCGCTCCCATTGCTCCGCCCGCTTCTAGTGCCGCTGCCGCCGAGGCGCAGCTGCCCCTGGCCGACGCCTGGGGGCCGGCCCTGGCCCGGCCGGCGTTTCGGCTGAGCTGGCTGCTGCTGGTGCTGGGGTTTGCGGGACTGATGCCTTTCGTCCCAGGCTTCTTCGCGGCCATTCAGCAGCGGCCCGGCCCCGTACTGGCCGACCCGCTGCTGCACCTGCTGCCCCGCTACGACGTGGCCGTACCCGTATTCGTGCTCATGTACGGCGGGGTACTGGCGGCCGTGGCTTGGCTTACCCGGCACCCGGCGCTATTCTTGCGCGGGCTGTGGGGCTATTTTATCCTGCTCGCACTGCGCATGCTGGCCATCTGGCTGGTGCCCCTCTCGCCACCCCTCGACTTGGTGCCCATGCCCGACCCCTTTACGGCCGCGTTTTTTCAGGCTGGCGACGCCGCCATTACTAAGGACTTATTCTTTTCGGGGCACACGGCTACGGTAGCTATTCTGGCGCTGGCGGTGCGTGGGCGCTGGCTGCGGCCCCTGCTGGGGATGACGGCGCTGCTCATCGGTCTACTGGTGCTGGTGCAGCGCGTGCACTACACGTACGATGTACTGGCGGCCCCCTTCTTCGCGGGGTTTGCTTACTGGCTGGCCGGACACGTTACGCAACGGGCGGCGGGCGAGCACCCGGAGGCCAGCTTCTTCGAGCAGGAGGAGCCAGCAGCTTTATAAGATTGCTTTTACGCTGAAACCCGACCGTCATACTCAACTATGACGGCCGGGTTTTTTTATGGGCTGTCCCGAGCCTGGCAGACGGTTTAAAAACCACTCACCTTGCTGGTCAAATGAGAGATAAGAATGGAGAAAAGAGGATATCCACTTCGTTGGCAGCTCTGCGTGTAGTGTACCCCCAAGCTCCAGCTTGGGAGCGCGGTTAGGGAGCTTACGCATCTATCTCTCCCCGGCCGCCCTCCCGAGCTGGAGCTTGGGGGCACCCTCCCTCGGCTACTCAAGCTCACTCCAACTACTTTCAAAGTAAAAAAGGCCCGCACCACGGTGGTGCGGGCCTTTTTAGTGCCGCAAGCGAGCGTCGAGGCTATTCTACCGTCACGCGCTGTACCATCGTCTGGCCAGCGGCGGCGAGGCGCAGCACGTACACACCGGGGGCGAGGCTGCGGGTGTCGAAGTCGGCTTTGGCACCGGCGGCGGTGAGGGCGATGCGGCGGCTGGCCACCGACTGGCCCAGCACGTTGAGCAGCGTAGCCTGCACCGCCGACTGGCCCGCCAACGGCGGCAGCTGCACCGTGAAGCTACCGTGGGCCGGATTCGGAAACAGGCTGACCGTGCTGGCCGAGAGAGCCGACGTCGCAGCCAATGCCCCGGTCGGGCGCAGCACCAGCGCAAAGCGCCCGGTAGCAGTCGCGCCCGCAGCCAGCGTGAAGGCGTAGCGGCCACCGGCCGCAAGCGCCTGCTGGGTACCGGTTTCGGTATCGCGCAGGTAAATGGTCATGCCGCCAAAGTTGGCCAGGTCGGCTACTTCGAAGGCGTAGCTGCCAGCGGCCGGGGTAGCCAGCGCCAGCGGAATTACCACCTCGGCGGTACCGGTGAGCGGGGCCAGGCCCTGGATGGCCAGCGGCGTCGCCCCGGCCAGGGTGCCCAGGCTCAGGCCCGAGGGATTAGCCAGCTTCACGGCATCGCGCTCAGCTTCCACGGCGGCAGTGGCGCCATTTTCGAAGTAGAGGTAGGTCACGTCGGCCAGGTCGGCGTTCGTTACGCGCAGCTGTAGCTGCGGGCGCTGGTCGGCGGCGGTGCGGCCGAAAGCGTTCTGCGTGCCGAAGGTGGTGACGCGGTTGGCGTTGGTCAGGTTCACGGCGCCATCGACACCGGCGGTCGAGACGCGGGCAAAGTAGCCCGAGCCCGCCTCTACCAGCGGCGAAATCCCGACGCCGTTGGTATAGCTGCGATAAGTGCCCGTATACTGCCCGGTGCTCTGGAAGACGTAGATGGCGGCATCCATGCCCGGGCGCTGGGTGGCGTCCACGGTGCTCCAGTCGAGGGGGCTGGGGTACGGATTGCCCAGCAGCTGCCAGCCGGCATCGGCGGCGGGGCCGCGGCTCAGCGTACCCGAGTTCTGGGCCCCGTTGTTGAAGGCACCGGTAAAGCGGACGGGACGCGTCGAGGCCGGAGCCTGCACGGTGTAGCCCTGGCCCGGAGTCATGGTGCTGGAAAGAGCCGCGGGCGAGAACCACCCCTTGTCGAAGTCGCCGTAGTTGGAAGTTGCCGTGGCAATCCGGCCCTGGTCGTAGCCAAATACCGTGGGGAAGGGCGCAGTAGTGCCGGGCGTAGCGCTTGCGTTATAAGCCGAATTTATTACTGGTACAAAACCGCCGGAACGCAGGCTATCGAACGACATCGCCGCCACCGGTGAGCTATAGTGACGATAAGCCGTGGTGGCAACCCCACCCGTGATGAGGCGCTGCATGGCCCCAATCGAACCGTTGACCACGCCCCCGGTATTGTCAATTAAAGCCGTGCCAGCCGTCGTCGAGCGCAGGAGCAGGCGGCGGTTCCCGGAGCTAACCTGGCTGATGTTTCCACTTTGCAAACGCACTACCTGGGCCACGTCCACGCGGTTGGTCAGCGTAAGAGTAGCCCCGTTGTCCACGGTGAGGTTGCGCACGCTACGGGGCAGCAGCGCACCCGTCGATTGATTGCCCCCACCGGCGAACACGTAGTTGGCATCGGTGCTAAACGAAGGCGTCGATTTTGAGAATTTGAATCCGGCGCTACCGGTGTTGGTTATGCCCGCCGCGTTCGTTTCGATGAGCGTCGCACCGGCTTGCAACTCGAAGCTACCCGAGCCCTGAATGTAGTACGCTACGGGATCGGTGGTGATAGAGCCGCCATCCTGCACCGTCATGGCACCTACTACGTTGAGGTCGCTGCTCAGCGTAGCCGCGCCGGTGCTCGTCACCGTGACGTTGTAGTACGTTCCACCAATGGCCTGCGGTGCGCTTACGACCAGGTTTTCGAGGGCTTGGGCGCACAGCGTAAAGTCGCCGCTGCCGGCGACGCCGTTGTAAGGCGACACGCGCACGTAGTACGTCTGGCCGGGCGTCAGGGTAGTTACATTCAGCGTTTCGGTGCCAGCAGCAACATCGTCAACGCAGTCTACGCTGCTCAGGCTACCGCAAGCGCCGCTGAATACTTCTACTACGGCATCGAACGAGCTGCTAACCGAAACCGAGTAGATCGGGCCACTGGGCACGAAGCTGTACCATACGTCATTGGCCGAAGTACTGGCGGCTCCGCTGCACGTACTGGGCGGCAGCGACTGCGTAGCGCCCAATACGCTGCCGCTGATGGAATTGCAACCCGGTCCACCGGGCAGCGCCACGGCGGCGACGCACTCATCGTTGGCGGGCTGGGTGTACACCGTCAGCGTTTCCACGGGGCTGAACCCCGGCGTGCTGCAATTGCTGCTAATGCTTACCGTGTAAGTCGAGCCAATCGAAAGGCCCGTGAGGGTGAAGGGCGAACTCGTAACGGTCAGGGTAGTGGTGGCCGGCGAGGTCGTCACGGTATAATTGACTGGTCCCGACGCACTGGCCGTAAACGAAACAGTGGCTGTCGTGGCAGAGGAGGCTACCTGGCGCAGGTTGGTCGGGGCATCGCATACCGAAGGTGCCGTGGTGGAGAACGAGGTGCTGGCTTCTTCCGACAGCCCGCCGGTGCCGCAGTCGGCCTGCACGAATACCCGGTACGTGGTACCGGCCGTGAGGCCCGTCAGGCTGGCCGTGGTACCAGTCACCGTCTGGGTGGTAGAAGCAGGCTCGGTGCGGATGTTATAGCTGGCCGCGCCACTACCCGTAAAGTTTAGCGTTGCCGAATAGAGTGCGACGTTGCTTACGGTCAAACCACTCGGGGCGGCGCAGACTGCGCTGCTCGTGATGGCGAAGTTGTAATTCGAAATATCGAAGAAGTAGTTGTCCGCAGCTTCCACCATGATGCGGGCCGTGGTGGTGGCCAGGTTAGGCAGCGTTACGGCCTCCGAGCCGTCGTTGGTCGTACCGCTCAGCAGCAGCGTGGGGTACGTCAGGCCGCCATCGGTACTGAGGCGAATATTCACGTTGGCGCAGTTTACGCCGTTGCCAGTAGTACCCGCCACTTTCCAGGTGATGGTTTGGCTGCTGCCGCCAGCGAGACTCAGGCCCGTAGTATCGGGATAAGAAACCCGGAAGGGCCCGGCCGTGCTGATGGTGCTCAGCGTCACGATGGCGCTGCTATTCACGCCGCCGATAATGCCCTGACTACCGTTGTTCTGGTCGCGTACGGTCACGCGGAATTTCAGCGGGCGCGTCACCGTGGGCAGGCGCTCGCCAAATACGGTCGTATTATTTACCAAGCTGGGCAGGCGCGGGAAATACCGCGTGGGGTCGGCGGTTGGGTTGAAGGAGCGAAACAGTGGCGCGGCGACACCAACCACCTGGGCATCGGCGGGCGCGCCGCCTGCCGATGCCAGGTCATACTCTTCCCAGCAGTAGCTCAAGGCCCCATTGTCGGGGTCAAAGGCGCTAGCCGTAAGCTTAAACGGCGTGCCAATGGGCAGCACTTTGCCGCTGGCCGGCAGCGTGATGAGGGGCGACGCGTTGCCGGTGCTGGCCGTAGCGGCGCAGCTGGTAGTGGCAATGTAGGCCTGAATCTCATCGTAGCTGGCCACGTGGAAATACGGGTCCGAATTAGGTTGCAGATCATTGGCACTGGTGCAGATACCGGCGTAGGCCATGATGGTCGAGCCCGAGCCCGGCTCGAAGGCCGTACTCGGGTTGCGGTTGCCGTTACAAGCGCCGCTCACCCCGTTGAAGGTGTGGTTGCCGCCAAACTGGTGGCCCATTTCGTGGGCGACGTAGTCGATATCAAAGGCATCGCTCACCGGGCGTGAGCTGCCGGTGACGCCTTGCGCTTTCTGGCCGTTGCGGCACACCACGCCCAGCCCGGCTATGCCACCACCGCCGGTGCTAAATACGTGGCCGATATCGTAGTTGGCCGAGCCGATGATCCTATCTACGTTGGTCTGGTTTTCTCCCAGCAGCGTGCTGCCGTCGTTGTTGGTGTAGGGGTCGGTAGTCCCGTTGGTATAGATAAGGCTGGTGGTATTGCTCACCAGCACCATGCGGACCGCCAGTTCCTTCTCGTACACGCCTACCACGCGGTTTACCGAAGTCACCATCGCCGCGAAAGCTGCCGAAACAGTTCCTCCCTGAAAGGCGGTGTACTCCCCGGTGGCAGCCAGGGCCAGGCGGTAGGTGCGCAGCACCGGGCCGCTAGTGCGCAGGCCGCTGGGGGCGGCGTCGCGGCGGCCGGGGCCGCCGCCCGCCTTTACGTCGCAGCCAAAGCTCCGGCCGGGCATGTCGCGCTTCCAGAAGCTGAGGTAGTGCTGGCTATCGGTGCGGCTGACGGGGTCGATGAAAAACGAGCCCGTAGTAGCCGATAATACCTGCGCGTGGAAGCCAGCCGGCGTGAAGTCGAGCCGCAGAGTAGCCGAGGGGTCGTCGAGGCCCACACCGGTGTATGTTTTGATATTGGGAAACTGAGCCGCCAGATCGGGCGCCATAATGGAAGATTCCACCACCCGGAAGCGGGCATTGGTACCGTCGGGCAGGGGCAGCGTCACGAGCAGCGCGGCGCCGGTGCGACCTTCCTTCGGAGCGGTGGCAAGGGAGGCCCGCAGGCCTGGCTCGTTGAGTGTGAGTGAGCGCGAAGCCCGAAGTGCCGAGGCTAGCGGCGAGGCGTCAGCCGCCCGCTTGGCACCCGCGTCATCGCTAAAAAAGCTACCTGATATTTTTTGAGCATAAGCTCCCAGAGAAAGCAGGCCGGTTAGCACGACCAACAAGGCGGGCCGCCAGCAACGAGCTAGCCAGCCCACTACACGCACTAGGCGCAAGTAGTTGTTTATCATAGATAAGAAGAAAGGTAGAGGCTGCTGATTGATAAGGTATTGCAGCCCGACCAAATGTAGGCCCAATGAAGAGAATATCCAAAGGTTCTACCCTACTCTCCTATTCCCGACTAAGAGTTAACTCTGCCGGCTAACCCCTTACGCAGCACCAAGTCACGCTGCGCATCGGCGCCCAGCAGGAAAACCACCTCCCCGATTTCGCGAAAGCCGAATCGCTGGTAGAAGGCCTTGGCTTGCTCATTGTGCTCCCACACGCCTAGCACCACGGCAGTGCAGTTCTCAGCCTGCGCCAGGTCGAGTATGCGCCGCATGAGAGCCGCCCCCAGGCCGGTACCAATCCACTCCTGAGCTACGTAGAGCTGCTTCACCTCTAAGCGACCGGCAGCGGTATCGCCCGCCGTCAACCCCAGGTCGGAGTCGCGCCACAGCTTGGCGTAGCCCACTAGCTGCCCCTGCATCTCCGCCATCAAAAACGTGTAGCGAGCCTGCTGTAACTCCCCCAATTGAATATCGGCCCCGTACGTCTGCGCCAGAAACGCATCCATATCGGCCGGCGTGTTGCTAGCGGCGAAAGTCTCGATGAACGTTTGGCGGCCCAGGGCGGCCAGCTTGGTAGCCGTAGCCGGATTGGCCTTGGCAATGGAGATGCGGAGGGGCGAAGACATGCTACAAAGGTGCACCCGGCGGCCGGGTTGCCGGGCTAACCCGCCTGCCCCACGCGCCAGCCGATATACGTAGTAAGCACGCCGCCCACCAAGCCCAGGCTGACCATTGCCAGCGCTCTGTAGTCCAGCGTGCCCAACTGCCGCCAGTACACGTACAGCACGTATACACGCAGCAACTCTCCGATTACCAGCAAAATACCAGCGGCAATCAGCAGGCCGGCTACCAAGCGGCGCGAAGCCGGAGAAAGAATAGGTCGAGAGGGACGGCGGTTCATAAGCACCTCCCAAACCCAGTGAAGTAGCTTCCTGTTCCGCCGCTTGCTATTTGACTCGCTGGCACTACCTTTGTCCTACCAAGTCCCCCTGCGAGAGTAGCTCAGTTGGTAGAGCATCAGCTTCCCAAGCTGAGGGTCGCGAGTTCGAACCTCGTTTCTCGCTCATTATGAAACAGCCACTCAGATTTTCATTTGAGTGGCTGTTTTGCTTTCGGCTTGCACAGCAATTTACGGAAGCACAATATTTTATACAGTCGCGGGCGCACAATGCTTAATTAAGCTTTAGTAATTCTGTCTCCGTAGTATTCTATTGCCTAGCAAGGCAAGAAGGTAGTTAGTCCGTCTGGCTTACATCCTTATTCAGAAAACTTACCACTAGGCCATCCCTATTTCGATAGTCACTGGTATGGGTTGGCACTACACTTCATACATCTGAAGTGTAATTATCAATAAATTACAGCATTCGCAAGTCCGTGCAATACCTCCCTGCTTATTTAGCTCGGCTGACTAGGCTCAGAGTAGATGTCCACAAGGTGAGCGGAGTGCGATTGGAATCACCTTACAAGCCAGCGCTGCTGCTAGCGGTATTGGAAGGCGTAGAGGAAGGACTGATTCAAGATAATCGCATCGAGATTACGCCGGAATTGATTGCTGCTTTCAAAGCCTATTGTCAGTTGCTGAGCCCAGGACCGGAATATGCGACTTGCCCGTTCCAACTCCCTTTCTATCATTTACAGAGCAGTGGTTTTTGGCATTTGCACGCTAAACCGGGGAAGGAATTAATCCTGACCTCTGCCCGCTCGGTGCGCAGCTTTGGGCACCTACTGGACGTTATCGCCTATGCCTGGCTGGATGCGCCCCTGTGGGAGTTGTTGCAGCAGCCAGTGGCTCGGGAGGATGTTCGGCAGGCACTGCTCACGCGGTATTTCCCACTGACACGCCACCATTTCCGCCCGCGAGCTGGCCAGGAAAAACTTGAAGCAATAGGTCGGCAGATGCTGGAGGAGCCGGTGGCAGTGTACCAGCAAGTCGCGTTAGCAGCGGACGAGCCAGAGACATTGGTGCGGAGCGCGGTCTTCGTACGCGAAGTACTACGCGCCTACGACTCCACTTGCGCGATATCGGGCTTGCAGCTAGTGAGTACCAAAGGCACGGCTCCCCTACTTGACGCCTGTCATATCGTGCCCTGGTCGGAAAGCCACGATGATACCATTGGCAACGGCCTAGCGCTGTGCCCGAACCTACACCGAGCGATTGACCAGCATTTAATCTGGGTTGATACCGACTATCGAGTGCGGGTGGCGGAGGGATTCGGAGAGCTTGGTGGGCACGAGTACGGCGTGCAGCGCTTCAACGGCCAGCAGTTGCGCCTGCCCAAAGTGCGAGCCTGGTGGCCGAAAGTCGAAAACCTACTGGCGCAGCGAGGAAGTCAGCGGTAGCTATTGTGTTGAGTATGCCGGGTCGAAACGGGGTTAGGCAGGCGCTACCTCGTGGGCCAGCCAACTGCCCATGACCTCATCATAGCCAGACTTGGGATACTTACACTCTTTTCCAAGCGGGGGAACTCATCGCCGGGCGGGGCTGATCATGCCTGGATGGGCCTCCTAATTCTGCACTGCTTGCTACAGCCCATACGTCACGGCCAAGTAGTAGAGGCCACCCACGCTCGGCCCACCCAGGTAGCTGACGTAGTAGCGATTGAGCACGTTGCTGGCCCCCAGCTTAAGACGCACTTGCTCGGCGGGCAGGTGGTAGCTCACCTGGGCATCGAGCGAGCTGTAAGCCGGCACGGTGCCATTGACCAAAAAGGTCTGGGAGTAGTAGCTCACCTGGTGGCGGAAATTCAGGCCGAAGCCCAGATTGCGATAGACGTCTTCGTTGGCTAGGCTGAGGTTGTAGGCCCAGCGGGGGGTGTTAAAGCCATCTTCGAGCCCATCGCCGTTTTCGGTGCGGTCGAGGCGGGTGTAGGTTACGTTGCCGCCGGCCAAGTAGCCGCGACCCACCTCGTAGCGCAGCCCAGCCGAGCCCCCGTAGTTGTACACTTGGCTCTGCGAATTAGTCCAGAGGCGGTAGCGGGCCTGGCCGCTCCGGGCGTTGAGCGCGGTGGCGATAGTATTGAGGTCGGTGCCGGTAGTGAGAGCTACGCCGGCCGCCGTCTGGGGCACGTAGGCCTCGACCTGCGCGATAAAATCGCGGTACGAATTGTAGTAAAAATCGGCATCGACCAGCAGCCGCCCGCCCGCCCCCAGAGCCGCCTTGTAGCCGACTTCGAGCGAGCGAATGTATTCGGGGCGGAGGTAGGTGTACGGGTTCTTGGTCAGCGTGCCTTGATTGGCCAGAATAGCTGCCTGGCGCTTTTGGGCCGTGGTTTGGGTCGAGGTATTCGCATTGATGGCCGCCGTCACCTGGGCGTTGAAGGCGTCGATGCTGGCCCGGGTGTAGCTGTTTTCGAAGATGCCGTCGCTCATTACCCGCAGCCCGCCAATGCGCTTCACCTGGCCGCTGTTCACGTTGGAAAAGCCTTCGAACAAGCTCGGGAAGCGGTAGCCGCTCTGGTAGCTAAGCCGAAAATTCTGGCGCTGGGTAGGTGAATAAACCGCCGTAAAGCGCGGGTTGAATTTCACGTTGAAGTAGTCGTTTTTATCAACTCGCAGCGTGGCCGTGAGGCGCAGCTTCTCGGCCAGCAGCCGCCCACCGGCCTGCACGAAGCCGCCGGTTTTGGAGTACGTGAGATCATCGGCCAGCGGATCTTTCCCGGGGTTGGGGTTGATGAAGTAATTGCCGTCGGGCACCACGATGTAGGTGCGGTGGTCGGCCCCGGCCAACAGGTCGAGGCCGGCGGGCAGGGCGCGGCCACCGCGCCGCAGGGCTTCGGATAGGTTTACCTGGGCTTCGGCGTGGGCCAGGCTGGCCCGCACGCGCAGGGCGGCGCCCACGTCCCAGTTATTCACGGCCTGCAATTGGCCCAAACGCTGGTTAAAAGCCTCGGTACCGGGCTGGAGGCGACCGGCATCGGCCGCGGCGCGAGCGGTGGCCAGGGCGCTGGCTACGCCCTGGCCGGCGGCCGTGGCGGCGTTCCAGGCAGTGCTGAAGTCGGTGTTCCAGGTGGCGTCGGGCTTGTAGCTACGGTCAATGTTTTCGCCCATCGAGCGCAGGTTGTAGCTCTGGCCGGTATTTTCCTGGGTGAGGTAGGCGCGGGCCTGCACCACGGGCGTAGTGAGCGCGAGGGCGTGCTGCTGCAAGCGGTAGCCTTGCAGCCGGAAGCGGTTAGAGCGCTGATACACGTTGTCGAAACCCGCTACGCGGTACGTGTAGGCCAGCTCCACGCTGGGCCGGAAGCGATAGTGCAGGGCGGCATCTGCCTTGAGCGTCCGCACGTTATAGTCTACGAGGTCGCGCTCGTCGTAGCCGGTACGGGCGACCGAGTACTGCTTGCCGCCCAGCGTGAGCGTGGTGCGATCCGACGACTCATTGCCGTAGCGATTTACCTGGTCCTGGGCCGGATTATCGGCCCCGAACAAGCGCGTAGTGGCGTTACCGTTGGGGTTGATATCGGTCTGGTCATTGGCTACCCAGTCATAAGCCCGCAAGTACGAAGCGTTTATTTTAACGGCTAGCTTATCAGCTACTAGCACCTTGGCGTAGCGCAGGCTGGTTTCGGAATAGCTCTTGGTCGGCGAGCCATTTTCCCCAAAGGTCTTCACGTTGGAGTCGTGGAGGTGATTGAGGCCCGTAAGCTGCCGCACGCTCAAGCCTTCGTACGAAAACGGACTTTTCGTTTGAAAATTAGCCAGTCCGTTGATAGCATTGAGGCCGTAAAGCGCGGCGGCAGTACCGGGCACCACCTCCACCGAATTGATATCGAGTTCACTCGGTCCCAGCACGTTACCGATGGGGCCGCCGATGTGCGGCGCCTGGTTGTCCACGCCATCCACGAGCTGGGCGAAGCGGACGTTGGTAGTGTTGCTGAAGCCCCGGGCGTTTATCACCTTAAAGGCAATGCTGGGCGTAAGCACCTGCACGCCCTTCAGCCCTTCGATGGCATCGAAGAACGAGGGCGTCGGGGCCAGCCGGATGGCCCGCGCGTTGAGTTTTTCCACCGTCACCGGCGACTGCAAAAAGCTTTCTTCCACCCGCGAGGCGGCCACTACTACCTCGCTCAGCGCCGAGTGTAGCGTATCGGCAGGAACGGGGCGCCGGGGTAGGGCGGCTGGGCGGGGAGGCAGTGCTTGGGCCAGCGCGGGGCTAGCCAGCGCCAAGGCCGAGGCGCAGCCCAACGAGCCGCGCAATAGGCGTAGCTTTTTCTTCACAGAATATGAGTTAAGGGTAAATACGAGGCTACTGCACGCGTACCAGGCGCAGACTAGTAAGCTGCCGGACCCAGCGGGCCGGCTTTTTTTCAAGAGGCACTACCAACTGGTAAGGCCCGTCGTGGGCCGGCAAGGGCTGCCCGTCGCGGTGGTCAGCCAGCAGAATAGTATGGGGCGAGAAATCAGCGTCGATTTCGGGCAACGCGAATACCGCCTGGTATCCGTCGGCAGCCGTGGCTAGCACGGCCTGCGCCAATACTGATCCGTGAATGGCCTTACCCTCCGGCGCACCGGCCAAGTGCAGCACGTCGCGCAGGGCCACACCCTGGTACACGTGCGGCTTGCCTTCCTTGTCGATGGTCCGCTGCTCGTGATGGGGCAGCGCCGCTAGTTGCGCCGCCGTGAGGGTGCGGGGGTTGGCCACTAAACCCTCGACACGCAACGCCGCATCAGCGGCAGATTGTTGGGCCTGAGCAGCGGGGAATGCCCCCACCACACTAACTAAAAGCCAGCCGACTATTGGCAAGATTCTCGCTCTGAGAATAGTAAGTAGCTGTGTTATCACTGTCGCGGGCGTTATATTTTTCACAATATAACGGTAGGCGCGGCTGAATGTTCGGCTTACGCACGAATTCTACTGGTAGAGCCGGGCCGTTTCGGCGGCCAAAAACTGGGCAAACCGCTCCTGCATGGCCCGGAACTCGGCGACGGCCTGCGTCCCGGCCGGAGTAAGGGCGGCGCCGCCGCCGTGCGCCCCGCCCACCTGGGCACCCACCAGCGGCTGGCGGGCCTGCGCATTCATCGAGCTTACCAGGTCCCAGGCTTTTTTGTAGGACATTCCCATCGCCTTAGCGGCTTTGGAAATAGAGCCGGTGGTCTGAATCTGCTCCAGCAGTTCGAGGCGGCCGATGCCGAGGAAGCGGTCGGCCGGACCTTCTATCCAGAGGCGACCATTGGCGCGAAAAGCCTGGCCTTCGGCAAAAAGCTCGTGCATAGGATTGGCTAAAAATAAGGTACTACGGAGCTGGGCTGCCCAGCGTCAAAATTAATCGACGGGGCTGCGGAGCGAGCCGTTTTTGCTACTGCCGACGGGTATCCTATAACCTTCCGGTCGCTTCCAGCAGTATAGCGGGCAGTTAGTACAAATTAGCGGCTCGCCTCAATCGGCCTGAAACACTTATGGAGTATGATGTTATCGTAGTAGGCGCGGGCGGCGCGGGCCTCAGCGCGGCCCTCACGCTGGGACGCTGCCGCCGCCGCGTACTGCTGGCCGACGGCGGGGCGCCGCGCAATGCCCCCTCGCCCGCCGTGCACGGCTTTCTCACCCGCGACGGCCTGCGCCCGGCCCGGCTGCTGGCCCTGGGCCACGAGCAATTGGCCCCCTACCCCACCGTGGACATCCGGGAGCTGAAAATCACGAAGCTGCACCGGCTGGGCCGGGGCTTCCGGGCTGAGGGCACCACCGGCCAGGGCCACGCCTGGGCGGGCACCGCGCACCGGGTGCTGCTGGCCACCGGTGTCGAAGACGTGCTACCCGCACTACCCGGCTTCCGCGAGCTGTGGGGTACGGGCGTGCTGCACTGCCCCTACTGCCACGGCTACGAGGTGCGCGACCAGCCGCTAGCTATCTACGGCCGGGGCAAGGCCGCCGTGGGCTTGGCCTTATTGCTCACCAACTGGAGCAAAGACTTGGTCGTGGTGACCGACGGCCCCGGCCACCTCACCGCCTACGGCCGCCAGCGGCTGCGCCAGCACGGCATCGGCCTGCGCCAGGAAAAAGTGGCCCGCCTGGTGGGCGGCCCTGGGGGCCTGCTGCGTTGCGTCGAGTTTGAAGACGGCTCCTACTTAGAGCGAGCTGCGCTGTTCCTGCACGCCCCGCAGGAACAGCGCAGCTCGCTGGCTGCCGACCTCGGGGCCACCATCACAAGCAAAGGTGCCGTGTGGGTCGATAAAAACGCGCAAACCAGCATCGCTGGCCTCTACGCCGCCGGCGATACCACGCCCGGCCAGCAGCAGGCGCTTATTGCCGCCGCCGAAGGCAGCAAGGCCGCCATCTGCCTCAACGAGGCGCTGACCAAGGAGCAGTGCGCATAAAGACAGCAGTAGCGCGGACTTTGCAAGTCCGCGAGCGAGCGGGTAAAGGCACAATAACGCAGGATGCTCGCTTCGCTCACTCGCGGACTTGCAAAGTCCGCGCTGCACTATCCTGGTCGAGATTGAATGGCGGACAATAAAGCCCGCTATATCAGAACGGTGCAGTGGCCTGAGGCCGTGGTTATATGGAATAGTAGCCAAGCGTAAAATCCGGGCTGTTTGACGGTTAAATCGCTTTCGGCGAGGTGCAGGCATACTTTTACGCTTGTGGGCAGTTAATATTTTTTAGCCCCGACTGTCGCCCATGTCCGTACCCGAGACCCCTGCTGCCCCCCACGACCCCTACGCCGCCCTTCGCCTGCCTGATTTTCGCCGCTTCATCCTGGCGCGGGTGCTGTTTACCGTCGCCACCCAAATCCAGGGGGTAGTAGTGGCCTGGCAGATTTTCAAGCTCACCAACGACCCGCTGGCCCTGGGTCTCATCGGGCTGGCTGAGGCTATTCCGAGCATTACCGTGTCGCTCTACGCCGGACACGTGGCCGACTCGGTGCGGCGCAAGCGCATTATCGTGCCAGCCGTGCTGGTGTTGTTCTTGTGCGCCGTGGTGCTGTACTGGCTTTCGCACCCCAGCCAGGCGCAGGTGCTGGCCGCGGGCAAGTTGCATTTGAGCGCCTTCAACGCCACGGTGGTGTGGCCGCTCTATTTAGTGATTTTCGTGAGCGGCATTGCCCGGGGCTTCCTGAGTCCGGCCGTGTTTTCCTTCATGCCGCAATTGCTGCCTGATCGCAGCCTGTTACCCAATGCCATCACCTGGAATTCCACTACCTGGCAGGGCGGCGCGGTGCTGGGGCCAGCCATTGGCGGGTTACTATTTGCGCACCTGGGGATCGAATTTGCCTACGGCGTCGATGTCGTGATGGAGGGGCTGGCGCTGCTGCTGTTTATCAGCATTGCCAGCCGCGAGCTGCCGGCCATCGAGGGCGAAAAGCTGGGGCTGGGCGAAAGCATTCTGAGCGGGGTGAAGTTCATCTTCGGCAACCAGATAGTGCTGGCTGCCTTGTCGCTGGACATGTTCGCGGTGCTCTTCGGCGGGGCCATCGCGCTGCTGCCCATCTTCGCCGCCGATATTCTCAAGGCGGGCCCCGACGCCCTGGGCTACCTACGCGCCGCGCCCGCCGTGGGCTCGGTGATGATGGCCGTTTTCCTTACCTTCTCGCCCCTGCGGCGCGGAGCCGGCCGTAAGATGCTGTGGGCCGTTGCGGGCTTCGGGCTGGCTACCATCGGCTTTGCGCTGTCGCGCAACGTGTACCTGTCGTTCTTCCTCCTGTTCCTGACGGGCGTGTTCGATTCGGTATCCGTTATTGTGCGCCAAACGCTGGTGCACACCTTCACCCCTGAATATATGAAGGGCCGCGTATCGGCCGTGAACAGCATTTTCGTCGGTTCCAGCAACGAGATTGGCAGCTTCGAAAGCGGCGCGGCGGCCAAGCTCATCGGCACCGTACCCAGCGTAGTCTTCGGCGGGCTAATGACCGTGGCCATCGTAGCCTTTACCGCCTGGCGAGCCGATAAGCTGCGCACCCTGGAGATGGGCGCGGGTAAGAAATAACGGGGTAATCGGTTGAAAAGGGCCGGGGCCGCAGTGGTGCATTACCACCGCGACCCCGGCCTTTTCGCGAGCTTTTTCAGCCTAGCCTGCCACCGGCTGCGCCACTACGGGTACCCCGGCGCGCTTGGCTTTCTTACGCGTGCGATTCAGCCACATGAGCACGCCGGTGATGGGAAACGTAAGGCTGACGAGCGTCACGACGAGCGCCACTATTTTCGTCCACAAGCCGCCGATTTCGCCGGTGTGCAGCGGCTTAGCCATGCGCCGCAGTTGGGCACCGGCCGTTTGGCGAGCGTAGAGGTGCTGGCTTAGAGCGGCACCGGTAGTACGGTCGACGAACAAGGTATCGAGCCCCATGTGGCGCAACGGCAGCGGGCTCGGCGCACTCACCGCCACGGCGGCGGCCGAGTCTTTGGGCACGCTCACGCGCCAGTACTCGGCGGCGCGGTAGGTAGCCTGCCCGGTGCGCAGGGCCGCGTCGTAGGCCACGGCCAGCGGGCTGCCCGGCGCGGCCGACCGCGGGGCGGCCAACGCGGTAGTAGGCGCAGAATTAGTCAGCCAGAACAACCCTTTAGTCGCCCAGCCATACGCCATAACGAGCCCGGTAAGCGCCAGCCCAAGCAGGAAAAGCGACGTATAAAACCCCAACACTACGTGCAAATCGTGCGTGAGACGCTTCCCGCTGGCCCCCCACTTCACGCGGAGCCGACCCGTAAGCATGGCCCGCGTCTTGGGCCACCACAGCACGATGCCCGTAGCCGTAATAATCACGATAAAAATTGCGGCGATGCCCGTAAGTGCCTTACCCACCTCGCCAGCCAACAGCCGACGGTGCAGGTCCTCCGCTACCTTAAAAACCGGGAGCTGCTTGTCTTTTTGCAGGGCCGTGATCTGACCCGTGTAGGGGTTGAGGTAAGCGGTGCTACCGCGCTCAGGGCGCCCCTTGCCACCCTTGCCGGGCTCACCGCCGCGGCTTTCTGCCTTACCACCTTCCGGCCGACTTTCGCCGCGCTGGCTTGCTCCCATTGCCTCGAGGGGGGCGTTGCCTTCTTGCGGCTTGCCGGGCTTGGCCTTGCTGTCGCGATAAGTAAGCTCTACCGTACGCACCGGATCAGCATACACTTTGAAGCCCAGTATCTTATCTTTAGGATGCTCCTGCCGGAATTGGCTGGCCAGCTGCGCCAGCGGCAACCTGGACTGGCCAGCGGGCACGGTTACCGTGTATCGCTCGGGCCGCAGGGCGTGGGTTATTTCTTCCTCAAAAACCAGCACTGTGCCGCTGAGGCATTGGATAAAAAAAACCAGGCCAGCGGCCAGCGCCAGGTACAGGTGAACGCGGCGGAAAAATACTTTCATAAGACGGGCGAAGAATCGACCGCAATTTAGAACTGTTTTAAATAAAAACCTTAACTTATCGACTAATGCCTACTCGCAGCGCACGTAAGGGCGTAGTTTGTCGAAGTTATCTTCCTTCAAGAGCTTAAGCGGCCGCAGATCGTCGGGCGTGGCGAAGGGGCCGTGCTGCTTGCGGTAGGCTACAATGAGGCGGGCCAGCGGCTTGCCCACGTAGGGGTGCGGCCAGAGCTCGTCGAAGCTGGCGGAGTTGACCAGCACCGGCCGGGGCGCGTAGCCCTTAGCCACGAAGGTGTACTTGCGCAGACTGTCTACCAGGTCGGGAGCGTCACGCAGCACGAATAGCTCTGCCAACTGATTTTCGGACAAATACCCCCCTAGCTCGGCGCGGTGCTTCACTATCCACTTGGCCCGGCCCCGGCCGATGCCCTTGATCTGCATCAGCTGCGTGGTATCGGCCAGGTTGAGGTCGAAGGGTTGTAAGTGCGCCGGCTTGCGGGGAAAGCGGCCGGGCAGCGCTTCTTTTTGCCCGAAGGCTGGCTGGGTAGCAGCATACTGCTTGCCGCGCCCCGGCAGCGTCTCGGGCAGCTGCATGAACGGGGCCAGCCGCTGGTACACCGAATCGGACAGGCCGTAGATGCGCTGCACCTGGCTTTTGGCTCGGAAGCCCCCGGCCGTTTGCCCATACTTGACGAGGCGGCCGGCTACGAAGTGCGGCACGCCGCGAGCCTCCCAGCCTTCGGCCGTGAGGGCGTTGGGGTCGAAAGGCGCCAGCGGTAGCTGCGGCACGGCGGGGTAGCGGCTGCGCTGCCGGCTATTTCGCGCTGGGTAGCGTTCGGCGTAGGCGCGGGCGCTGGCCGCCCGGCCCGAGTCGAGGCGGGCCGCTAAGTCGCGCCCCCAGGCATCGAGCTGGCCCTGGTCGGCGGCGGGCAGATACTCGGGATCAGCAGGGCGCAGCAGCACGGGCAGTACCGCGATGACCAGCGCCCCCAGCAGCAAGAACACGAAGCCCCGCGTTTCGACCCGCGAAAAGCCGAAGTAGCGCCGGACCCAACGGCCAGCCAGCCAGCGGTTGCGGGGTGGGCGGGGCGGCGGAGACATAATAGACATAAAAAGGCGGCCAGATTACAACAAGTAAATCTGGCCGCCCAAAAGTATAGCCTAAATTAAAGGTTTTCGAACCCGTCAAGCTGAACCATACCCGTCCGCTACATGCGCGCTGCTACCGTCTCGTAGAGCTTGATGAGCTGCGCGGCGGCGTAATCTACCTCCGCCTCGGTGTTGAGCTTGCTCATGGAAAGGCGCACGGTGGGGCGGTTGGGATCGGCACCCAGCGCTTCGAGCACGTGCGAACCCAACTGGGCACCGCTGGTGCAGGCCGAACCGCCCGACGCCGCCACCTTATTGATATCAAGGCTAAAGAGCAGCATCTCACTGATGCTCGACGGCGGCAGGCTCACGCTGAGTACGGTGTAGAGGCTTTGGTCGGCCTCGGCTGAGAGGCCGTTGAACTGCACACCTTCGATGCCGGCCCGGAGTTGCTGGATGAAGCGATTTTTCAGGCTCTGCACGTGGCGTTGGTGCTCGGCCAGGTCGCGGCAGGCAATTTCGAGCGCCTTGGCCAATCCCACGATGCCGTACACGTT